>JARLHR010000213.1 GCA_031292145.1 Clostridium sp. | reverse complement strand
TGAAATACTAGGATAGAAGATATAAATGATACTAAGCTTCTATAATATGCCAGGGTTCTGTAAAGATAAAATTATTTGCAGAATAAGATATAGTCAGGGCCATATGAAAGTATGGATGCCACTGACCCCTCGCCTCCACCAAATTTTAAGCGAATGCTTATTTAAAAAAGAAAAAAATTGATTAAAGAAAGTGCCATGTATTAGTTGCGGATACTAATAGATGGCACTTTCTTATTTATATAAATTAAAAGCCGAATAAAGCGAAATGTGCTGTTAGGTTTGTTGAGGTTACTGCAAGGAAATTCTACAAACTAGCATATAAATATTTATCAAATATAGTACCACTTGAAGAAATTGAATTAATAATAACATGAATACAAATAGTATTATTAACAAGATTAATAGTTACTGATTCAACAAGTTCTTTCAAGAGCATATTTTGAATGTCTGGTGTTTGTAAGTGAATTTGTGTAAGAAAATTTTTAAGTTTATTTCTTATTATGTCAACATCATCACTTGGAACAACTGAATCAGTTAATTCTTTTTCAAGTTTATCAATTTCAATAGATTTAGCATCAATTTCTAAAGTTAACTCATTTATATATTTTTTTAGTTTATTTTTATCAGATGTAAATTCTAATTCTTTTTTACTTAAATCAATTCTCATATTCAATAATTCTAGTTGCTGCTTAAGATTATTTAAACTGAAACCACGTTCTTTATGTTTGTCATTACTATATTTAATTATTTCCTCTTCAAGAATCTTATCAAGCGTAAGGAAAGTAAACTCTTTAGTTAAAGAATTTAAAACAGCTCCTTCAAATTTTTCCTTATTAAAGCTTTTAAATTTACAAGCTGATTTGCCTCTTCTTTGATAATTTCCACACATATAATATTTTCTTACAGTTTTGGAACCTTTTTTATAGCCACTTTGACTCCCAACCATGTTTGCTCCACAATAGGGACATCTTAGTAAACCGCGTAAAATAAAGGTGGTATTTGTAGCTTCAAATAGATTTGAATTTTTAATTCTACTTTTACTTTTTTCTTTAACAAGGTCAAAATCTTCTTTACTTATTATGGCAGTATGAGTATTTTCTTGTCTTACCCATTCATCTTCAGGCTTTTTCTTTTTACCATGTGAATAATCATAAATATTCCAAACAGTATTACCAATATAGATTTCATTATGAAGAATGGTGTGTATAGAAGTATAAGCCCATGGAGTTCCATTTTTAGATGGTATACTTTCTATGTTTAAATCAGATGCTATTTTTCTATACCCATAATTATCATGTACATAATTGTGAAATATCCTTTTAACAATAGAAATTTCTTCATCAGTACCAGGAACTAATATTGATTTAACGCCACCAGATGAATTAGAAATTTTTTGTATTCTATAAGCATATGGAGCAGAGCCGCCATTCCAATATCCTTTTCTAGTATTTTCTTTCATACCTTTAAAAACTTCATTTCTTAAATTTAAATTATAAAATTCAGAAATTACTTCCATAATGCCTTCTAATAAAAAGCCATGTGGAGTTTCAGGATCAGTTTGTTCTGTAACAGAATATACAAATATACCAAATTGTTTTAATAAAGATTTGTATATTACATGGTCGTCTCTGTTTCGAGAAAATCTATCAAATTTATGAACAACAATAGCATTGAAATGTTTATTTTGTTTTTTAGCCATTGCAATCATATTTTGAAATTCAGGTCTATCAGCAGTTTTAGCTGATTTTCCGGAATCAATATACTCATGAACTAATTTCCAACCTCTTTCTTTACAATATTTTCTCATAGCTTCAAGTTGTGCAGGAATTGATAGTTCTTTTTCCGCTTGTTCTTTTGAAGATACTCTAGCATAGCATACAGCTTTAATTTCTTTAGGCATAATAATTAGAACCTCCTTATTAAAAAGCCACTTAAATAACAAATCAATTGATATTTAAGTGACTCAATAGTATAAATTTTTAATTATAGAGTTTATATTTTTATAGTATTTAAAATAATATATGTTTTAAATAACACCATCTTCTTTTAAGCTTTTGTGGTTCGTATCACCAATTATAATATGATCAATTAAATTTATCCCTAATATCTTTCCACATTCTTTAAGTCTTAAAGTAATATTAATATCCTCTTGAGATGGATTGACATCTCCACTAGGGTGATTATGACAAACTATAATTGAATTAGCAGAACTTTTTATTGCTTGTAAAAATATCTCTCTAGGGTGGACGAGAGATGAATTCAAAGTGCCTATGAATATAGTTTTGCTATTCAGAATCATATTTTTAGTATTTAGAGAAATTACGATAAAATGTTCTTGGTTTAAAAATCTTAAGTCGTTCATGATATAGTTAGCTATATCAGAAGGTGTATTAATTTTATAATTTTTTATATTTGATTTAGAATATAGTCTTCTGGAAATTTCAGCAATAGCCTTAATTTGTTCAATTCGTTTATTACTGAGTCCTTTAATTGATTTAAGTTCCTCTTCGCTAGTATTAATCAAAAGATTATCAAGAGAAGAAAATTTATTAACTAAATTATCACTTATCATTTCATTAGATTTTTCCTTTATGATAAGTCCTAATAATTCAGTATCAGATAGATTGTTTAAATAACTCATATAAAAATACCTCCTTGATGTATTACAAATCTTTATGGTTATATCCTTTTTTTATTCCGTCTTTTATAGTGAAGTATAAAAAGCTTTTACATAAAAAGATTTTTGTATAGTAAATAAATTCATTCCAAATAATTGTTTCAGCTGTTTCTTTTATAGATTTTTTACATCTATTAGCTACAGAATTAAAAATATTATCTAATTCATCAATAACGTTAGAACTAAAAAAATCTAACTTATCAGTATCATCGTTACATGAACTCCAATAGTTAGATTTATTAAAAGTATTATCACTAAGAGAATAGCCATAAGCTTCAGCGTATTCCTCTAATTCAGAATCACTTTCAATAAGTTCTCCAGTTTCAAAATAAAATTGTTCTCTAAATTCTTCATGTGTCACAGTGATCATCCTTTCATTAAATAAAAAGGAACATTTTACAGTTCCTTTTTAAAGATTATTTTTATTATTCTTCATATAGCGTATGTTTTGCATAAATTTTTCGTTAATATCATTACTACATTTTCTTAAATTAGAATTTGCTATTTGTGTAATTAGTGTTATTGCAGTTGCTTTTAATAAACTTCCTCCTAAATTTCCAGCTAATTTTAATAATTGTGATTTATTTTCCATAATTTTTATCTCCTTTCTTCTTTAATGTCTTATACTAAGAAATAAGAAGAATTAAAAATTAAATGGAGTGATGAAAAAATGAAAATTTGAATCAGTAAAATAACTAATATAAGTAGGGGGTGTTTTGATGTATCATCAAATATGTAGGATATATACATTAAGCTTCATAGATAGTTTTAAAAATAGAATAGAGGATTCAAAAAAAAGATTAGAAAATGATAAAAAGTTTATAAATGGTATGAAAATGTTAAAACATAAAGATATAGATTTAGAATATAGAAATATTGAATTTGAAGATATAATCTCATCGTACATATTAAAATGTATTACTGACAAGAATAAAGATTTAAGTAACAATGAATGGAAGAATATTGAGAAAAATATTTATTCAGAATATTGGATTATGTATATGACCAAAGGCATTAATAAAAATAAAAAAGAAGATAAAATACAAAATAGAGAACAAATTATTAGAACTGAAAGAACAGAAATGTTAAAGGAACTTAAAAAAAATGTGAAAGCAGAAAACAAATTCAAGGATTTTAATGAATTTAGAGAATCAGAAATATCGAAAGGGTTTAAAAAGGTTGAAGTACCAGAGAAGACAACAGAGGAGTGCGATGAAGAACAAAAAAGCATTGAATTAACTGATAATAATTATAGGATAAGTATTATAAAGGAACAAAAGAAAATAGATAAAATTAAAACATATCTTTTGTTAAATTTGATGAAAGAATTATGGGAGATTATATTTGAATTTTTATCACCAAAAGAAGTAGGGTTACCGTCTAATGAAGTAATATATTTTTTATTTGATATTCTCTTGGGAAAAGAATTGATAATTGAAAATAATGATATTGAAATAATACACAATAAGGATTTAAGAAATTTACAAGATAAAGTATTATTAATGCATATAATTGAAAAATATAATATAGATTACAATAAGGAATTTAATAAATGCCTAAAAAAAATGTTATTAGTTCAAGATGTTATTACCAATAGACAAGATATTTATATAAGATTTGATCCGTATTTTTATAAGACAAAAAATAATAAAGAAAATAAAAATAATAAAGAAAATATAAAATTTGAAGATAAATTAATGAGTAAATTAAAGTCTGCTGTTTTTAAAAATGGATATATTTATTCAAAAGATTTAACTAGAACAAAAGGATTCGAGTCTATTATGAATAAAATAAAAGAAATTATTCCGAAATTAAATAAAGAAAAAAATATCTATAAAATTGCTAAAAATAATAAGGAAGCAAACAACTTAGATACTCCCACATTGAATAAAGAGTTAAAGGATATTGATAGAGTTACAGGAATTATAAATTTATTAAAAAATAAGGGGCAAGATTAGGGGCTAAAGTTGCCCCTTAAAAAATAAAAAAAATTTTTTTATAATCAAGTTGTAAATTGAAATAATTTATAGCTTGATTTTTTTGCAAATAATTTAATTAGGGAGATGGTAGTTATGAATATAGGATATGAAATTAAGATTAAAAGAATAAAAAATAAAGTAAAAGCAATTGATTTGGCACTGAAACTAGGAATTAGCCCTAGTAAATTATCGCTAATAGAAAATGAAAGAGTAAAATGCCCAGAAGATTTATATCAAAAGATTGAAGAAGAATTGGGAGGATACATTAATGAACAGAATAGTAGAATGCATGGAATTAGAAATAAAAAATAAATGTAAAGGTGAATTAACAATAACAAGATATGAACGAAAAAGGCAAGGTGTATATGAATTTTACTATATGCCGGATAAAGGTAAAATACCACAACGTGTTTGGATAAATATTAGAAAACAGTATTTAGATTATTATGATAGAGAAACATTTAAATATTTTCATAAATCATTTACTGAAACTGCAATTATATTTGAATGTAGAATCAAAGTAAAAGAAAAAATGCTAGAAATTATAAAAAGCGAATTTAAAAAGTACAGAGGAGAGTTTTAAATATGAACAATAGGTTTGATATTAATAGTATATTCGCTGGTGCAGGATTAATACAGATAGATATATTAAATAAATTTAATATTCAAGTAGATGGAAGAATCGGGGCAAACATTCTTTGCCCTTTCCATGAGGATTCATCGCCATCAATGCAATTAAATGATGACGGGACATGTCATTGCTATGCTTGCAATGTTCATATTGATTTAATTCAGCTATATACAGCTTTAAAAATGAATGATTTAGAGGTAGGGAAAAATATTTATTCGAATAAAAAATTATTAAGTGAAATAATTAAAGAAATGAATTATAAATTTAATTTAAATATTAATTTGGGTGAAGAACTTAAAGATGAGGCTGAAAGTATAATAACCCAACTTAAAGAATTAAATTTAGATAAAATTAAAAGTGAGTATCTTAAGAAGAATCCACCAATGTATGATTATTCATTTAGTAATCTAGAATATGAATTAAAAGAAATCTATCTATATAAAGATGCTAAAGAGGCTACAGTTATAGCAATAAAAGCTAGGTATGAAATGACGTTAAAAAATGATGCATTTAATGATTTATATGTTTATAAGAATGGAAAGTATATTAAAAAGAAGATAAAAGAAACCAAAAAGAAAAAGACTTTTAAATTCTATGATATAACGAATGGTAAGATTGCAGGGAATGTATTGCCGGAACAAAAGAAGAATTTAATTTATAATTGTGAAAATATAAATTATGCGAAAGAAGAGAAAAAAGATTATCATAAGAAATGGATTTGGTTTGTAGAGGGTGAAAAAGATGTTAACACATTAAAGGAATATGGAATGGTTGGATGTTCACTTATGAAAGGTGCAAATTCAAATTGGGTTTCAGAATATAACGAATTATTTATAGACACCAAGGTAATAATAGCTGGTGATTTTGATGAAGCTGGAGAAAAATATGATGGTACATTATTTTATGAATTAGATAGAGCAACATATTTAGATACAGGTGGTATTAAAAAGAATTGCTTATTAGGATTAAAAAAACTCAATAAACAATTTTATAAAATAAATAATATGGAAGTCGGTTCTGATATAACAGATTTGGTTGAACATTGGAAAACAGAAGAGTTGGAGAAAAAAGAAATTTATAGTAAGCTTACTGAAATTATTGAAAGAAGCATAGATTCTAGGGGAAGTGAATTAAAAGAAAATTATAAAGGAATATTTTCAGGAAATGAACAAATAGCTGATTTTACTGTAGTAGAGGCTGTAAATATTATATCAAAAGATTCTTCTCAAGCAGATAAACTAAAATTGACAATCAAAGGAGTTGGAGAACATACTAAAAAACATACTATAGTTGCTGATGTTAATGATTTTTTCCTAACACCAGATAATTTTAATAAAACATTCTCAACTATGGAGTGTACATTTTTAGGAACTAAAGCACAATTAGCTCAGTTAAAAACATTTGTAAGAAATTATAAGATGTTTGAAGAAAATTTTATATTTTCTAAGAATGGTATGTATAAATTCAATGATGAATGGATTTTAGTAACACCAGAAGGAGCATTATTAAAAGATGGTTCTGTTTCTAGAAAAATATTTAGTTCAAATAACACTATGTATAATGAGATATTAAATATAAAGATACCTACAGGTGAGGAAATAAATAAAGTTGTTCCAGCCTTAATAAATTTTAATACTAAAGATATAGTTTATAATGTTTTAGGTGAAGTAGGTTGCAAATTGCTAAACGCTAGATATAAAGACTTAGGAATAAAGAATCATCTATTTAGCTTGAATGGAAGCAAAGGTGCTGGGAAAACAGAGACGTCAGTAAAAATTATTGCAACAATGACCAACAATAATACTAAAGGTGAATATAATTTAACAGGTCAATCTAATTTTACTTTCCTAAAAAATGTTTCATCAAACAATATTGGTGGCATTATACTTCAAGAACTAAAAATGGGGAAAATGAGTTTAGGAGAAAGAAATAAATGGTCAGAAATTTTTAGAAATAATTATGATAGAGCTAGAAGCCAAAGGGGAACTAAGTCTCAGAATATCAATGAATATGATCATAACAATCCAATAATAATTACAGGAGAAGAGGGGATTGGTTCTGAAAGTGCATTATATGAAAGATTTAATTTGATATTTATGACTTCTGAAAAAAGGAATACCAATCCTGAATATACTAGAAATTTTAGAACTTTATGTGATAACCAAGAAATATTAAAAGGAATTGGAAAACAAATGGTTATTGATATAATGAATCTAAAAGATGAAGAAATAATAAAAGAAAGGGAAAGGGTAGAACTAAAAATAAGAAAATTAAAACTAGATGAAATTGGATTCATAGATAGAATATTAAGTAACGCAATCAATGTAATTCATGGAATTACTTTAATGTCTGAAGCTCTTATAAAATTGGGAGCTAATAATGAAATTGACTTAGAAGAAGCATTTGAATGTATAATAGATAATTTTAGAGAAAATGTATTACGTTTAAATGATTCTAATTCATTAAATGATGATTATAAAAATATGCTGATCGAATATCAACAAGCAATAGATAATAAATTTACAGATAAAGTTATTGGAAAACCTGAAAATGGATATTGTATATATAATAAAAAATTATATATATCACCATCGAAAATAAGAACAATAATTGCTAATTTTGTAGAAGCATCTAAAAGTGATATAACATTATTAATAGAAAATGAATTTAAGAAACATTTATTTAAATCAGGATATATATATCAAGATGTCAAATATAGAAAAAAGTTTAATAAAGAAAATGCTAAAGGATGGTATTATGAAGTACGGAATATAGATAAACTAAAAAATATCGGTTTAGATTTTATAGATGAATTGATTCAAAATGGTGAGATAACATATTATAATGACGATGATTTTATAAAATCTAAACCGAGTAAGCTTGAAAGAATAAAAAATAAAGAGTTAATATTGTTTTAATATTAAAACAATGTTATAGGTACTGTTCCAGATTATAAAAGATAATTAAAAAAATAATGGAACAGGAAATTTTCTTTTATATAAAGTAAAAAAAATAATATGTTCCATTGTTCCATACAATCTTCTATTAATATAGATATAGATATATTAATAGAAGATTATTAAGATCATAGTAATAAATTTATTATTTATAATATTTATTATATTATGGAACATTGGAACAATTAAGAAAAACTCGTTGTATAAAAGAATTTTAATGTTCCAATTAGTATTCCAAAGAAACCAATATTAATTGGAAGTTTAAATAATGTCAAACGTAATGGGTATAAAGTAGACAACATATCTCATATATAATTAAATTTTTCTATCTTAATTATATATGGGATATTTTTTTATATCAAATAATTTATAAGAAATTAATATTATATTCATGATAGAAAAATCCATCATAAAAAGACAAAAAATAAAAGATTACTTATCATTAGAATCTTCTGCAATGAATATTTCAGCAGATCTCTCAGAATTATAGCAATTAAATTTCAATCTTTTTAGGAAGGCATCAATAATATTTTCAACTGCTTTTTTATCTAATTCATTTAAGCAACTAAAGGAGTTTAAAAGTTGAAATTCTCTTTTGTCTAAAGTTTTATTCAAAATGTTAGAATTAGCATCAATACCACCACCGATGAATGGAGTAAATTGATTAATTGATGTTTTATTATTATCATTACCTGTTAGAATCCATTCCATTGATACTGAGAGGACTTTTGAAAGTTTGTAACATGATTCTGTATCTGGAATTCGAACATTGTTAATATAATTACTAACTGTATTTTTTGAAAGTCCAGTTTGTTTAGAAATATCAATTTGCTTAAGACCAAGTTCGGATAGACGTTTGGAGATTCTATCTCCTATATTGTTAAAATTACATGACATAATACATCCTCCTCAAAGAATTAATAATATTTATATGATTATCGAGAACTTTATATTGAAATAGTTCTCGGTTGTGGTAAAATTGACTTATATGATGGATATATACATCATAATATTAACATAAAAAATATTATATTTGCCAAATAAAATAATAAAGAGAGGGTGATCGGTATTTGATTAGGCAAAAGAGAGAATTTAGTACATTTGGAATTGAGTGCAAAAAAAGAATGCTTGAAATGAATATTTCACAAAAGGAACTAGCTAAGATTGTTGGAACTACTGATAAATATCTAGATTTAGTTTTTCATGGAGAAAGAGCAGGAACAAAATATATTGGAAAAATAAAAGAAATATTGAAGTTTATACAAAATTATTGAAAAATATATTCTATTTTCTAAATATTTGATAGAATGATAAAAGGAGGGGAATTAAATGAATAATGTCAATATTGCTTTAAATTTAACTGAAAAACAAGATGAAAAGATTGAATCAATTAAAAGAGAAATTTCAAGTTATGAAAAAGAACTTACATTACTAGAGATTAAAAATGAATCTAATCCTGGAAAGAAAATTTTTTGGACAATACTAGAAGTGATTGGGTGGATTATTACTTCATTCATAGGAATTTTATTTTTAGCATCAGGTACTCATGAATCTGGAGCATTAGCATTGCTACTAATTTTTGATGGAATACCTTTTTTGCTAACATTAATGTTTAGACACTTTAAAAATTTATATACTGTAAAAGAAGAAGCTCTATCTAAATTACAAAAAAAATATTAGAATTAAATAGTGAGTTAGAACATGCAAATGAAGAAAAGAGAAATATAATAAATAATGCTAATAATGAAATGATATTTGAAAACTTAAATTATGAGAAAGAATGTCCAATGTGTGCTGAAAAAGTTAAATTTAAAGCTAAGATTTGTAGATTCTGTGGCTATAAATTCGATAAAGAAATTAAGCGTGAGTAGGAAAAAATATTAAAGTGATTAGGAGCAATTGTAATTAATTTATGTGCTTGTTGGAGGGGGAATATAAATGCACATATAATAGTGATGTCACTCTAAATAGGAGTAGTCAACTCACCAGCCCCCATATGATTTGTAGTTAATTATTATCACTACAAATTAACAATACAAAGTAATTCGCTAAAGCCAAGAAACGACAACAGTTCATTGTATTTTATGCATTGAGCGAAGCGAAAGGAATGGTTATAATAATGAAAACAGAATTTAAGAAACTATTAATTTTGCTAATATTATCTGTTGAAATTACAAGTTTTTTAGGTTGTAATTTAGGAACAAATAAGAAAGTAAGTCAAAAGGATATCCCCGTAGTGTACATTAAAAATGAAAATTATTATAAATATACAGTTTCTAAAGGGGAAGTTAAGTTGCCAGATGATATTGAAGAAATTAAGTATGTTTATGATGATGGGACTATATACTATGAAGATAAGGAAAATAAGCTGTGCTCATACGATAATAAGTTAAATAAAAAAAGCATTTTAGATGATAGTATTGAAGGCAAAAATGTGAATGTTTATAAAAGTAGTGATGGAAGCAGAGAAGTGTTTAATTTATCACAAAATGGTGGGAATTCAAATAATAATCCTATTTATATAAGAAATAATGGCAAAGATGTAGTTAAAATAAGCGATGATGGTAAAGTTAAAACCATTACAAGTCAAAATGAGGTTATTTATCAAGAAAAAGATGATATCCTATGTTTGACAAAGAATAATGAAAAAGAGGTAATAGGTAATAATAATTACAAGGTATTAGTATGGAATGAATTATATGGTAAATTGATATATGATAAAAAAGTTGATAAAAATATAATTACACTTAATGTTTGGGATAGTAAAACTCAAAAAAGTTCAAAAGTTTTTGAATTTAAACCAGATTTGGCGGGTTGGTTTGATGATGATAAAGTTGTAATGTTAAATAAAGACACTATTATTTTTTCAACATTTAGTTTTAAAGGTAGTATAATTAATATTGGTATTACTGATTTAAGTGGAAATGCAAAACAAATTGCTTCTGGGAGCGATAATGAAATAAAGGGTATTAGTATATTAAATTCAAGCAATGATTATGGAATAGATGGTGTAGATGAAAATGTAAATTTAAATAGAGTGTATTATACAAAAAAAGAAAATGAGCAATACTACAAAAAAGACGTGTTATACTATTATGATATTAATAGTGGTAACACTATCAAAGTTACAGATGATATAGATAATTTTGGATTTAGATTATATAGTGATAGAATTTATTATGAAACTCCTCATAATGAATTTGTTGAAATAGTAAATGAAGGGAATAAAAAACAGATAGTAGGTAAAATAGTAAAACAAAAGGACAGCCATGGAACAATTCAAAGAATAGGTTCTAATACTTATTTTTATAATGGAACTGATACAATTTACAAAAATGGTAAAGCTGTTGTAGAAAATATGGAGAAGATAATTGCAAGTAATGAATTTAAAAAACCAATATATTTTATTAAAGATGGACAACTAAATGTATTTTCAAGTGAAGATGATAGTGTTAATACTATATCATCTGATATATCTTCAATAAATAAAGTATATATACAAAATGATAAAATTGATATAACTGTTAAAAATAATAAGTAAAAATGATAAGATAGCATTTTTGTAACAGCTTCTTGATTTAAAAAAATAAAAAATGTGAATTCTAAAAATTCATATTTAATGATAATATTTAACTTTATATAAATAAGAAGTTGATGAAATAATAAAGCTTATAAAAAATTAAGAAGCTTGTTCACAGAATTTGATCATAAATATTTAATACGTTGATTGATAGAATTGAGGTTCTTAAATCAACGTATTAAATTTTTGGTTAGTGAACGTAGAGATATTAAGTTCAGCTGTTATTCTAGTCATTTAACTAGCACAACAGGTGAACTTAAAAAAATTTTAATATGTATATGTATGTTGTAATAATAAAACTACATTCAAGAAGTTTATATTCTAAGTAAATATCTAGAGATAGAATGTAGGAAACTAATTGCAACATATATATTATATTTTTGTAAGGGGGATTTAGTAATGTATATGAATGAAGAAAAAGTAAAGGTAAGTATTATTTTGAAATATTTTAGAGAACTTGGTTTTCAAGAAGAAGAGTTGGAAGTGGAAACAAATTTTAAAATTATGATTCCAAGACAAGGAGCACAAGAGATAGAAAATAAGATAGCAAAAAATGTTTTTAGTGATATTGTATATAAAAGAAAAAATGGTGATATTTCTCAAAATATATTTCTGGTTGAAGTAAAGAGAGAGGGACATTGTATTACAGATAAAGATGTAGAACAGGGAATTTGTTATGCAAGACTTTTAAATGATATGGCACCATTTACTATAGTTACAAATGGTATTGAAAATAGAATATTTGATACAATTACTAAAAAGGAACTAAAAAATAATATATCAAATTCATCTTATGTTAAAAGTAATTATCAAATTACTCTTGATGAAGAACTTAAAGCTGAAGCTTTGAGAATTTTTTATGGTTTAAATGCTAGCAATTTAATTAATTATTGTAAGCTACAGCGAGAAATAAACTTAAAAGAGGTTATGTCAAATGTTCAATCGGATAAATCCATTATAGAGACTTTACACTGTGACAGAATTAAATATATAGATAATTTCTATGATTTTTTGCAATCTTATGCGAAGATATATAGCATAATAGGTAGATCTGGCATAGGAAAGACTAACCATATTTACTCAATTATTAAAAAATATGAGAATGAATATCCAATTCTATTCTACAATGCTGGTTTATTAGGAAAATCTTTAGAAAATGCATTACTGTCAGATTTTAATTTTTTACTTAATAGAGATTATAAACTTCAAGATTTAATATATAGATTAGAAAACATTTGTGTACAAACAGATAGTACGATTTTGATTTTTGTTGATGGGCTTGATGAAAATAATAATAGGCAAGAACTTATAGCAGAATTAAATGATTTAGCTAAGAAATTTTCTAACAAACGTTTTAGATTTGTTTTTAGTTGTAAGATAAGTGATGATCAAAATGATATATGGTATGACTTTACACATTTTAAAGGAGCGATAAATTATTTGGGGGAAAATACATATTTTACAAAATCATTAGAATTCAAAGGTAAAATAGGGATTTTTATTGATAAACTTTCAGAAGATGAAGTAAATGAATTTTGGGAGAAATATTGTAGGTATTATAATACAACTGGAGAACCAAAAGGAGAAACTATAGAGCTTATGAAGGAACCATTTATGATGAAAATAGTAGCAGAATCATACAAAGATTTGGTTTTAGAGGCTACTATTAGTGAAATGAATTTGTACAAGAAGTGGATTGATAAAAAAATTGGATACTTTTCAGATGTGGATTTATTAAAGTTAGTATTATGTAAAATATCAGAGAAGATAATAAAAAATAATTTAAATACGGTATTCTATCATGATGTTTTAATTGATTTAATAAATATCAATGATATAGATAAAAAAGTAAAGTTACTAATAAATTTAGGTATTTTAAAGGTAACAAATGATAAAGAAGATAACAAATATTTATCATTTGTTAATGATAATCTTTTATTTTACGTATATTCAGTTTTATTAAAAAAATGGAATATTAAAAAAATCTATGAATTGGAAAGTATATTTAATAATAACATTAAAGATGATTTGTTTAGAGCTTTAGTGTTTTTTTTCATATCTTTGATGCAAAAGCCCTACGAATCTATGAATACTAATTGGAATGAAAAGGTTGATGCAAATATCAATAAAGAATGTAAAGTATGCGGAAATATTATAACAAAAGATGAATATATAACATTTGTTTATGATATGAAATCATTAATTGATAATACAAACATAAATAGTAAATGTTTTTCAATAGCACATGCAAAATGCATACCTAAAAATTTTCCACTAATATTTTCGAAAAATGCTAGCTTCTTAGCATCTTGCTCTGATTTATTGGTAATAAGAAATATAATTAGTTTTTTGAAGTTTACACCTGAAAAAGAGCTTGAAAAAATTTATAACGAACTATTAGAGGCTATAAATATATCAAATGAAATTAATGACAAGTATTTAATGAATATTTATCCAAGTAAAGAAGATATAGGTACTCCGTTCTGGACATTAATGGAGATGAGTAATAATAGAAATACTGGTAACACTTGTTTTCAATATTGTGATGGAGAATCAATTCTAGTTCTTTTTGATAACAAACAATTAGCTGAGTGCTATTTAGAATTAGAAAATTCAAATAGCAATGTTTATTCAAGTTATCAAGTTAGAGGAGTAAGTGGTTTGTATGAAAAAGAGATACTAAGAAAACTAAAAGAAGAAAATAGCTATGCTTTAGTATGTGTGGGGATTGAAAATAAAAAATCGATGTGTATAAAATTATATTCGGGTGAATTGGAGGAAATTTGTCAAGAACAAAAGAGTGTTGTAGACTATTTACAAAAAAGAAATTGATAGATTTTAATATAATTCTTAAGAAAAAGTTAAATGAGCTTTTGTTAAGAAAATAGAGCAAAATAAATAGTTTAATCAAGTATGCAACAATGTAAACGCAGAAGATAATTTTGCAATAGCAGCTTAGTTTAAAGCTACTCATCAGCCCTTGCTGCCTACGGCTTGGATAACTGGTGTCATTAAGTAGGAAACGAAGTCTAGCAAAGCTTTGAGCTAGAGGGGTATTTATGAAGCTACCGGAAAGTATAGCTTGTCTAAGGGCGATGCTTTTGGGGAATC
>JARLHR010000212.1 GCA_031292145.1 Clostridium sp. | reverse complement strand
TTCGTCCTGAGCCAGGATCAAACTCTCAATAAAAAGTTTAATCTTAGCTTACTCAAATAAAAATTGCTGGTTTACTTAAATGTATTTATCTTATTCTGTTCAATTTTCAAAGACCATTTTCTTTCTTACAACTTTCGCTGTAATACTTTGTTTATCGCCCTCAAGCGACTTTCTTATCTTATCACTTGGCTTTAAGCTTGTCAACAACTTTTTTAAAATCTTTTTTAGCTCCTTATTTTAAAGCTTTTTGCTAATTTTGTTATGTTGTTTACCGCTCTCAGCGACGTTTTTCATCTTAACATATATATTATGTGAAATAATTTATATATCTCCAGTTTTTTTATATTAAGTTCATAATTCTATTTTATTCTTATTTTTTCTACAAAATGCTATTACTGACACACTTGGCTTAGTTAATTACTTAAATTCATTAATATACTCTTTTATATTGTAATAATGTTCTTAATACTTTAGACATATAAAAGAAAGTAATAGATCCATGATACGATGTATACTTCCCATGAAGCAAGGAAGTATGTTTGCCTCATAGTGATCTATCAGAACAAATCTAAGAATTCTGCTGCTCAAAATCTTCTTTTAAAATATAATAAGTAGCATGATCTTCCCATTTTCCATTTATAAAAAGATATTTTTCATTTATTCCTACTAACTTAAAACCACATTTTTTTAATACACTCCTAGATTTTTCATTATCTATTAAAGCTGACGCTTCTATTCTATGAAGATTACATTCATTAAATGCATATTTAAGTAAAAGCTTAACACTTTCCTTCATATACCCCTTTCCCTGTTCATCTTCATCCATTGAATAACCTAATATTCCATTTTTAAAAGATCCATGTAAAATTCTTGAGAGCTTTACTTTTCCAATTAATTTCTCATGTTTGAAAATACCTAGCTCCACGCTCGTACCATTAAAAAATTCTTTATAACTCTTACTCAAAAATCTTTTTTGTGTCTCTAGTGTATAGAAATTAACATCCTTACTTGGCTCAAATGGTGCCAAATGATTTTTATTTTTTTCGTAGTACTTAAGCATCTCTTTTGCATCACCTGGTGTTAAATTTCTAAGAACAATACCTTTTCCACTTAACTCCACAAATGAATATTTATTGGCTCTATTATATTCTACTTTTGTTATTCCAAAGGATAATTCATCATAATATTGTCCTTTAAAATATTGATTTTGGCTAAGTATTCCCTCTAACATAAATCCTAAATCAAGAAATGGCTTAATATCTATTTTTTCATTAACTCTAATATTTACTTTGAAAATATTTGAATCCTTAAATGTAGCCTTTAAAATAAGTGCTAATGTATCATTTAAAAGTTCGTAGCTAGATTCTCGGTAAAAATTAAGATTTATATCGTATGTTTTACTTGTATCAGTTAATTCTGATGCAGTAAATCTACCAATAATAATATCATTTTTATCTTTTATTAAATATTCTGTTTTAATTAACTTATCCGCTTCTATCTTTACACTTGCATTTGATTCCATACAATTCTCTCCTACATTATATAAACATACTCTTTTTCTTTTTGTTACACTAGTGTTATTTAATAATAATCATTCAACATTTATTCTAAATTTCCTTTTATTAATTATTTTAAACACCATTCTTATTAATTGATATTTCATATAAGTAACATATTATTTTCGTTCATCTACCTAAGTATTATCCACAGAAATGCACATTTTTTAATAGTTATGCACAAAACCCACAGTATATTGTGGATAATTATATTATCACCTCAATATATTGTGGGTTTTTTAAATTATTTTATTGATTGTACCTTAGTTAAAGATTATTGTAGTATTCCACAAGCAACGCCTAAAATACCTACTGCAAACAATCCAAATATTATTAATAAAGGATTTACTCTTTTCTTTAATAGATACATACATGCAAATGTTAATAATAATGGAACCATTCCTGGCATTAAACTATCTAATACACTTTGAACAGTTGTAACTACTTCTTTTCCATCAGACTGTGTATACCTAGAAAGAACAAATGGTATATTAATACTTGTCCATTTCGAAACAAGACCACCTATAACTAATAATCCAAGTACTGAAGATCCTTCTGTGAGATATCTAAGTTTATTTCCTGACATGTCAGAAACTAATTGAGTTCCTTTTTCATATCCATAGAACATTCCATACCAATTTGTTGCAAGTCTTATTGCATTAAATCCTATAAAGAATATTAATGGTCCAATAATACTTCCAGTAAGTGCAAGTCCTGCACCTAAAGCTGCTAGTACTGGTCTTAATGTTCCCCAGAATATTGGATCCCCAACTCCAGCAAGAGGTCCCATAAGACCAATCTTAACACCACTTATTGATGCTTCACTAATATCAGCACCATTTGCTCTT
>JARLHR010000211.1 GCA_031292145.1 Clostridium sp. | reverse complement strand
CATTTACATTTTATATTTAATATTTTTTTGTTGTTGTTTGGTGTAATTAGATAATATCATTTTGTCTGAAAATTTAAAATATTAAGTAACTTTAATTTATGTTTAGTTACTTTAGAATTCTTTGTGTTTTTTTTAACAATTACACTCAATCCTTATAAATCAGTACTTCACCTTACATTTATAAATACGTAAAGTATGCCTATCTGCCTCAAAAGATTACTTTTAATAAAGAACAATTGAACGAGAAATTTAGATTAAATGATTAGAACATGGATAAACCTTGATATTAATTCTAATAAATCTAATATTCTTTAAATTAAAATACCCACGACAATTGTCGTGGGTTCATGGTGGAGGCGAAGCACGGCCTTTAAAATCCGCTAACAAATTACTTATTTATTTTTTCAATTACTCCATAAATAATTGCACCGTTTTTTTTGCCTCCATAATATTTTTCTATTCCTAGCTTTTCAAAATCATTAAAACCTTGTCTTTCTTTAATAACAACTCTTTTTTTACACACTCTAAGTGCTTCCATTAAAATGTATTTTGTTAATCCTTTGTGATCTGCAAAATCCCTAAATGCATTTATTGATGCTGACTTTCTGTTTGGTTCTTTAAACATAGGATCAAAATATACTACATCAAAGCTATTATCACTTTGCTTTAAGATATAACCTTCATATGACTCATTAACGACCCTTATATTATCTATAGCTTCACTATTAACTTTATTATAGTCTTCTAATCCACATTTACTTAAATAAGCTATATACTTATTAACTTCCGTCCCTACTACATATCCCTTTTCTCCAACAACTGCTGAAAAAACAAGAGAATCACCTGCAAGACCTAAAGTACAATCTAATATACTATTTCCTTCTTCTAATTTCATTGCCTCTATCATAATATCTTTATTGCCTTGTCTTATTGATTTAATCTTAAGTTCTGACATATTAGGATGCCAAAATAGTGTACTATCCTCTCCCTTTATGACAATCTTATCTTTTTCAACTACTAATACGTAATCAAAACCGCCTTTTATAATTGTTTTTTTGATACTAAAATTACCTCTTTTTATATATGATATATTTAAATCTTTAGATATACCTTTTGCTTTATAATTTAAACTCTCATCTGCTTCTCTCGTAGTTGTAACTGCAATATTCATTTTTTCTCTCTATCTTTCTTCATATCTTATTATTTTACTTGTTCCATTATATAATACATTCATAAAATCTTTAATACAATTATCTTATAAATATTTAAATAATCTTTTGTAATTATAAGTGTCTCCTCATAAACTATTTTTAGGGTCTGCTCTTGTTTTTTTAATTTTTGATATTATTGGTATTTTCATTGTTATTTACCTCATAAAATGAGTAAGAAAAAAACATCCTTCGGAAACTCTTATTTATAAAGGCCGGAGGCTGCAATCTTGCTTTAGGCCGCCTCAAAATAAACATGCAATACTCCCAATCTGGTTCCGCATACTTCTAATCATCACGCTGTTTGCCAGTAACATTTTTATCTTAATTGACATATAATGTGTCTAATAACCAGTTTGAATAGATGGATGGAACCTGAATGTCCCGTAGTAGGAATCAGAACTGACTGGATGAATCGTTTTACTAGAAAACCTACAATACGATGCGGGCCGGCACGCGGTATAATCCTTTGGCTCGATTTTCATAACACGCCTGCAAATGTAAGTAAAATGTACCCCTCGTACCGGATTTGAGACAGATATTTGTGTTAATTCCGATTGTCCATATTTTCAGGTAAATGCATTGGATCATTGTGACGAAGTCATTGGTACGTCACGGATTACTCACATGTGTGAGCTGCAGTAATAAATCATCAATAACAATATTTTTCGATAAAGGAGATTATAAGCATGGTGAAATATGGAAAAATGCAAACAACCACTATGGGAGGACTTACTGATGTTCCCGGTATCCTAGTGGGGAATGCTGAGGACAAAAGCGGCCGTACGGGATGCACGGTGATTCTCTGCCCGGATGGGGCAGTCCCCGGCGTATCCGTAAGCGGAGGTAGTCCCGGCACACAGAATACCGATATCATCCGCCCCGGTACTGCAGAGTATCCTGTATATGGCGTCCTCCTCACCGGCGGCAGTTTCTTCGGGCTGCCGGCCGCAGGCGGTGTGATGCGCTGGCTCGTTAAGCAAGGGATCGACGATGTACCTCTTGTACCCGCGGCGGTCATCTACGACCTCCCCTACGCCAAGGGCTCACCCCCGCCTAATGCGACCCTTGCCTACGCCGCCTGCCAGGCTGCAAATGCATGTCCCGTGCCGGAAGGAAATGTGGGTGCCGGAGCGGGAGCAACGGCGGGAAAAATCTACGGTAGGCCAATGAAGTCAGGACTTGGTACTGCCTCCATTAGCATTCCAGGCGGCCCCGTGGTGGCGGCCCTGGCGGTGGTCAATCCCGTCGGAGATGTATGGTGTGATGGACGTATCGTCGTAGGAGCGCTAAATCCTGACGGAACCTTTGTCAACCAGACCCAGGCGATGCTGTCCGGTGTGCCGGTACCGAAGTCCAGGCAGACCAGGAATACAACAATCGCACTAGTAACTACAACAGCGCGGCTGACTAAAGCAGAAGCCAACCGGGTGGCAGCACTCGCCGAAGACGGAATGGCCCGAGCCATCTCCCCAAACCACACGCAGTGGGACGGTGACACAATTTTCTGCCTCGCCCTGGGTTCATACACCAGTAACCTGTCGAGCGACGAGCTCATTACGCTAGTGGGTACAGCCGCTGCGGTTGTACTGGAGCAAGCCATTATCCGCGGGGCACTGGCGGCACAATAACTAGAGATATACACACCAAATAGGACCTGAAATCGGTGCTAGCTGTTCCTTACCAAATGTTTCCGGCGCTTCAAAAACAAATTCCCGGAAGCCTTGATTTTAAAGGCTTCTGGGTTTTTAAAATTGGTTTATTTTAGTGATATGGCAACAATCAGATGTAATTCAATAGCCATATCATAATATCATGTTCAATACAGCATATTAACGCTTTCCATAGCAAACTAAAGAAGTGTATGTACAGTTTAATGTCGTTGCAACTAAATACCTTACTAATTATATGTATTGGTTCAAGTGGTTGGAAATCTTTAACACAGGGAAAGATACTATTAAGAGTAAAAATCTGTTGGTACAATCTCATACCTGTCATTCTGACACAAAATTAAAGGACTTTAGAATTAGAGAAGCAATTTATATATAGTTTATGTTAAGTATTTGTAATTTTGCAACTATGTGATATATAATTAAATAAACGGACAATTGTAAATTAAAGACAAATAGTATATATTAAGGAGTATTAATATATGGATGTAATAATTAGAGATTCAAAAATTGAAGATTTTAACGATGTATTTTTATTATTCAAACAATTATGGCCAAGTAAAGAATTAAATTTCGATGATTTAATGACAGTATTTAATCGTGACATACAGTCTAATAATGATAAATATATATGTGCCGAAATTGACAATAAAATTATCAACACTATTCTTTAACAAAGCCTTAATTTAAAATCAGAATCTAAATTACTTGAATCGAAAATTCCATCAGCTTCATTGAATTTCCCAAATTTATATGCTGCAAAACTTGAAAGACTTTCATATTTTTTATTATCCCTTTTCTGTGGGAAATATATTAAAATATCAGTTTCATCAATATTGAACAAATCAGGACACTCAATCATTTGACATGAATTAGAAATTGCTAACTTATTTACGTATTCCCAATTAACACCATCTTGTGAACGACAAAGTGCAATAGCTCCATATCCATTACGTAACTGCCCTCCAATTACCATAAGAAAAGGATTTTCTTTTCCCTTGAATCCCCTGGGATCTCTAAAATGTTCAGTATATTCTTTTGGTGTGGTTAAAATAGGACCTTTCTTTAGATACCTTTTGCCATCTTCCGAAATAGCTAAACATTGATAACTTTTTCTTTTTCCATCAAATCTACTATTACCGGTATAAAATAAATACAATTGGTCATCGATTTCATACCCGCTACCTGAATATACACCATGAAAATCATAGTATTGATCTGGTAGCAACGCACTCCCAAAGAAATTCCAGGATATCATGTTCTCAGAAGTAAATAGTCCCCATTCTTTATAAGAATGATTTAATTCAACTCTATTCCACTGAAAGAAAACATGATACAGACCATTAAAATATACTAATCCATTAGGATCGTTCATCAAACCCTTGTAGGGTTCTAAATGATAGAATTGTTTTTTTGTAATATAAATAGTTACATATCAACGACCATATATTTACAGTTGCTGAAGGAGATGCATTTATCATCCCTTCTAATAAAGTGGCATATTACGAAGCAGATTCAGAAAATCCTTGGCACTATGTTTGGATTGGCTTTTTAGGAATTAATTCTCAAATGTATACTTATCAACTTATGAACTCTACCAACGAAATTTATGTTTTTCATAACTTGGATATAAATAAGTACAAAGAAAACATATTCAAAATAATTGAGTTGCAAGGATCTTCAACAAGTAATTATTTTAAAGCTAATAGTATCTTATTTGATATTATGTCTTCGTTATATGAAGATTTAAATTTTAATGAAGATTTTGGTTTTAAAAACTCACTAGACGACGAAATCAAATTTTTTCTGGATATAAATTATCCAGAAAAAATAAAAATTGTAGATATCGCCAGAATGTTTGGAATACATCCTAACTACCTAGCTAAAATTTTCAGCCAAAAATATGAGTTATCGCCTAAAAGATACCTCATTGAATTAAAATTAAAAAAAGCCTGTAAATTATTAACGACTAAAGAATTACCTATTTCTATCATAGCTAATTCTTTAGGTTTTGATGATCAACTAGCTTTTTCAAAAATATTCAAAAAAGAATATTCAGTTTCGCCTTCTGAATACAGAAAAATGAAATAATGCTTAATGTCTTAAATCAACAACAGGCAGATTGTGCAAATCATCTACTAATATAAATTATTTGACTTTTAACAGTTGGTCTTTCTGCATAACCCAAAAAAAGAGAGATTTTTTCATAATCTCTCTTTTTAAACATTACAATTAACTATTAAATTTTGTGATTAATATCTTGAAGGAACTTTTCTCTTTGACTTGGCTGAGAATTGGTTATACCTCCAAAGTAAATCTATTTAATCATTTAATTTTCATAAAATGAAGCAGATAATGGTTGTCTATCTGTAAATCTTTTGTAACTATACTTGGGATATCCTACCATTACAGCTCCTGTTATTTTCTTTTTTTCTGGAATATTAAAAATATTATTTATTGGTGAATTCTCACTACGAGCGCAAATCTCAAATATTCCTGCCCAGCATGATCCAAGTCCAAGAGATGGAGCATATAATTCAAGATACGATAATGAAATCATAGAATTTTCTCTACCATTATAAAAATCATCATCAGCCAAAGTTAAAATTATACTAGGTGCATCTCTTAAAATAGTATCAACTTTATTTTCTTTATAACCTTTTATCATAACAGCTAGCATATTGCTCCAAGTTGGATCATTTTCAAACCAGTTAATACATTCCTCAACAGCTAATTGAATTGCTTTTTTATCATCTATTATTAGATAAGATATCCCTTGTGAATTACTTGCAGTTGGAGCCAAATGAGCAACATCAACAAGCTCCATTAACTTTTCTCTTTCAACTGGTGTATTCTTATAAGAACGAATAGATCGTCGTGCTCTAATAAAATTCTTTGCTTCTTCTGCATTTAATTTTTTAACTTCTCCAATCTCACTTTGCATAGCTAATGGTGATTTATTATTATCTATAGCTTCTTTGGGGCATATAGCTACACAATGACCACAAGCAAAACATGCATTAGGATTCACTTCTTTTGGACCAGTAGATTCTAGTTTTAATACTCCTAATGGACATTCCTCTACACACAATCCACATTTTATACATTTTTCTTCATTTACATTTATTAAACTCATTTTAATTCACTCCTCATTAATTTTTGTACTCTTCACGGACCTTTATGTTTCCATTATTACAGACATTAATAATATGAAAAATCAATTATCTAGTAAATGCTAAGACTTGCTTACTGGAACATTCCCGTAATAGCATTTAAGTGATCCCTTTTCCACACCGACTATACAGAAATTGCATTGTATACATTTTGACTGTGTCTGCTTTCCTGTTTTGAATTTATTTACTAAGTCTGATTCGATTATAAGTGGTCTTGACATTGAAATTGCATCAAATTTATAATTATCAATTAAGTCTTCTATTTCTTCTAATTTCGTTATTCCTCCCACTAGAATAACTGGAATATTTACAGCTTTCTTGATTGACATGGCTGCTTCTAAATTATATAAGCTTTTCGGCTGAGGTTGTGGTACTGTTTTCTTTGCAACTATACCAACAAAGTTTTTCATAAATTCTGGCATTTTATTTAACTTCTCATTTTGAGCTATTATCATTTTCCATGGCACCTGCCCGCGCATTGTTGCCAGTCCAGCTTTTAATGTTCCATTTGAAACTTCAATTCCGTCGCATCCCACCTGCTCTAATAGTTTAGCTATTTTTACAGACTCTTCAATTGTCATACCATTTTTTAAGGTTTCATATCCATTTATTTTTACAATCATTGGATAATCCGAAACTTCCTTCCTAGCTTTTTCAAATATCATTTTAATAATTCTAAATCTATTTTCTGTACTTCCTCCCCATTCATCTTTTCTCCTGTTCATTCTTGGCGATATAAATTCTGAAAGTAAGTATCCATGTGCCAAATGAATTTGTACACCATCAAAACCTGCTTCTTTTGCATTTTTTATTCCTTGAACAAACATTTCTATTACTTCTAAAATTTCAGCTTTAGTCATTTCTTTTGCTTTATAGTCAGATATTTTAGAAGGTGCAACAATTGGCATATGTGCACTTTCTTCTTTTGACTGACCTCCACAATGATTAAGTTGTGCAATAACTGGTGTTTCCATTTCATGCATTCTCTTCGTTAATTTTTTTAAAATCTCAATATTTTCATCTTTATTAATCATAACCATATTATCTGAAGCCTTTCCTTGCTGACCAACTCCAATAAAGCCAGTAATAATTCCACCAACCCCTCCTTTAGCTAATGCTTCGTACTTTTTAATTAATTGATCTGTAGGTTTACCATTTTCATCGCCCACTCCTTCAAAAGTTGCTGATCTAATAATTTTGTTAGAAAATGTTATACCCGCCAATTTAAATGGCTCAAATACTGTTTTCATTAAACTCTCTCCTTCACATGATTTTTTACTTTCTATTATTACATACATAAATTACCTTTTGCATGAGTCAGGATTTTAAAGAAACATAAGGACATTTTTGAGAACAATCATTCTAATTAGTGTAAAAAATTATTTATTCAATAGATTCAAGAAAAAAATCTCCACCCCTTAGAAAAGAGCAGCTATGCTGCATACAGGAACTTATATTGGCAACTTTGGACTTGTTATATATTTTCATGTGCCTTAATGATTTATATAGTGGTTCTACTCTCTTTATTGTGTAACAGGATTCTAGAATAATATAAACACGTTTTTGAGAATTATCATTCTAATTAGTATAAAAAATTATTTATTTAACAGATTTACAAAAAAATCAGCTATACGATGCATTTTTTCTTTGCTCGCTGAGGTTCTTAAAAGCACACGGATTCCAAGCAAAGTATTTTGCAAGATTTCTGCTAAAACTTCAGCATCATAATCACAGGAAAATTGACCTGTTTGTTGCCCTTTACGAACAAGATCTGCAAGAAGATGCTCACTTTGCATAAATGCTTCTTTTGTCTTTTCTTCTACCTCTTTATCTCGAAGAGCCATCTCAGTTGCTGAATTTACAATTAAGCACCCCCATTGCCTATCCTCATACCCTTCAATAATAAAATCAAAGATAAATTGTATCGCTTGTTTTGATGTTTCCGCATGTAAAATTACAGCTTGTATTTTTTCTTCTATTAATTTTTCGTAACAATCTATTATTTTTAAAAATAATGTATGCTTATCGCCGAAGGTATCATATAAACTTCTACGATGTATTCCCATATGCTCTACTAAATCGTTCATAGATGTCTTTTCATAGCCTTGTTCCCAAAATAATTCCATTGCTTTATGGAGAACTACATTTTCATCAAACTCCCTACTTCGTCCCATTAACTTCCCTCCTAGCATAGTGTTAATAATAACATTTTGAGAACGATCGGTCAAGAATTATTTTCATATTTGTCATATCTGTAAATTGCTACAGATTTCATTTCCGGAAAAGCATAGATAGTTGCAATAATTGCTATTGGATTTACAATTGGTGCTGCTAGCATAAAAGTAATTCCTGCTGCTATAGGAATTTTCTTTTTCATAAGTCCTTTAACTATAGGGATTGTCCCACAGTCGCATATTGGGAATAATAGACCTGCAAAAGCTGCAATTATACAAGATAAAAAAATGTTCTTTGAAAATATTTTAATAAACGTGTCCCTAGATATGCAAATTTGTATTATTGAAGATACAAAGCTCCCAATAAGAATGAAAGGAAACCCTTGAATCAATATGCTTATAAACACATCATAAAATTTTTTAAATCTATCTAAATATATACCATATATTTTAATATTTAATGACACCAGTGTAATTACGATAAATAAAAATATTCCAAGACTTGCATAGAAAAAAGCATTAAAAATCGAAATATTATCTCTTTCTATCCCTTCATACTCTTCTTCGTTTGATTTTCCATTATTTACTCCGCTGACATGTTCCAACATATTGGCTGTTTCATTAATATTTTCAATTTCTTTTTGTATGCTTAAAAATTCTTTTTTTTCTAACTGATTTGTATTGTTTAAAATTATCGTTTCACTATTAAAAATATGAGTACTAACTATACTTTTCATATTTCGAAAATACATAGGAAATTTTATTACATCAATTACACTTATTATATCATCAATCTTACATATTTTTCTTATCTCTTTATCATTAAATATATTAATAATATGCGTAGACTCTTTCATGCCATTTGTTTCAATAAAAATTCTATTTGGAGTATATATACTTATAATTTTTTTTATATAATCTGCACTGATTTCTTCATCTTCACCAGTTTTAATTACGATAATTTGGTTTTGATTATTTAAGCTATTTTTTATTTCACAGTTTCCAAATTCATCTTGGATAACAACAATAGTTCCATCTTGTAATTCTTCTCCTTGTAACTTAGAATTTATAAAACTCGTTTTTCCAGAGCCAAGAAATCCAATCACTATTTCTACTTTTGTATTCATATTTCACCTCAAAAAATATCCTTTAAATTATTTATAAATCCCTTTAAATAAGTAATTTAACTTATTTTTATTTATATTACTTCCAATAATGCATATCTTACTAATTTCTTGTTCATTTATATCACTTATTGCAAATTTTCCAGGTACGTAATGAAATTGAATGCTCTTTCCTGTATCTAATTTTACTATGCCTTTACCTCTTAGTATAAAACCATAATCTTTGTCTTCTGTAATTTCTTCAAATAATTCTTTTAATTTATACTCACTAAATTCTTTTTTTGTTTCTAATGACCAAGTACTAAACATACTATCTGCATTATGATTGTGATACTTTATATATGTAGCATTTCTTAAATTATTTTTACGAATTAATTTATAATTTTTAAGCTGCTTTTCTTCTTCCTCTGAATTAAATAATTTTTTATTTATTATTTCACTAAAGTCTATTTTATTTAAAACTTCTCTAATTATTTTCGCATGTGGATTTATTTCTTCTATTATTCTTACTGTTTCTTTAATTTTTTCTTCAGAAACATTTTCTATTCTAGTTAAAATAATTGTTTTTGCATTTTTAATTTGATCTTTATAAAATTCCCCAAAATTTTTTATATATATTTTTGCATTAAAAACATCTAAAACTGTAACTAACATATTAATTTTAATATTACAATCATCCTCTAAACTTTCACATGCTTTAATCACATCGCTTAATTTTGCCACTCCTGAAGGTTCAATTAATATTCTTTCTGGAGAATATAATTCTATTATACTTTTAACAGAATCTTTTAAATCACCTGCAAGACTACAACATATGCAGCCTGATTTTATTTCTTTTATATTAAGCTTCAACTCTTTTAAAATATCTCCGTCAATTGAAACTTCACCAAATTCATTTTCTATAATTGCTATTTTTTCGTCTTTAAACTTCTCATCAATTAATTTTTTTATTAAAGTAGTTTTTCCTGCACCTAAAAATCCAGATATTATATCTATTTTTGTTTCCATGTAAACTCTCCTTATTGCGACAAATTTGCATTTTCATTTAAATAAATTATATTCGTGTATATAAAAAAATATAAGAATAGTATTCATATATACCATTCTTGTATTAAATTTATATATATATCATATATCGGGATTGTAACGAGAAAAAATAGACTTATCTTGGTAATAGTTTATTTCATAAATTGTTTTACATTCTAAGCGTTTAATTTTAACAGATATTTACTAATTTCTGCATCTCTTTATGAACTCAGGTTTCACTTTTGGATTATAAATAATATTTTTAAGAGCCTTGACAAATAAAAATTATAGGATTATGGTATATGTAAATGCAAACGAAATGCATTTACAATTTTATAGGTGGTGTGAAAATGAAACAATATGATTTTATTATCAAAAGCAAAGCTAAAAGTGTATTAAAAGTATCTGCGCTTTCACTTTCGTTATTCTTAGGAGTAGCAGGATGTAGTGCTCAAAACTCTTCTTCTAATTCGAATTCATCTAGTTCAAAGACTGATGATAAAGTAGTTCAAGCTGTTGGTGCAGAAAATGAATATGCTGATGTTATAAAACAAATTGGTGGGGATTATGTGTCAGTAACAGCAATTATGAGTGATGTTGGTACAGACCCTCATTCTTATGAATCAAATACTAAAGATTCAGAGGCTGTAAGTAAAGCAACATTAATTGTTGAAAATGGTTTAGGTTATGATGACTTTATGGACAAACTTGAAGAAAGTTCTTCAAATTCAAATAGAACAGTAATTGATGTAGCTAAATCTCTTAACTATGGTGATGATACAAAAAATCCTCATCTTTGGTATAAACCCGATACTATGCCACAGGTTGCAAAGCTTATTGCAAAAAATCTAGAAAATCAGTTGCCTGATAAAAAAGATTACTTTGAAGGTAATTTAAGCAAATTTAATGATTCACTAAAAGCTTACAACGATGATTTAAAACAAATTCAAGATTCGTATGCTAAGACAGGTGTTGCTGTTACAGAACCTGTAGCGGATTACTTACTAGAAGCTGCTAATTTAGAAGTAAAGACTCCATGGGATTATCAAGCTTCAATAATGAATGATACTGATCCTTCTCCACAAAATGTAAAAATACAGGAAGACCTTCTTAAAAACAAACAAGTAAAAGTATTCTTATACAATCAACAAGCTATTGATGATTCAACTACTGCTCTATTACAGCTTGCAAAAGATAATAATATTCCTATTGTAGGTGTATATGAAACTATGCCTCCAAACCACACATATCAAACTTGGATGCAGGCTGAAGCTGAAAACATAGTTAAAGCTTTAAAAGATGGCGTTTCTACGGAGAAACTTTCATGATAAATGAGAGTAACTTAAATCAATCAAAACCTATATTGTCTCTTGATAATATTAAAGTAAGCTTTGGTGAACATTTAGTACTTAAAGATGTAAATATTAACGTGTATCCAGGAGAATTTATAGGACTCATTGGTGCCAATGGAGCAGGAAAATCTACACTTCTTAAGGTGATTTTAGGCTTATTACAACCTACAAATGGAAATGTAATAATCTCTAGTAGGAAAGAAAAGGATGTAAAACATATAATTGGATATGTACCTCAGAAAATATTTTTAGATCCTAATGTTCCATTAAGAAGCCGTGATTTAGTAGCCCTTGGTCTTGATGGACATAAATTTGGAATTCCCTTTCCAAATAAAAAGAAAAAAAAACTTGTAAATGAAATATTAGAAGCAGTAGATGCAATGAGATATGCAGATGCACCAGTTGGGAAACTATCTGGAGGAGAGCAGCAAAGACTTCTTATAGCTCAAGCTTTGCTTACAAATCCCAAAATACTTCTTCTAGATGAACCTTTATCAAACCTAGACATTAAAAGTGCTTATGAAATAATAAATTTAGTATCACGTATAGGCCTTGAAAGAGGTATAGCTGTAATTTTAGTAGCTCATGATATGAATCCCCTTTTAGGTGCAATGGACAGAGTTGTATATTTAGCAGATGGAAATGCTGTAATGGGACAGGTTAATGAGGTATTTCGTAGTGATGTATTAAGTAAACTATATGGCTATCCAGTAGAAGTGTTAAATGTAAAAGGAAGAATCATAGTATTAGGTGAACAATATTCCCCAGTAGATGACTACCATTGCAAAAAGTCGGAGGTGCTTTAATGAAAGAATTTTTAACTTTTTTATTTGCACCAGGTTTTTTCGAAAGTACACAAGTTTTACGTGCTCTAATTCTTGGCAGCATTGTTGCTGCCATCTCTGGAGTTATAGGGGTATTTGTGATTATTAAAGGTCAAACATTTGCAGCTCATGCTATTGCGGATTTTGGTGGTGCAGGTGCAGCTATTATATTTTTATCTGGAATTAATTCCTTGTGGGGCTTTTTTGGTTTCGGAGTTTTGGCAGCTATCGGTGTGGAACTTTTAGGAACTAAAGCCAAAGAAAAAGATTTATCTACTGGTGTAGTTCTATCAATTGCTTTAGGTGTGCAGGCATTATTTTTATACTTCGATACTCATCTTACTCAAAAGTCAAGCGAACCTATGCTCATTTTATTTGGGTCTATTTTTGTGGTTAACCCTACTACAATATATGTAGTAGCTTTTCTTACAATAGCTACTATCCTTGTATTTTCTATTTTCTATAGACCCATTTTATTATGCTCTATAGACTCTGATCTTGCAAAAACCAGAGGTGTTAATATCACTTTAATAGGCGTTATATTTATAATACTATTAGCCTTTGTAGTTGAGGAAGGCTCACTCATTATGGGTTCTCTCTTAAGTAGTGCTCTCCTGATTGGTCCCGCTGCAGCTGCTATGAGGCTTACTCATAAAATGAATTTTGCAATGTTATTATCAGCTGTTATTGGAATTTTAAGTGTATGCCTTGGAGTTGTTCTAGCTTATGACAGCTTCTATTGGCCTCCTTATGGAAGGGGCTGGCCTGTGAGCTTTTTTATATCTGTTCTTGTATTAGTTTTTTATGTACTTTCCAGAATAAAAGAGAAATTCGTAAGCTTTCCGGAAATCAAAAAAGGAGGGATGATATCTAATGAATAACCTCGGACTATTTACAGAGGCATTTATGATTCACGCTTGGATTAGCGGAACAATAATAGCTGTGCTATGTGCTCTTATTGGTTTTTTTGTAGTTATCAGAGGAGATTCCTTTGCATCTCATGCCTTACCTCAGGCTGGATTTTCTGGAGGAGCTGCAGCGATATTATTTAATATTAATCCTATGTATGGATTATCTATATTTGTAATTGGAGGTGCAATAATAATTGGACTTTTCAGCAGAAAAGAACGTAATGATATAATTACTGCACTCTGCCTTGTTGTCATTCTTGGAATGGGAGCATTATTTATGGGCATAAGCAATAAATATGCAGCAGGAGCTTATGCGCTTCTGTTTGGTCAAATCGTAGGAATTAGCTATGCCCAAGTAATTCAGACAGCAATTTTAGGAGTTATCTGCCTTTTAGGAATAATCTTCTTATACAGGCCACTTTTACTTGTGTCTATTTCTAAAGATATTGCTGAATCAAGAGGAATATCTGTTAGATTAATAGAAATAATGTTCATGATGGTACTAGGATTAGTTTCTGCCGTTACAGTACCTATAGTTGGTGCATTACTTTGTTTTAGTTTACTTGTTGTTCCTACTGGTGCAAGTGCTTACATAACAAGTAATCCAAAATTCGTTATGGTTTTATCCTTAATCTTTTCATTATTTTCAGTATGGATATCGTTAATTTTAGCCTATTACTCTGGATGGCCAATTGGATTTTTTGTATCGGCAATAGGAGGGCTTATATATTTCTTTTCAAGAGTAATTAACCGAAAAAAATAAATCCACAGGCGAAAATAATTAGAGAGTTTTTAAATAAAATATATTTTAGCAAAACAATAAATTTTGAGAAAGACATAAGAATAGATAAAGAAAATGAAATCATAGTTGATGGAAAATATTAATATAATAAGGCACATTAAAATAAATAACAAGTCAGTATGCTAATCTATTTCGTGTCAGACTTCGTTGGTATATTCATCTAATAGCCCGCTATTAGTCAAACATACCTCCTTGTCTGACACAAAATATATGCCGCATCTTTGACTTGTTATTTTCTTTAATATGCCTAATTTAAGAAATGCTGCATATATAAAGCATCATAATCATAATCATAATGCAGATAGTTTTATTACAGGGCAGTAGAAATAAAAGAAGAATTTAGTAAGTCTAGATTAAAAGATTTATTTGAAGAGGTATGTGAATAATCTAATGAGTATTGAGAGGTGAAATATGAATATAAAAGTTGAAATAGTATTAGGCTTTCTTGGATCAGGTAAAACTAATTTCATAAATTCCATGCTTAAAAGTGATGAACTACAAAATGAAACCATTGTGATTATTCAAAATGAGTTTGGCAAATGTGAAATAAGATCTGACTTTAATAATTCAAAAAGAAACAATAAAATTATTGCAATAAAAAATGATGGAAATGATAATATTACTGCAAATTATATAAAACAAATCATATGCGAATATTCTCCAGATAGAATTTTCATCGAAGTAAATGGCATGGAAAATTCTAATGCTATTATTAATATATTCAATGATAAAAATATAAAAAAATTATGTGGAATTGATGACATAATAACTGTAATTGATGTAAAAAATTTTTCTATACTTTTTAGAAATATGAAAGGTATGCTAGTTCCTCATATTTTTAATAGCAATACTATAGTCTTAAATAATGTGAGCAAATTAAACAAAAAGGAATTTAGAAATATTCAAAAAGAAATTAGAAATATTAATGAAACAGCTCATCTTCTAGAGCATGTTTCTTCATTAAATATAAAAGAACTTTATCAAGAAGAATATATAGAAATTAGCCAAAATCAAAATTTTTATTTAAAAACATTATTTTATATAAGTCTACTAATGTTTTTATTTATCTTTTTAGTTACTTTATCAATGTCTGATCCTAGTATATATAATAAATATTATGATGAGTTTAAAAGATTTTATACTGTATTTATAAGTATCTTGATTCAAGGCTTTCCCTTCATCTTAGTTGGAAGTTTTGTATCTTCAATAATACAAATTTGTATATCCAGAGAAACCTTTATCAAGATATTTCCAAAGAATATTTTTTTATCGTGCATAATCGCTGCTTTAGCAGGTTTACTATTTCCAATATGTGATTGTGGGACAATCCCTGTTGTTAAGGGCCTTATAAAAAAGAAAATACCGATAGCAGCTGGAGTTACTTTTATGCTCGCAGCACCAATAGTAAATCCAATAGCAATTATTTCAACTATATATGCTTTTCAAGGAATGAAATCAGTAGTAATTTATAGGATAACTGCTGGAATAATAATCTCTATTTTAGTAGGTTTAATTATGCAGTTTTGCACAAAGAAAAATGAGAATATTTTAAAAAATGATGATACTATCATTGAATGTAACTGTGGCTTTTGTGATGATAGCTCTGTTTATTCAAAGAGTAAATTGAAAAAGATTAAAGCAGTATTTATTCATGCAGGAGATGAATTTTTTAATATAGGTAAATTTATGATTATTGGTACTTTTTTATCTAGTATTTTTCAAACTGTAGTATCCATAAATAATAATATGTTTGTTCCAAAGGATAGCAGAATTTCACTTTTATTAATGATGCTATTATCCTTCTTACTTTCAGTTTGTTCAACTTCAGATGCATTTATTGCAAAAGGCTTTTTAAAACAATTTTCAATAAATTCAATAATGGGTTTTCTAGTAGCAGGCCCTATGCTGGATATTAAAAACACCATTATGCTTTTTGGCAGTTTTAAAAAGAAGTTTGTACTTAAATTAATATTTGTTATTCTTCTTGTATCATTTGTCATTCTTATTAATCTAAAATCACTCTAGAATATTAAGAATTACTTGTTAGTATATTTTATTATAGGATACTTTAATTAGGAGATGAATAATATGAAAAAATTAAATTTAGATATAATTATTAAGATATTGATATTATTAGGCTTTTCAGCATTTTACTTTAGAATTATTAGCAATAATGAAATAATAATGTATGTACATCCAAGAATAATTCCATTTGTAATCTTTGGAATGATATCAATGTTTATAATTGCACTATTTTTAATTACAGACAGCTTTCGCAATAAAAAGAAAAAAATCAAACTTAAAAATTATATGATTTTTATAATTCCATTAATCATGACATTTTTTATGCAAAATACTAATACAAACTCCGCAGTTACAACAGGTGATGTAAATATAAATTCTAATACTTCATCAAATACTGATTTTTCTAAAAGTTCAAATAACCCTTCCAATCAAAATAATGATTTGAAGAATACTCTGCTTTCTAACTCAGCCTATGAATTATATAGTGGAAAAACTGAAAGTGACGGGGAAGGCAAAGTTGATAAAAATCAGTTAGATATTGAAAATAATATTATACAAGTGAATCCTAAAAATTTTGTACTTTCTCTTGATGAGATTCTAGGAAATCCTAATAAATATATAGGTAAAGAAATAGAAATGTCAGGTTTCGTATATAAAGGTAAAGATTTAGATTTAAAAGTAAATGAATTTATACTAAGTAGATTTATGATGGTGTGCTGTGCTGCTGACCTACAAGTTGCAGGAATTGAATGTGATGATAACAATCTAGGATCTTTCGATAATGGCGCCTGGATAAAAGTAAAAGGAAAAATTAAAACTAATACTTCTGGAGATGAGGTGGATCCAATTATAGTTGCCGAGCAAATTGAAAAAGATCCTAATCCAGATACTTCTTATGTATATCCATTTTAGAAAATATTGTACTAACTTAACTCGTTGTGTTAGTTAATTTAATAACTATTACTATAAGAACTTAACTACAAAAAAAGTTTACATCATTTGTTCTACAGTTCACCTTTGTATATGCTAAATTTCTTACCTATAAAGATACAAACCCATTTTCTAAATATCTAAGAACTAAAACCTGCTAATAAAAGTCAATACTTTTAGAGCAGGTTTTTAAATTTACTTTTACTTATTTTTCTGTATGCTAATTAGCCAGAACATTTTTTATTTTTTTTGCTCTAGCTAAATAAATTATTATTTTATTATTCAACTTTTTAATTTTTATATACTTCTTTCACTCTTGCATAGTAAATTCTCAGAAACTTATTCAATCCAGCTATTTTGGCAACTTTAGATGCCTTTCCCTCAGCTTCTTTTTTTATTATAAATAAATACACTGCGTCCGCGTCGGGTTTATTACTTTTAAGACATTTCATTACTTCATATCCAGTTTTTCTTAATACCGATGATCCTCTTTTTGAAATTCGTCGACGTGTTCCTGTAAACTGACCTGATTGATATGGAGGTGCATCTATACCTGCATAAGCTATCAATGCCTTTCCACTATGAAATCTTCTAATATCACCTATCTCTGCTATAAGTCTCGGTGCGATAATGTCACCCACTCCACTCATTTCACGAACAACAGTGTACTCCTTTAAAGATTTTGCTAATTCCTGCATTTGTGATAAAATCAATGCAAGAGTTTTATCTATTTCACGAAGAACTCGAACTGCTTCCAATACTAACATTTTGGTCTATGGAGCATTGGAAGATAAGGTAGAGATTCCTTGCTGAGCTAAGTCATATATCTTTATGGCTTTCACTTCGCTTTGGTGATATCCCTTCTTTTTTGCCCAAGTTTTATAACTGTTAATAAATTGTTTTTTACTTTTTTGTGTAATATTATCATAATGCCAGTATTCTTCTACAAAATCATTTAATTTATCTTTTTCTGGTTTATCAGAACGACTCTTCAATGCTGTTTTAATTCCTGGCATTGTATAATCAAGCATTGTAGTTAAGGAGAATTTGCTTTCTATCTTGAGTTTTATGTAGTGCCCGTACTGTCTTCCAAGAAGACGTAGCTGCACATAAACGTCTTTACTAGACTCATGATTAGTTAAATGAAACCAATTATCCAAACCATAATTGGCAATCTTTATAGAATCTAGCTTATCTGTTTTTCCTTTTCTAAGAATTATGTTAGAATATTTTTTCATTATCAACGGATTAATAACAGCTACAAAAATTCCATGTTCTTTAAGAAAACTAAGCACTGGTAAATGATAATTACCTGTTGCCTCCATTATAACTCTTACTTCATCATCAAAACATTTTATCATCAATGCTAATTCCGCCATCTGACTTTCCGTATGTGTAATCTCATATGGAGATCTGACGATCTCGCCGTATGGTTTTAAGATACATACTGTACTTTTTTCTTTTGATACATCAATTCCTACACTTATCATAAGCAACCTCCAACTTTATTTTTGTAATTGTCTCCACCTACACTTATTACAATTCATTTTGGTTAGTTACACGAAAGCCTATATGGTTTCAACCTGCTTAATCGAATGTTTATAACAAGCGATGGCTGACAGTTTTATTTACGGATGTGGTTAATCCAAATAACCCATCGTCAGACCAATTACTCCCTTAATTATAAATTAAAATAAGTGCAATCATTTAACCATTTTTACCGGTCTAACAATTACACTTATACAGTACCAAATAACCTACGATAACCATAAATTTCATTTTTTCATTTGTCCACTTCACAGGGTGAATTTTAAATTGTGGATTTTATGGTGGAGGCGAAGCGCACCGAACTCCTATCCGCAAAATTCCATGACATTATTATAATAAACATCGCTAAAATTCTACCATCTATAATTTCAACTACCCTATCTTCTATAAACTATTATAATTTACAATCCAGCAAAAGCATTTTAAATCTTTATAACATTTACCCAATTAAGTATATTTATAAATATATCCCTATTTTATATTTCATTATGAAGAGAATGATATAGTCCTTTCAATAATTTAAAAGTAGTCAGATTAATTTAATCCCCTAGGAGGAAGATAGCATCTTCCCCATTATAGGATTTCTACATATCCTTCTGTTCCATGCACGCGAATTCGTTGCCCATCCTTTATCAGTTTGGTAGCATTTTCTACTCCCACAACTGCCGGCAAGCCATATTCACGTGCGATAACTGCTCCATGGGTCATCAATCCACCAACTTCGGTGACTAGACCTTTTATGGATACGAATAATGGTGTCCATCCAGGGTCAGTAAACGCGGTGACTAATATATCTCCATCTTCTAAATCAGCATCTTCCATGTTTAAGATGACACAAGCTCTTCCCTCAATAACTCCAGAAGAAACAGGCAGACCTACAATTGCTCCCTCTGGGAGATTTTCTCGTTTGTACTTACCTGAAATGATTTCACCATCAGAGAGGATAACACGTGGAGGAGTTAGTTTTTCAAATAATTTGTGCTCTTCTTTTCGCTTTTTTATGATATCATAATCCAGTTTATTTGTGATTATGACTTCGCGAAGTTCTTCAAAAGTGAGGTAATATATATCTTCTTTTTCATGAATAACATTTGTCTGTACGAGTCGCTCGCCTTCTTTCAGTAAAGCCTGCTTATAAACAAAGTAGCGACTAACCATGCCGTATTTTGGATATTCACGATATCCAATGAAATTCCGAATTAGGGAAATCATTTGCTTTGTTTCTTTGACTTTTTCTTCACCATCCGGCAACTTATTCACTCTCTCTAATAACTCTTTTTCTTTTTCCAAAGCTTCCTGTCGGCCTTTCTCAAATTTTAGATGACTGGCATTAGGCTCAAAATTTCTGATGTTACTGAGAATCATAGGGACAAGTGCAGTTGGCTTTTCACTAAAGCGGGGTTTAGTAATATCAATTTCTCCGCTGCATCTCATTCCGTATTTGTCAAGATAAAACAGGATTGCCTCTCGGGCTTCCTGACCACCATCAAACTTAACTAATTTCTCCAAAAAGTTATCATCTTTTATATGTTCTAAATACTCAATTACTTCTGGATAAGGTCGAACCACATCTGCCACATCCATTAACTCCAAACCCATTTCCGAAGTAATATTGTTTGGTACAGATTGAGAAAGCGTGTCTGCAGCGTTTTTTTCGCCTAACCATTCGTTCATTTTTTCATTGATCCAATATGAAGCATTTATAGCCGCCATAAATACGGCTGAGCTTTGTGGGTCAAATAATATCCTCTTTAACTCCTTGATATCTTCTAGTATAAAATCAATTAAATCTGTTGCTGATTTCCCTTGGATGTTTTGTTTTAACTCTTCTATGGAGGTTTGACTTTTCTTAATCAAATCAGAAACGATTGACGGATTGTTTTCGATTTGTGCTTGAGGATCCACAGGTGGCGCACCTTTATTACTATTATCAGAACTCTGCTCCTTCGTATCATTTGGTAAACATTTTATGAAATCTCGCTCTATTATGGTCATAAGTGCGTCTTTCATGAGAGGATCGTGCTGCCCCATGTTATTAAATAACATTTTTCTGCTGTCAGGTGAAGCCAGCATTTGTGTGACATCAACAAACAACCTTCCACCAGCTTTAAGCCTGAGACCAAAAGATATTAACTCCATTAAAGACATTCCCAAGGGTTTCAATGGGTCAGTCATCATTTGTTGATGACCAACAGATAAATAAACGTGATTTTCCCCATCATTTACTTCAGGGATGGGGTATAAAGTTGTGATTGGCCGACTCTGGACAATATAAAATGCATCATCAGCCAAACACCATTCGATGTCCTGTGGAGTACCGAAATGTTCTTCGACCTTTCTGCCCATGCGCTCAAGCTGCAAAATCTGCTCATCCTTCAGCGCTTGCATATTCTGCATCTCAAGTTCAATCTCCTGTTCTTTCGTACCGCCATCTTTCAAGGCATAAATAGCCAGCTTCTTGGTGGATATTTTCTTATCAATTATCTTGCCGTTACGCACTTTATAGTTATCAGCATTCACAAGGCCAGAGACCAAAGCCTCACCAAGTCCGAAACTGGCATCAATGGATAACACCTTCCTATTTGAAGTGACAGGATCAGCAGTAAACAAAATTCCTGACACCTCTGGGAAAACCATCTTCTGAACAACCACAGACAGTTGGACTTTGCGGTGATCGAAACTGTTTTGAATGCGGTAAGTTACTGCCCTCTCGGTAAATAGCGATGCCCAGCACTTGCTGATATGTTTTAGGATTGCCTCTCTTCCGATAATGTTCAAATACGTATCCTGCTGGCCAGCAAAGGAGGCTGTCGGTAAATCCTCTGCAGTTGCGCTGGATCGTACTGCATAGGCATTTTTTTCCCCAAGTATGGAGAGAAGGCTGGTAATCTCTTCATTAATGTCTTTAGGGATAGCTATTTCTTCGACAACCCTGCGAACTTTCTTACTAAGTTCACCAACCTTTTCTCTATCTTCTGCCCTAAGATGAGATAATTCATCTAATAAACCATTAAGTTCCTCATTATGTCCAGTTATCTTTTTATATGCTTCTGTGGTAACACAAAAACCTTGTGGTACTTTGATTCCATGAGCGTTGGATAGTTCTCCTAAGTTAGCACCTTTCCCTCCGACCATGGAAAGCATTGTTTTGTCAACTTCCTGAAAGCTAAGCACATATGAATTCATACATATTCCCCTTCCTCTTTTTTGGGTATAGGTAAAGCAATTCTCAATGAAGTGATATCTGTTCCTATAATACACACAATAAGTGCAAATTATAAGTCTGTTATTTAAAAATTTCATAACTTGTTTTTCCACTTAGCAATTATAACATAAAAAGCTGGAACAACTACAAGTGTGAGTATCGTAGCGTACATCAAACCAAAAATAATAGATATTGCCATAGGCTTAAAAAGCACTTCTCCTGTTATTGCCATTGGTATAAGGCCTACTACTGCCGTAAGCGCTGTCAACATAACTGGACGAAGTCTTGCTTCACCAGCCATAATAACTGCTTGATTAAGTTCAACACCATTTTTTCGTTCATCTTCTATAAATTCAATAAGTACAATACCATTTCTCGCGACAATTCCTATTAATGTAATAACTCCAAGCATTGCCATAAAACCAAGCTGCTTTCCTGTAATAAATAATCCAATCATGCTGCCTCCAAAAGCTAAAAGAAACGTACTTGCAATTATTGCAGGTATACTGAATGAATAGAATTGCAAAATTATAAGCACCATAATTAAAATAGCTGCTACTGCTAAAAGTTTAATTAGATCTGCAAAAATATCTACTGATTCAACAGTTTCTCCTCCACCTTCCCATGTATATCCACTTGGTAGTTCTATTTTTTTCATTTCTTGTTTGATTTGCTTCATAGCTGCATCAGCTGTGATATTACCCGTAACATCAGCAGATATTTCAACATATCTTTCTAGGTTACGATGAGTAATTGAATTGATTGCAAAAGACGGAGTAATCTTAACAAGCTGCATTAAAGGTACTTGTTCTCCCATCGCATTTGGAACACTTAATCGCTGAAAATCAATCATAGGATCTTCATTTGATTTCCTTAAATACATTACTATATCTGATAAATCTTTTTTATCATCAAATTTGTCTACCGTTATTCCATCGTTTACCAAACGAATAGTACTAGTTATATCTGAATAGTTTACACTCATTTTATCCATTACTGACTTATTTATTTCTACCTTGTAACTATAATTATCGATACCTATGTTATCTTTGATATTTGCAACTCCATTAATAGATTTTAATTTCCCCTTTACTTCTTGTGCAATAGTTCGTAATTTTTCAATGTCTTGTCCATAAATTCTTATTACTACAAGTTTTCCTACTGGCAATCCAAGTTCTAATTGCTTTGGTATAACTTCTGCCTGCGGGAAAATCTCTTTTAATTCCTTATTCCATTCTTTTATAAGATTTTCCGAAGAAACTTTTTTTGTATCAACTTTAACTAGAATTTGCCCATATTCTTCACCATCTCCGATACTTTCATCTGCTACAAACATAGCTGGAGCAGGCCCTCCTGCATAAGCTGATACTAATTTTACATTTGGCTGTGAGCTCACCCATTTTGATACAGCTTCTACAATTTCTTTAGTATCTTTTATACTGCTTCCAGTTTGATTTGTTATATTAATAAGAAATTCAGACCTATCTGCTTTTGGAAAAAGTTGTATTGGTATAAAAAGCAGCAAAGAATAAGATACTACTGTAATTAGTATTGCTATAATAACAAATTTTAACGGACTCTTTAGAATTTTTGGCATAAACTTATTTGCATATATATTGGTAATCATCTTAATTTGTCTTCCTAAAAGTCCAGCAGGTTTGTTTTTATCTTCATCTTTAATTCTGTGCTTTTTACCGTGCCATTGACGAAAAATTGGTATGATAGTAAGTGACATAAACATTGACGCTATCATTGCAAATGTAACAACAACCGGTAACGGACGAGCAAATTCTCCTGTCATTCCTGGTAAGAAAGCTATAGGAATAAAAGTACAGATTGTTGCTAAGGTAGCTGTTAAAATAGAAGTAAACACTTCCTTAGGACCATTGATTACAGCTTCATTAATAGACTCATTTAATTCAAGCATATGCCTATCAATATTGTCATTTACAACTACTGCATCATCTACAAGAATCCCGAGAACTACGATTAATCCATATATAGTTATTTGATTAAAAGTAACTCCAAATACTGGCGCCATCATTAAGCCTGCAGACATCGATATTGGTATAGCAAATGCAACAATAAGCGAATCAATAAGACTTAATCCTAAAGAACATATAAGCAAAACTGAAGCAATAGCTACTATCATTTCATGTGCAAGATTACTAAACAATTCCTCTAATCGTTCATTTGCAGAATATACATTTTCAAATTGAATTCCTGATGGTAATGAATTTTTAAAACTCTCTATTTTTTCAGTAACATTTTTTTGCATCGATGGCAGGTCTGTTCCATTTCCAGAATTAATAGTTATGCTTACTGCTGGTTTACCATTATAATACACATAATGATCAATTTTTTCAGTAGACATGTATGCCTTTCCTATATCTCTTAAATAAATTGGATTTCCTTCTTTAGTTGTTGAAATAATTATTTGGTTTAAACTTTCTGGATCATATGTTTCATCTAATTTTAGCTGATATCTATGATTTTCATTATCTAAATTTCCAAGTGGCGTTTTATCTCTATCCCCCTTGATTGCTGCTGATACCTGTTTCCATGATATCCCATAGTTATACATTTTTTGTGTGTCCAAATCTACCCTTACTTGCTTTCCAGGCATTCCTACTACTGTAACATCAGTTACTCCTTGTACAGTTTTAAGTTGATCTTTCCATCTTTCTATTGACTCTCTTGCATTATACAGATCATCAAAAGAATCACCAGTTATGTTTAAGGTCTGAATAAAAGTTTTTGATAACTCGTCATTTACTTGTGGTGTTTTTGCATTATCAGGAAGATCCACTTCTGTATCTTTTACTTTTTTTCTTAACTCATCCCACTTTTCCTTTGGCTTTTGATACTTATCTAACTCTATAGTAATAATCGATACATTTTCTCGAGACTCAGAAGTAATTGATTTTATTCCTTTGATTTCTTTTACCTTATTTTCTAATTTCTTGGTTATATCATTTTCTACACTTTCAGATGCTGCACCTGGTAATATAGTTGTGACTATAGCAGTGTGACTAGTAATATCTGGTGATTCCTGTCTTGTTAATGTAATAAAGCTATATAATCCACCTATTACAGCTATTACAAAAATTAATATTGTTATTTTCTTTTTCCTAACTACAAAGTCAATCACTATTCATCACTCCCTAATACTTTTACGTCATCATTATCTGAAAGTCTATCCATTCCCTCAATGATTACACTATCACTCTGATTTACACCAGATTTAATTTCTAATTCATTATTTTTTAACACCCCAATTTCAACCTTTGTTTTTATTGCCTTATTATCTTTTAAAATGAAAACATAAGGTGATGAACCTCCAGTACTTATAACAGCCTCTTTAGGCAAAAAAAGACCTTGTCTATCCTCTGAACTATGGCTGCATGCAACTACCTGTCCAGAATGCCATTTATGATCTGTATTATCTATTGTAACTTCTACATTTATGCTGCCAGTATTTTCATTTGTCGCCGCAAATATATTAGTTACTGTTCCATCCATTGAATCATCATATAACTTTGCTGATACATTATCTCCAATTTTCCATGAAGAAATTTCGTAATCTGGAACTGACAGCAGAACCTTAAGCTTGTCTACATTTCCTATTGTATAAGCTGGAGTCCCTGCTGATATTAGCTGTCCTTGAGAAATGGATTTAGATATTACAACTCCGTTTATTGGTGATTTAAGAGAGGTTTTTAAAAGTGCTAGTTCTGCTTGTTCTTTTGCTGAATTCGCTTGATTATACGTTGCACTTGCTTGCTCCTTTTCTTCTTCTGTCGCACCTTCAGTAATTAAAGAATATGCCTGCTTTGCAGCTTCTAGATCTTTTTGTGCTGCAATTTCACTATTTTGAAATTTTTCATAGTCACTTTGAGTTATAGCTCCTGCTTCAAATAATGTTTTATTTCTGCTAAAATCAACTCCTGCTTGATTATACGCAGTTTCCGCTTGTTCAACTTTTAATTTAGCTTGCTGAACTTCCTGTTCCCTAGCTCCCTTTTCTACTTGCCTTACTGCTGCCGAAGCCTTGTCAACATTTGCTTGAGCCTGGCTTACCTGTAACTCATAATTTTTATTATCTACAGTTGCTAAAATATCGTCTTTATTTACATAATTCCCTTCTTTTACATTCAAAGAATTTATTGTGCCTGAAACCTCAAATGAAACTTTTGTTTCTTCTAAAGGTTGTAATGTCCCAGATAATTCCGATACGCTGTCAATACTTTTGCTTTTAATATTTTCAACTTTTACTTGTTTTATTTCAGATAAATTCTTTTGGGATGCAGTTGTTGATTTGCTACATCCAATTAGTAATGTAAGTATTACTCCTGATAAAACAATTAAACATAATTTTTTATAAATCATATATTATTCCTCCACAAATAACTAGATAAAATCAGTATTCAAAGCATAAATGTAACACATGTTGATTAACACTCATAGTTGTATTATAATTACTCTATAATCAATTGACAATGGTCAAAAATTAAGCACTTGTTGTTTAATACTCATATTTGAAAAAAGTGTTACCTTAGGAGGATATTATGAATAAACACCTAGAAAAAACAGATCGTCGTATTGGAAAAACTCAGAAAAGTATCAGAGATGCATTAATGAATCTTTTAAAAGAAAAAGACGTTTCACAAATTACTATAAAGGAACTAGCTGAAAATGCAAACATAAATCGTAAAACGTTCTATATGCATTATTCAAGTATTGATGACATCTTCGATAAAATAGAAAATGAAATCATTGATAAGTTTTTACTTATTTTAGATAAATGTGACTTTTTTAATGATCAATTTAATGAGTATGCTTTTTTCACCAGTTTAAATGATGTGATTAATGAAGATTTTGATTTTTATCAAAAACTAATCCATGCCAATTCTTACAATTTTCTTTTGATTAAAGTAAAAAAAATATTAAAAGATACCTTGGTCGAAAGATTTTATAAAACTCTTAACAACAATAAAGAAGTGTTAAACTTATATGCTGAATTCACTGCTTCTGGAATTATGTCTATGTATATTGAATGGTTTAATCTGGACTCAAATATGTCTTTGGAAGATTTAGCAAATGCCGCTAGTAATATTGCATTTAAAGGAATTAGTTCAATATTACTTTCCTAAGAAAGAACTTTTAATTGTTGACTTTCTTAATAAACTTTTATCGCTTTCTGAAAAACATTTCATAGAAAATTCACTTAAAAATGATAATAATTTTATTAATTTATATTGAATTATTCCAATATAAAAAATGCCACTTGTAAGGTAATTTTTCAAGTGACATTTTTTAGTTAAAATAAATATTTGTTTATATGACCAGATGCTAATAATACCTCTAACAGTTCTATAATGACTTCTTTTCTTCTCATTACACATTGATATTTCGGATAACCTAAAGTCAGCGCACTGACAATTATATAGATTTTAAAAATTTCTAGCTGTGACTTATATCAAAAATTCAACTCACTGTTTCGCGAATGCCAATGTGGGATTTCTATATTCACAAGGCACACTAGTTTGGCACAAACTACACTGTGAAGCTCCAAACTTTTTTTCAGTAGCCACATATACATGATGATAACACTTCCATTTGTTATGCCCTTTTTTACTAAGAGCGTTGACAGGACATCTTTTAATGCACGCTCCACAAGTTCCATTATTGTAATACAGACAGTTTCCCATATGATTCTTAGCTTCCCGGACATCCGGTTCAAGTTTTAGCTCAGTAACGACAGATACTAACCTTATTGCCATACCTTTTTCTGTTATAAACCCTTCATTTAAACTAAAAGTTCCAAGTCCGGCTACATAAGCAGCATGACGCTCCGACCAATTTGAAATTGGTCCTTTAAGTTTAATGATCTTTTTGAACCATTTAGTATTGCTAGGAGCCACTGTCTTATATCCCATCTCGGTTAATATATCGGTTAAATATTGAGAAACATCATTCTCAAAATCAAAGGAAGAAGAAGCTATTAATTCTTTTGATGCCCATTCTTTCTGTGCCCTGTTGGCTTTCCTGATTTTCTCATTTATAGGCAGAACAACACTTATTACGGTTCCTCCCTGATAGCTATTTTCCCCAAATTCCTTCTCATATACTTCCTTCGGCGTAAAATGTTTTTTACCAATAATGCTTTTATACTCCTTAAATAATGGGTCCTCTGCAGATGCAAATTTAATTATTGGTTCATCATAAATACGGTCATTGGTTTCAGAATTCCAATTTTCTTTGTTTTCTAACAAATACTTTTTAACTTTATTTCTTATTAAATCTTTCATTTTAACCTCCATTAATCTCATACTTTAAAGTATCAATATCATCTAATTAATTATTGTATATTTTCAAGGTTATCGTGTATATACACGATAACCTTGAAAAATTAAGGCACTAATGCCTCAATTTTAGAAAGTATTGCTGTTAAGTTATTTATATTATCTATCCCTAAATATTCTTCAAAAAAAATTTGTGCTTTTTCCCAAAGCCCCTCTGCTGATCTATAGACTTCAACTCCCTTATCCGTTAATTTTAGTTGACGATTTCTAGAACCTTCTATTGATATATCTCTTACCAATCCATTTTCCTCCAAGGGTTTAAGATTTCTCACAAGTGTAGTTCTATCTAACCTGATTATGAGAGCTAAATTGCTGACACTTACAGGTCCTAATTGGTATATATGTTTAAGTAACGAAAACTTACCTACGTTCAAGTTACTTGGAGCAAGAAATTCATCATAAACTTCAGTAATTGCTTGAGAAGCTCTCCTCACATTGATACAATTACAGCTAGAGGATTTCTTATTAAAAATATTTCTCTCCATATTAACCTCCATTTCTAATCGCCCCTATGAAATTGGTACACATATATGTGTTCATAGCGATTATTGGTCAATTATTCAAAAGTCAAATGTCTTTGGCATTTTTATCACTTTATTAATCCTGTGTAAATCGATTATTTAAAAGATTTATCCTATTTAGGGCTTTTAGTCGTACTATTAACAACCAAACCATATCTTTCACACTATCACCTTTTTCAGTTTTAGTGTATCTACACTATTTCATATTATCTCTTGAATGCCTTTTTGTCAATATATCTTCTTCTGTATTCTATAGCAAATTCATGAACATTTCACATTCTCAATCTCAAAATTTGAAGTTTCAATAGTTTTGTTATTTTCTTTGTTTAAAAAACAAACTTCACGAGCTACCAAATTGCTTTCTTATCATCCTTGCTTTCTTTCTTAGGAAATTTCAATAACATTATTATATTTCTAAAGGCATATGCAGATACCACTGCACCTGTTATATAGAACCATGGTTGATTAAAATATGCAAAAGTCGTAGTCCACATACCATATCCTGCTGGTAAGAAGGTGTTGACTGTACCTATAAATATAACAATTGCAAGTCCAATAGAACTTCCTTTTCTACTTTTTCTTTCATTCCACAGATAACCTGGACCAACTGCCATAACAATATTTGTAAATGCAAACCATTTAAACATAACTTCATCATTCATAAATACTCTAAACAAATTCACTATTACAAACATTAGAGCTATCTGACCGATTACCCTTGATAATGGTTGTCCAACTGTAACAGGCGAATTATAGAACTTTCCCCATATTTCTTGTCTTTCAACCTTAATAGCCATATAAAGATTAAAGATTTCAAAACAATTCCAAATAAGCAAAGCTATAGATGCTGCTGTAAAGAACCAAAACCAATTATTATTTTTTGCTAACATATAAAATACAACTGCCCCTGTAAAATCATGTGCAAAATAGAATGTATGCATCCATATTGGGTAAGGTGCACATTTTTCTTTAATTACTAATCTAAAACTGTAAATGTACTCAATATAACCAATTGCAAAAGTAATAGCTGACATAATTAAAAGTGACGTGTTATTTGTATAAGCGTTCATTAATTCTTGCACCATTTTTTCATCTCCTCAGTTTTATAAACTATACTAGTATAGCTTTAATATATTATGTTTTTTTCATATTGTCAATGTCTTTTACCAAATTAAAAAACGATGATTTCTAATCATCGTTTTCCACATATTAACTTCATTATCTATACCACAAAATATGTTCTTTACAAGATTGATTAAAATCATCAAAGTCAATATTATCAATCTTAGTATGTGTTCGAGTAATAACATCTTCAATATCTTTCTGGTCATTATTTAATATTCTCATAAAGGAAGTAACCATTTGTTCCACTATAAATGAAACCGGAATATTCAACGCCTCATTAAGCAGCAGTAATTCAGTTCCTCCAGCCATAGAAAATGATAGTGCTATTTGAAATTCTCTTTCTGATATATTTTCCATTTCATTATTTTTTATTGTACTAAGCCATTGATAAATAATGTTAATCCACATTTTCAGAAGTTCTTTACTCGAAATAATATTTACAATAAATTTATATAAATTATTTTGAAAATTTATTGTCTTAAAAAAAATATTTGCATACACTGACAGTCGTAAATAAATACTTTCTTCTTTAGTTATTATACAATCAACATAGCTAAAAGAGACATCTAGCAACTCCTTAAGCATAGTTTCCAGAATATCAATTTTTTTAGTAAAATAATGCTGAAATAATGCTTTGCTTATACCTACTTCATCAGCTATTTCTCGAACAAATACTTCCTCATATCCTTTCTCACAAAACATATGATATGAACTTTTTAATATTTCATTTCGCTTCTCCATATTTTTCTTTCTTGCCATTTATCTAATTACGCTCCATTCTTAAACATTACATTCACTATTAACATAAATATATAACTATAATCAATATAGCATTTATCTTTTATTTTTTCAAAAACTCTTTTTTCTGAACTAAATCGCTAAAAGTGATGGTTTGGTGGTTAAATCAAAGTTTATATGAAAAAAATAAGAAGTGAAGTTCTTTCTCAAGGAACCTCACTTCTCACCTTTTAAAAGGAGTGATAAAATGTATCAAAAGTAGACAGTAACATAGAATTACGTGGACATAGTGAATCATAATTTAATTCACTACTTAATTAAACTTGCACCTAGTTCAAATGCTTTTTGACAATCTAAAGGAAATTGCATCTTTCTATGCTCAGCTTTTTCTTCTTCAGAGAAGGCGTCAGATTTATATTTCGAGTAATCATCAAATTGATAAGTATTATTTGAATACATAACTAATGTTTTTGTAAATATAAGTCCAATAGCAGATTCAATGTTATTAAAAGTTGATATATATCCACTTTTTTTCATAAATTCTTCTGGTATATTCATTGTATAAATGAATGCTGTTGGTATTTTCTTTGGAGCAATTGAGGAATGGTTCTTATCATATACTAAATAAGGAAATAATAATCTTTCACAAAATGATTGTAATTGACCTGATATGTTACTAAAGTATACTGGCGAACCAAAAATAAGTCCATCAGCTTGAGATATTTTCTCTAAAACTTCATGAATATCGTCTTTTACGGCACATTTTCCATAACTTTTACTTCCAATTCTTTTGCAAGCAAAGCAACTTTTGCATCCAGTATATTTTAGATCATATAAGTTAATTATTTCAGTCTCGACTTCGGTATCTTTAACTGATTCTTTTACTCCTTCTAAAGCTTTTTTTAGTAATGTAGCTGTATTATTGTTTTTTCTTGGACTTCCATTAATAGCGTAAATTTTCATAGTAAAACTCCTTCTTTGTTATTTTAAATACTCTTTCCGATAGCATATCCATCACGAACTGCATACTGAATATTAGTTGGAACTTTTGAATCACCAATATTCCAAACTTTTACTGGCAATTCTTCATTTATAACGTTATACAAAGTATCATTTGAACTAAATCCTGCTGAAATAATAACTGTATCTGCTTCAATCGTTTCACTTCCATCTGCAGTTATTAGTTTTACAGATTTATCTTCAATACTTTCAACTTTTGAATTTAGCTTAACCTGAACATTATTATATGCCACCATATCTATCATCATCAGCCTATTTGGAATTGGTATTTGTTCAACTCCGCCTGCCATAAGTTCACCTAACATTTCAACCACTGTAACATTTTTACCTTTTTCTTTTAGCCAGACAGCAACTTCACAGCCAACTTGTCCACCGCCTATAATAACACAATTGTTACCTACTTCTTTTTTGCCGAGAAGAACATCAATTGCAGTTACTGCCTTTTCTCTATCTAATCCTTTAATTGGTGGTATTCTTGGAATAGCACCTGCTGCTATGACTATTTCATCAGCTTGTAATAATTTTATCTCTTCAAGACTCATATTACTATCTAGATGAATATTAACACCTAATTTTTTAAGGCTTCTTTTATACCATTCTAGTAAACGTCTATCTGCATCCTTAAAATCAGGAACTGCGGCTGCAATAATTGCTCCGCCTAATTTATCAGACTTTTCATACAAATCTACATTGTGACCTCTCAATTTTGCCACTCTGGCTGCTTCCATTCCTGCTATTCCGCCACCAATGACAGCCACAGATTTTTTAATTAACGCAGGTGTAATAGGATCTGATTTTTCATTAAATATTCCAGGATTTACTGCACATGTAAGTGGTTCACCTATAAATATACGACCTATACATCCGGTTTCACATCCTATGCATGGACGAATTTCGTCATCATTACCTTCTTTTGCTTTATTAGCCCATTCTGCATCAGCAAGCAATGCTCTCCCTAAGGCAATAGCATCAACCATACCTGACCCAATTGCATTGTTTGCTAAATCTGGAGTTAATATTTTTCCAGGGCAAATAACTGGAATATCAACAACATCACGAATTTTCTTTGCATCTTCAAGCCATAATCCATCCTTTTGATACATTGGCGGATATAGCCAATAGAAGGAATCATACGATCCATTTCCAATTAATATTGCATCAACACCAGCTTCTGTAATTTGTTTGGATAATTCAATGGATTCATTAATATCACGTCCCATTTCCTCAAATTCTTCACCAGGTAATGCACTTTGACCAACTGCCTTCATATAATGTTTTGGTGTAACTCGAGTACAGACAGGAAAGTTTTCCCCACAAACAGCTTTTACGCCTTTTATTGTGTCGATTAATATTTTAAGTTGACCATTTTGTTCATAGCCATATTCATCTTTTCTCGAGTTAAATATTTTTGTTGAATACTGATCCATAAAATATCCACCATAAATTCCATCAACGACAATTCCATCTACACCAGATTGCTTCACTATAGATGCTGCTTTAATTAATGATTCACTTATACGTTGAAGTTCCTCAGCCGTAGTTTCACGACACATTAATGAAGGATTCCATCTGTTTGGAATTGCAGAAGGCGCAACTGGAGTATTATTCATTGCTGGGGTCATAATATTAGGGAACATAACACGTCCAAATCCTACACCAATTGAAATAAATACCTTAGTATCATAAGCATGTACTTTATCTGCTAATTTCTTAGTTTGAACCAAAAAGGCATCTGGTGATTGAAATGGATCGTGAGACATATAAGTATTTTCAACCCCGTTTTCTGGAGTCATAGAAGTTGTAATAATAAGTCCAGCCCCACCTTTTGCTCTCTCTTCGTAAAAGTCAATAGCCTCATCATTCAATGTGCCATTGTCATTTAATCTTCCTGTAACATGCATAGGAGCCATAACAATACGATTTTTTATTTTACATTTACCAATATTAAATGGTTTAAATAATTCAGGATACTTTAATGACATGATTAAACCTCCAATTTTTTTCAACATTTTATTTTCAGAACACGTTCTGAACATGTTTTAAGTATATCTACTTGTTAATATATTGTCAATAACAATAATTTTTTTGTAAATATACAAGTTGCGAAAACAATAAATTATTGAGTCTTTTTCGAAATAATCACTTTATCTATAGAAATCTTCAATATATTCATAATTGAAAAACAGGTAATATTGGCTTGTTTATTTACTACATTTGCAATATAATAACTTATATTCCACTAGATACGTCTAGGGCTTTTAGGAAAACATGTTATAATTTGAGGCTTTCATTTTTGTCTCATGGTATGAACAAACAATTTTAATTTTTGTTGACAAGGAGGTGTTTTCTAATGGACCATCCACAATATGAAACGAAGCAATCAAGAGACTTAAAAATAAAAAGTCATATATTCGAAGTTGCACTGACCATAATGAAAGAAGTTGGGTATGACAATTTAACTGTTCGTAAAATTTGTGAAGTTGCTGAAATTTCAACTGGTAAGTTTTATAGCCTTTTTAAATCCAAAGAAGATTTGTTATGCTTTTACTATACAAAAACTCTAGAATCATTTGACGATATTATAAAAGAAAATTGCACGGATATGGATATTGAAGAACAGTTGATTACTTTTTATATAAATCTATGTAATTCATCTGCTGGCTTAGGTTTGGACTTTTGTAGAAATTTTTTCAACCCCAAAAACGAAGAATTGAACAATACAATATTTCATAATAAGGTGATAGAAACTACTAATTCATATTTAGACAATGCTATAAAAAACGGTTTTGTCATTTCGAATGGAAGAACGCCTTATGAAGTATCAAATGACTTATGTGTAATTACAAAAGGTGTTTTTTTTGATTGGAGTTCTACTGAAGGTAGATATGATATATCAAAATTTATAGATGAATTGCTTCGAAGATGTCTGAAGGGAATTTTATAGTACTATTTTGCATTCTAAATTTAGAAGCTTACTTCAATAGAATATCTTTAGCGATAAAAAAAGGATTTACATTATCACGGTAAATCCTTTTTTTTGTATTTTACTTGCTCCTTTCTACAAGGCGAGTTTAATTGCAAGCGAAACTAACATAGCCCCAGCTACTTTATTAAAAATACTTTGAACTTTTGCTTCCTTAAACCAACTACGAATATATTTCAAAATGTAGACTAGAATTAAAAACCAGAAAATTGCTTCTACTATAAGAATTAATCCTAATATAATTAACTGCAAATAAACATTTTTATCTGTATTAATAAATTGAGGAATTAGGGTCATATAAACAATAACTGTTTTAGGATTAAGGAAATCACTTAAAAAACCTTGAAAAAAATAAGCTTTATATTTATTTATAGATAATTTACTCCATTCATTACTATTTTCTGAATCATCAATTTCAATAGGGAAAGTACTTTTATTTCTAATGGACTTAATCCCAAGAAATACAAGATATGCTACTCCTAAATATTTAATTATATTAAATAATACTATAGATTGGGCAACAATTGCGGATAAACCAAGCACTGCTACTATTGTCCAAATTGAAAGAGCTAAAGCAATGCCTAATGTAGTAAACTGACCTGCTCTTGTTCCACTAGATACAGTATTTTTCGTTACCAATATAAAATCTACTCCTGGCACAATGACCATCATTAGAGATATTAGTATATACATAAATAAGTTTTCCATATGCAACCTCCTTAATACTCATATGCAATATATTGCATACCAGAATAATAGCATATTTATAATTAGAATTCAATATGTAATATATCGCATATTGAATTCTAATTATAAATAGCCTATACTAAAATAAATACAATAGAAAAAGAAAGGTGAATGATAATGCCTATACCAAGTGATTTTTTAACCCCGAGCCGATTATCTGCAAAGGAACGTGCATTTAATCAAATACAAGAATGGATTATTGATGGTACTCTTCAGCCAAAAGAAAAACTCAATGATGCCGAGTTGGCACAAGCATTAGGAGTAAGTAGAACTCCTGTAAGAGAGGCTTTACAATTACTTAATGTACAAGGATTTGTGGAAATGCAACCAGGAGTAGCTACACAAGTTACGACTGTAAATAAAGATGATATATCAAAAATTTTACCTCCTTTAGCAGTATTACAGGCCTTAGCTTCCGAACTAGCAACACCTGTTATTGATAATCAATCTATAGATTCATTGCATGATATTAACATAAAATTCTCCAAAGCAATTAAAGAAGGTGATTATTATTCCGCTTTAAAGCTAGATGAACAATTCCATAAAAGTATTGTTGATATAACGCAAAATCCATATATCAATAACACAATCTCCATGCTTCAGGCTCATGTCCGCAGACTCTTTTTCCATAAGTCTATTATTCTTACAGCTGATTCCGTTGAAGAACATGAAGCGATTTTACAAGCTTTTGAGTGTAGAGATAAAGAAGCCGCTTCCAACATAGCTCGAAAAAATTGGTTGCGTCCCATTGATGTATATTATTCAAGCATAAAAGAAAATTAGAATTGGCAGAATATAAAGGACAATATATTGCATCTAAATAATTTTTTATGTAATACTTTACCATATTTTATATTCACTAGATTATAAAAACACTCAACCTAAAAAAGTGATGAACTTTTAAGTTGCGTGTTTTATTGGTTTAAGTATCCATATTATAAATTTGGTACTTCTCTTATTGTCAAGAAATCATTGTAAACAAAGTTCCTTGCAAATTAATCTCGCCATTTCACTTATTTTATTATTTTCATTATTGCATGCACCTATAATAAGTGTCTTATAACTTTCCTTATAGTTATTACGCATATAACATAATACATTTACTTTCCATTTCCAAAGGTCTTCTGCTGATACGTAGAAAAATTTTGGCTGAATCTTCTCACGATAAAAATCCTCTTCCATATTTAAAATATTCTCTGGCGTTAATGAATAAGATAATTCTTTAAGACCAGGAAAATCTTCTTCATCTTTCCATTTTCCTCTGTTCATAGGGCATGCCTCTTGGCAAATATCACATCCATAAATACAGTTTCCAAATTTTTTACTTAACGGTTCCTGTGGCAAATCACGCCCGCCAAATGTTGTCAGAAAAGAAATACATTCTGTTGGGGACATAGTATATGGTGCTGAAAGAGATTTTGTAGGACAGGATTCCCTGCAGTGATTACAAGCTTTTGGACACGGTATAACATTATTTGTTTCCTTCAACTCCATTTCTCTATCAGTTACCCAAGCTTCAAGATGAACCCACGAACCAGATTCTGTATACAAAAAATTATTTCTACGAATAATACCAACTCCAGCTTGCAAAGCTGCCCAACGCATTCCAACCACTCCAAATTTTTGATTTGTTTCTACCCTTAAACCAAGCTCTTGCATATATTTTTCCAATTCACGATTATTCTGATATTCTTTTGTATTTTCATCCACACGTATATCAAATAAATATGCCTTAGCAATTCGCCCATTTAATATCTCTGGAACCTTGTATTTTCCGTATGGTACCGTAAGCACTACTACAGATTTTGCCCACGGATATATTTCCTTAGGGTTAACCAACCGCTGCTGACTCTGATAAAACATCTTTGATTTTGGAATTTTTTCGATACGCTCATTAAATTTTTCACCATATTCATCCATTAAACTAATCGGAATAATACCGCATTTTTCATAGCCTAATTCATAAGCCCTTTTTTGAATCATTTGCTCAATTGTATCCATATTAAGTTACTCCTTCGATAAATTTAATCAAATATAAACAATTGGTTATATTCATAATATTTTTTATATTAAATGCCACAAAAACAGCATTACAGCGTATTGGGGTTGATTTATGAATCTATACTTCCCCTAATATTTTCACCATTGCGTGTATATACACTATAATTATAAAAAAATTAAGGCACTAAAGCCTCAATTTTAGATAACAATGTACTAAAAACATCTATATTGCCTCTACCCAAATATTCTTCTAAAAAATTTTGTGCTTTTTCCCAAAGTTCTTCTGCATGTTTATATTTTTCAACTCCTTGAGAAGTCAACTTAAGCTGCCTATTTCTAGTTCCTTGTCCTGATATATCTTCTACAAATCCACTTTGTTCTAAAGGTTTAATATTTCTTACAAGAGTAGTTCTGTCTAATCTTATAATTAAAGCTAAATCACTTACACTTACTGGTTCTAATTGATTTATATGTTTAAGTAATGAAAACTGACCTATTTTTATATTACTTGGTGCAAGAAATTCGTCATAAACTTCAGTAAGTGCTTGTGAAGCTCTTCTAATATTAACACAATTACAAGGAGATGATTTTTTATCATAAACTTTTCTATCTATAATTATCACCTTATTTCTTTTAGTGTATTTACACTATTAAATATACTTTTTAAATTCTTTTTTGTCAATATATTTGTATATCCTTACTAAAACAATTATTATATACAAATCTTTATATTCACAGAATTTATCATCAACTTTCTTCTTGTAACAAAATACGAAGGAGAACCTCCTCCAGTTCAATCTGGGCTTGATTCTCCGACCTTACTTAGATACATTATTAAGTTATCATTTATATTAATTTCTATTGATTTAATCCCCCTAGTTTTGCTTATTGTTATTTTTTAGATTAGCATATGCAACAGTTTCTTTTGTAGCTCCCTTGCATTCAATTAAATATACTCTTATCAAATTTTAAGAGTATATTTATTACAAAATGTAAAAGCTCTAGAATCATTTTACACTATGGCAAAATTAAATTTAATAGATACTTGCATTGAAGAACATCTAATTGTATCAGCTTGTTAGGCTTCAATACCCTGCAGAAGTATATTAAAACCCTGGTCACTATGAAGTTGCAGATCTAAAGAGGTTTCCAGTACTTTTCAGGTATTAATTGATGTGTCAATTCTGTCATCTTTAATGGGGACTCTTTAGCGCCCCTCGTAAGCCATTGTTTTGCAATGTGCAAAGACCCCATACAATAAAACTCAAGTGATATTCTATCATCATCTGATAATGATTCTTTATTCATATTCTCTAAATATATCCTAGAGCAATTCTCGTAATAATAGTTATAAAAAAAATCTTCAAAAGAATTTTGACCTTCTACAGACAATGCATTTATAAAATAATCCTTGTTATCATATAGAAATTGATAGGCACAATTGTTCTCAATATTTTGATTTTCATTTGAAATAGAATCTGCGTAAGATTCAAAGTAATAGTTTATCACATCATATTTGTCTGAAAAAAAGCTGTAGAATGTTGAACGGGATACATGAGCCTCATCGAGTATATTTTGCACTGTTAGTTTATTAGCCTTATTGACTTTCATAAGTTTTATTGTGGCATCTAAAATTATTTGTTTAGTATCCATATAAATCACCTCAATTACAATACATTTTTACCGTAATGTATGAAATCATACAAAAGTACATATGTATCTATTTTTTTGTCATTTTAACTCATATAAAATAAAATTACAACGTGCATTAAGTTGTTTTGATTACCTCTCTACTAAGCTAGCAATACTTGAATCAAATGCTTGTGGAACGGGTAAAATATAATTTCAACATACTATCAAATTATTTTAATAACATGTTATTATACAAGGAGGATTAAAATGAGTAAAAATAGAGTAACAGAAATCTTAAAAATTAAATATCCTGTCATTCAGGCTTCTATGAGTTGGATTACCTCTGCCGAATTAGCAGCCGCTGTATCTAATGCTGGTGGAATGGGGGTATTGGGTCCAAATGCGGGACAGACCACCCTAACAACAGATCCAATGGAAACTGCTGAACGAATGAGACGCGAAATCAGAAAAACGAAGGAACTTACTGATAAACCTTTTGCGGTGCAGTATTTTATACCATTCCAAGGTGATCCCCAGGGTTTTTCCTCTAAAGTTCTTCAAGTTATAAGAGAAGAGGATATTAAGTATTTGTTAGTACTAGGTATGGGCTTAGGAAATGAAGTAGAAGAAGTAAAGAATTTAAAAAATGAAGGATTTACAATTATCTATAGAGATTTAAATCCTACTATAGAGTCTGCAAAGAATATTGAAGCTGCAGGTGCAGATATTATTATTGCAACTGGTTATGATGAAGGCGGTGGATTACCTGCACATGCAATAGGAACCATGGCGATTGTCCCGCTGATTGCTGATGCAGTTAATATACCTGTACTTGCTGCAGGTGGAATTGTTGATAGCAGAGGTGTAAAAGCATCAATGATATTAGGGGCAGAGGGTGTTTATATTGGAACACGTTTTATAGCCTCAAAAGAATGTCCAGCAAGTGATCTTTGTAAGCAAGATATCATAAATGCTAAAACTGTGGATCTTGTTGAATTTAAAGCAATGCCAACATGGAGATGCACACCTCACGAACTTTCTTTAGAACTATATAAGATGGACCAAAATGGAGCTACAAGAGAAGAAATAAATGCTAGAATGGGTGATGTGGGAGGAATTAGAGTTGGAATGCTAGAAGGTAATCTTGATAACGGAATAAACAGTGTTTCCAATGCAATAGAACTTATAAAAGACATTAAATCTTGCAGTGAAATTATTGAAGCATTAATGGGAGATGTTATTTATTAAACTACTCTTCCCAATTATTTTTAAATGTAAAAATGTTTGGAAGTCACTTTAAATAATTTTGTATAACACAAAACCTCCAATCGGTATAAAAATAATACCAATTGGAGGTTTGATTATGCTAAAAGGAAACATAATAAATTTCCAGGGCAGCTATAAAAAATTGTAAAATATATAACATCAAAAACATACTTATAAACCTAATACAGCGACTTTGAGTTTTATTAAATCTTGCCTTAATGTTGATACATAACATTTCTATATTATTTATCCACTAAAAAGGCAACAATGTCTTTTTTCTTTATACTTAGCACAAAAAGCAAGTACCTTTGGAAGTGGTACAATAATGTTTTTTGTAATTTGCACTTGAGTATCTTAACAGATTAACTACTCTTAAATCATTTTCTGCTAATTCCATATCTATATAAAAGTTAATGTAAAACCTATAAAATTAATTTTATGTAATGTATTGAAAATAGTTTTATATAGTACTATAATTTTTATATAGTACTATATAAAACTATTTTTTAATCCGGAGGTAAAAATGAATATTATAAAAGGAGCTTCTGTTTTATTATCCGCATCAATAGATGCATTATTAGATAGGATTTTATCGAAAAAACATAGAGACTCAAATATTGATACTTTGACATCTGCCCAAGCACGACTTTTGTTCTTACTTTGGCAAAAGGATGAAATATCTATAAAAGAAGTCTCAAGAATTACTCATCTGCAAAAATCAACCTTAACAAGTACATTAGCCAAACTAGAAAAAGCTGGTCATATCAAATTGATACCATGCGAAACTGATAAACGAAAAACACTAGTTAAAGTAATAAATAGAAATGAAGAGCTCGTAACTTTAAATAAAAGTATTATAGATGAAGCTGGAGAGATTTTTTATAAAGGTTTTAGTGATGATGAAGTAATACTATATGAAAGTTTCCTAAAAAGAACTCTAGATAATTTGATCCAATTTCAAAACGAAGAAAAATAAGTTACATAATTGCTTAGGCTACAGAAAACTACCATCTTTTATAATCTATGCAAATACGAGGAGGAACAATATGAATAAAAAAATTAAGCTTATATCGCTTTCACTTTTATTGACAACAACTTTTGTACTACCTTTAGCTGGCTGTTCACAAAAAACAAACGCATCAACCTCTACAGCTTCTTCAACTACAGATCAAACCAACATGGCGCCTACATATAAAGATTTAGTTTTTGCTACAGTTAATAATGATAATGGAGATAAAAGAGATTTAAAAATGAATATATTTAAACCACAAGGTAAAACTGAAGCAACTCCTGTTCTTGTGTACATTCATGGTGGAGGCTGGGCTATGGGTGATTATCAAGGTGATGATGCTCCTAAAGATTCAAGTGCTCCTGCACAAAATCAAACTGGCCAACCTACAGGTCAAATGTCTGGTGATAATGCATCAGCCTATAAAATTTTTAAAAGCATATTAAATAAAGGAATCACTTTTGTTTCTATAGATTACCGTTTAAATTCAGAAGCTGCCCTTCCAGCACAAATTTATGATGTTAAAGGTGCAATTAGATATCTACGTGCACATGCTAAAGAATATGGTCTTGATCCAGATAAAATAGCAGTATGTGGAACTTCTGCTGGCGCGCATTTAGCTGCTGAACTTGCTACTACTGGTGATGTAAAAGAACTTGAAGGTGATGAAGGCGGTAACCTAGATTACTCAAGTAAAGTAATGGCTTGTGTTGACTTTTATGGTCCAACAGATTTACTTACAATGTCAACTGAGATGGATCCATCTCTTCAATCTCATGAAGATGCAGTAGCAACACATGATTCTCCAGACGCTAATGAATCTAAACTACTTGGATTTAGTAAAGAAGGACAAGGTGTAGGACTTCTTAGAGAAATTAGAGATAAAAATGAAACTAATTCTCCTTATTGGGATAAAGTAAAGTTGGCAGAACTTGCCAGCCCTATAAATAATGTAACTTCAGACGACCCACCAATGTTTATAGCACATGGAGGACATGATACCTTAGTGCCAATTCAACAGAGTTTAAGACTTAGAGATGCTCTTGTAAAAGCAGGTGTTGAAAATATTTTTATGTCTAACTCTAAAGGTCCTCATGGATATCAAGGTGAAGATGTAGATAATGCAGCTTTAACTTGGGTAGCAAATAAGTTACTTGCTAAGTAATAATTAATTATATTCTAAATCAAATACAAGTGAGTCACATATGAATATCATTCATATGTGACTCAAATTCATTTGATGTCTAATTGTAATATTATTTAGATATACCTTTTACAGTTTTTCATAAGTTACCAAAAATCTTCGCAAGTGTGATAAACTTTCTCACCTTTTATTTTTTAATTGGTTTCTGGAAATACTGCTGTTATAACTCCTGAATCGGCATCATTGGTTGCCATTGCCCCTTCAACCTTAAAGTAGTCTTTAGGCACACCTATTACTGTATAACCTGCTTTAGGTTTGATTGTTATTGTTGCGGTATATACTTTATTTGCTTCAAATATTGCCGGATTTTCATTCCATTCAATCGTTGCTGTATATTGATCAGTTTCATCAATTGTTGATACTGGAGTTTCACCTGTTACCGGTGTTGCAACTGTAATAGCCGCTCCTGTAGTAACTGTAGCAGCTGCTCCTGTAGTAGCATTAATACCACCTGACGTAGCATCATCAGCAAATTTTATATTTGTGAATGCTACATTTGAATTACAAGCACCTAATCCCAAGTATCCAGATGTAAAGAAGTTTTGTTCTCCATCATATATTACTTGATTATTTATTGTGTATTTTAAATGCGTTCCTTTAACTTCTGCTTTTAAATGATATTTACCGTCTGTTGACTTGCCGGAATCATCAAGATCACCTGCTTTAATACCACCTTTTCCAAAAGTAAACAAATTATATGTGTTGTTACTAATGACATTCGCTATAAGGCTACCATCACCTTGTGGATTATCTTTACTTTGTGCGAATAGTACTAACTCTGCAACATCACCACTTAATATGTCCGCATCAGTTTCTAAAGTATATGTTATATCTGGATTTTTTTCTATATCAATTTTATTATCTGAAATTGAGAATCCATCACCACTTACATTTACTTCATAAGCATCATTTTTAACATACCAATTTCCGTTATGTGGCTGGAAATTAGCTAGCCCGTCAACTAACCCATCAACTGTTTCTGGATCACGTTCATAAGCATCTACACTAACATCTTGTTTTAGACTGCTATTTGTAGCAGAAGTTGCGGTTAAAGTTGTTGCTCCAGCATTAACCACTTCAAATGTTGTTTTATTAGCATCTTTGCTTATAACTTGTACTACATTAGGATCTGCAATTGACCAGTTAACTTCTTGATTCGAATAAACAGTGAATGTATCTCCCTTACTTTGTTCAAATGCTGTCTTATTTAATTCTAAAGTTGAAGTATCACTTGCTACCTTATTAAGCCTTATATTAGTGTATTCTACTTCTGCGTTACATGTATTTAAACCAAAATATCCTGGAGTAGTATATGGTTCATCAGCATCACATACTAATTTGTCATTTATCCAATATTTTATGTGATTTCCTTTAATTTCTGATTTCAAATGATAAACACCATTTGGATCTACGTCAACCTTACCACTAGCAACATTTTGACCTCCTGGGAAATTAAATACTCTATACTCACCATTCCAAAGAATATTAGCTACAAGACTTCCCTTTGATGCATCTCTTGTTTGAGAGAATAATACCAATGAAGCAACGCCATCAGTTAATGGTTTGCCATCTGATACGAATTTAGCATCTGCTGAATAAGTATAAGTTGCAGTTAAATCGTCATCCATTTGAGCTGAAGTTACAAATCCATCGCCAATACCAAGTGAATCTGATGTATAAGTTCCATTATTTACGTACCAATTTCCTGCAGTACTTTGGAAATCAGTTAAATCAGAAATATCTGAAGTTAGAACGCGATTATAAACACTTAAAGAAGCTGTCTTCGTTGCTTTTCCGTCCTTAGAAGTTGCAGTTAAATCTGTATTTCCTGTTCCTGTCACTTCAAATGTTGTCTTAGTATCATCTTGGCTTATAATTTTAACAACGCTAGGATCTGAAATTGACCAAGTAACTCCTTGAGCTGCTGTTGTAGGAATTGTAGTTGTATAAATAGAGAATTGTTCTCCTACTTCCTTAGTAAAGTTTGATTCACTTAATGATAATGCAACTGAATTTGTTCCTTTAATATCATTATTCCAAATTCCACTTAATGGGTAGTATTGAATTGTAGCTTGTGTATTTCCTCCAACCGAATATACTTCTATTCCTTGACTAGTACGATTAGGGAAGATTTCATTCGAACCTGTTATCTCTCCATTATTTGCATATACTTCTACAGATGATGCATCTACAAAAATATGCAATTGAATCTTACCATCTGCTGTTTTAGTTACCTTACCAACAGAAGGATCTGTAAATGAACTACTTGGTGCCTTTCCAGATTTTGAACGATCAATTGTCACTTCTCCTGTTTTCGTATTATATTTGACTACTGTTTTTTGATCTGCATCTTTTCCAACACGTAAATTAAATCCTACTTCTGTTGTATTTGCATCTGGTGTAAACTCTGAAACGATTTCATATTGACTTCCTGATAAGTTACTCATAATATTAGGTTGATTAGGAGAAATTGTAACATTGTTAAAGGTTGTAGGTGTTTGACGTAAACTCTCATACTCTTTAATTGGTTCTTGCGTTAAACGAATTGCTGCACCTGTTGTTTGAACTAATTTCAATTCATTTTGTAAAGTATATTGCCCATTGAATGTCTGTGTTATTTTTCCAATGCTACCTGCATAATTCCAGTTATTCATCCATTGAATCATAATTCTTCTTCCGTCAGGAGTGCCATTTTCATCTGTACCATAATAAGTTTGAGCTGCATATGCATCAGGACCAAAATTCATAGATAAAACCTGCTCATCATCAGGAACAAAATTCCAGACACCATCTACTTGTTTAAATTCCCCAACACGATAATATCTTCCGCCTTGGCTTAATACCCATTTATACGTTCCAGTTTCTCCAACTTGCAATTTAAATAAATCTGGACATTCTGTTGTAATTCCTGATTGAGTTCCTTCTGCTTTCCAAGTTTTCAAATCTTTTGATGAGAAGAACCTTAGTGGTCCACCTGCAACTACCATCATCCATTCATTAGCATCTTCACTCCAGAATATTTTAGGATCTCTAAAATCGCTAGATTTTAACGGATCCATAGCGTTTGTTATAACTGGATCTCCATTGTTGTATTTAGTCCAAGTCCTCCCATTATCTTTGCTATAGGCAATAGATTGTTGTTGTGTTCCAGCAACATTATTATCTTCAGTGTAAACTGCAACTAATCCTCCACCTTCAATTCCATCAAAGAAACCACTTGTATTATTTTTATCTACAACTGCAGATCCAGAAAAAATGTATTTTTGGCCATCACCTGGGTTGACATCTCCTGGTTCTATTGCAATACCAAGATCTTTCCAATGAACTAAATCTGTACTAACTGCTTGTGCCCAATGCATTGGTCCCCATGCAACACCATCTGGATAATATTGATAAAATAAATGCCACTCTCCATTAAAATAAACCATACCATTAGGGTCATTTCCCCAACCACTAGGAACAGAATAATGATATTGTTCACGATAATCTTCTAAATGACTAGTTGAAACCCCTGCATTAATATCCACATTATTATTATTATTATTATTATTATTATTACTACTATTATTATTATTATTATTACTACTATTATTATTATTACTACTATTACTACTATTATTACTATTATGCTTACTACCACTTGAACTATCTTGTTGGTCTGTTGCTGATGTATTAGAAGCATCTGATACATTAGTATCCTTGCCTGAAGTATTTGTGACTTCAACTCCACTTGAATTAAACACTTTAGATACTGGCATATCTTTTCCTATAGCTTCTCCAGTTTGTGCAAAAGTATAAACTTTTCCATCAATTGTTACATTTCCTACTTGCATAGCTCCTGTAGCAGCATCTAATAAATAAGTCTTGCCATCTACTTGAACTACACCAGTTTGCATTGTTCCTGATGCATCTGAAAAATACCATGTACCATTGTCATTAATCCAACCTGTCTTCATTGCTCCTGAATTATTTGTATAGTACCATTTACCACCATCATTAACCCAGCCTGTTTTCATTGCTCCTGAATTACTTAAATAATACCACGTACCATTTTCATTAACCCAACCTGTTTTCATCACTCCAGAATTATCTAAGTAATACCATGTGTCGTTATCATTAATCCAGCCTGTTTGGGCTTCTCCGGAATCATTTAAATATTGCCACTCTCCCTGATTTTGTTTCCAAACTGCTGACACTCCCATCAAAGGAACTATTGTTGCTGTTGTTGTAGTTGCTACCGTTATCGCTAATAACTTTAACTTTAATTTTTTCATTTCTTTACCCCTTTTCTCATTACTTTTTAATAATGTTTATCTTTTTTATTCCTTAAATGAATTAATAATCTTACAAATATAATTTTTAAGTAATTTACATTTTGTATTTCTATTTAAAGATCTCATACAAATTTACTGCATTATAAAAGCTTTCTCGCTTCAGACAACGTTTACTTTATAATTAGATTTTCCATATGGCCTTTGATTTATCACAATATGGTTTGATTAATGTGATAGCATAGATTTCACGATTATAATACATTGAATTTAAATCTCAATCTATAATAATTGGTAATCTATGCTATTTTATTATAAAAGTTGGTTTATACTTATAGTTTTTTAAATTAAGCTATAGGTTAAGCTTAAAGTTATTGTAGTATTCCACAAGCAACTCCTAAAATACCTACTGCAAATAATCCGAAGATTATTAATAGTGGATTTACTTTTTTCTTTAATAAATACATACATGCAAATGTTAATAGAAGTGGCACTAATCCTGGCATTAAACTATCTAATACGCTTTGAACTGTAGTAATAACTTCTTTTCCATCACTTTGTGTATATTTAGATAAGACGAATGGTATGTTAATGCTTGTCCATTTAGAAACAAGCCCACCTATAACAAGTAATCCAAGCACAGAAGATCCTTCTGTAAGATATCTAAGTTTATTTCCTGACATGTCAGAAACTAATTGAGTTCCTTTTTCATATCCATAGAACATTCCATACCAATTTGTTGCAAGTCTTATTGCATTAAATCCTAAGAAGAATATTAATGGTCCAATGATACTTCCAGTAAGCGCAAGTCCTGCACCTAAAGCTGCTAGTACTGGTCTTAATGTTCCCCAGAATATTGGATCCCCAACTCCAGCAAGAGGTCCCATAAGACCAATCTTAACACCACTTATTGATGCTTCACTAATATCAGCACCATTTGCTCTT
>JARLHR010000210.1 GCA_031292145.1 Clostridium sp. | reverse complement strand
GAAAATAACAAGTCAAAGATTCTGAGGATATTTTGCGCTAGGCGAAGAACCATAACCCGCGCATAGTGAACTATGTAAGGATTATGGTGATGAAGCATAGCACAAAATAGACCAGAAGCTGACTGGTTATTTTTTTGAAACTCCCTTAATAGAATATAGTTGAAGATTTGTAGATGTAGCAATTAAATTACTATGTTTATGAATCTTCGTTTTTGTATGAAAATGCAAGGGGATTAAAGTTTACATTTATTTGAATTTATTGTATCATTAATATAGTAAATTCAACAATAAATGGTATGATTTAGAGAATATAGTTAGTATTTTAAAGTTAGAAAGGTGATTGAACATGAAAAAAATAGTAGTATTAGATGGTAAAACATTAGGTAATGTAGACTACATTAAATTAAATGAATTTGGTCAAGTAATTTATTATGATTTAACTTTAAAAGAAGAAGTTCCGGAGAGAATTAGAGATGCTAATATTGTATTAACTAATAAAGTTGAATTAAATAGGAATAACTTGAAAGGTGCAGCAGAACTAGAACTAATATGTGAAATGGCTACAGGATATAATAATATAGATGTTAAGTATGCTAAAGAAAGAAATATTGCAGTAACTAATGTCAAAGGATATTCAACTACTACAGTAGCTCAACATACTTTTGCTATGTTACTTCATTTATATGACAATCTTAGTTATTTTGATAACTTTGTTAAGTCAGGAAAATATTCAAAGCATGATATATTTACTAATATAGAAGTACCATATAAGGATTTATGCGGTAAGGTATGGGGAATAATAGGACTTGGTAACATTGGGAAGAGAGTGGCGAGAATAGCTCAAGCCTTTGGAGCAAGAGTAGTATATTATTCAACATCAGGCAAAAATGCTGATTCAGATTATGCAAGGGTAGAATTTGATTCATTATTAATGCAATGTGATATTATATCTATACATGCGCCTTTAAATGAACGAACAGAAGGGTTAATTAATTATGAAGTATTTACTAAAATGAAAAAAGATGCAGTCTTAATTAATGTGGGAAGAGGCCCCATAGTAGTAGATGAAGATTTGGCTAGAGCTTTAGACGAAGAGATAATAGGGGGGGCAGCTCTGGATGTATTTAACGTTGAGCCAATTCCAGCAGATAATCCATTATTGAAAGTTAAAAATAAAGAAAGATTAATATTAACACCTCATATAGCATGGGCAAGTGAAGAAGCTAGAAATAGATTGTTTACAGATTTGCTGGAAAATATTAGTGCGTTTAATAGAGGTGAAAAAAGAAATCGTGTGGATCTTTAAAGTTTGGAGTATAGCTTACCGAAATAAGTAATATATTGTGTTTCGGTTTCTAGGAATTTAGATGAATGATTCTAAGACTAGGAGTTGTACCAAAAATGCTTGCCTCAAGGGAAACCTTGAACAAGCATTTTGGAACAACTCCTAGTCAGGAATTACAACCACCAAAATTCCTAATGAAACATAACACAAAACAGTCTCCTTATTTCTAGTTGATATATACTTTAAACTGTGAGTGGAAATTAGAAATTCTTCGAAGATCAATTTTTACTGCATATATTAGAATTGCGGAACAAAAAATATCACAAATCCGTTTACTTTTGAATAATGTGATATTCTAATTTACTATTAAATTTTTAGATATAAATAAGAAACTCTATAAACTGAAATTTTCTAATATTGTTGCTATAGCTTTCTAGCTTTGAAGCACACCGAAATTGGAAGCATCCTTGCCTTTCTAGCTTTATCACTATCGTCTTCAACAGATTCCATAATTTTCTTATCTGTTTCCTCAATCATTTGTTCAATAACAAAGCCTGCCCTAGCTAATGCATTTATGTATGTTGATATTTTCCGGTTGCAGAGAACAATCTCGCTATCATGGACGGGCATTGTAAAATACGATTCATCTAAATAGCTCCTATTAAAAATCAATTGATTGTTTTCAATAATATCTTTTCGTTGATCGCAAGACCACGCCACACAATAATTCAAAGTATGATGCCAACTAAATATAAATATTCCATCCTTTTTTAGATATGAAGCTATTTTGTTAAATGTACCTTGCAAATCTGTTGTCCAGCCAATTCCATATATTGAATATACATAATCAAAACAATTTTTTGGAATATCAAGATCTGATTCCATAGGTGCACATATAAACTTTGCTGTGTATCCATTTTCTTTTAGATATACTTTTGCATTTTCAATTTGCTTATGTGATAAATCCACTCCCAATAATTCAGCAGCATTTCTATCTGCATGGTATTTTAATGAATGGCCGCTCCCGCAACAAATTTCTAACATTTTTTTGCCTGACACATCTCCAAATAAGTGTAAGTCATCTTCTGTTACAAATTTTACCCCATATGTAGGAAGTGCTGTAGTTCCAAACCACAAATCGGCATTCGCATCCCAATATGTTTTATTATTTTGTATAATGTCTTTGTTTTCCATGTAATGACTTCTCTCTCATAAATTATTATTTATCCTTTAGTTAATTATAGCATACTTTGTAAATATAACACAATTCGATTTTCAAAGAACATATTTTTTATTTACTACGTCAATATACATATAATGAAGAGTAATTTAGAATCATCTATCAAAATTTAAAGAAAACAGGACGCAATATGTTACTTATTTCGGTAAGTCATCATTAAAATTTGTATGTAACTTCAACTGGTTTTATTTCTATTTTAATGGTAATATATATAATGCTGAATAATTAAGAATAAGCTATTTTTGATATTATTAACTATTCAGTGGTTAATATTTGGTTATATAAGGCATAATTAGAAATAATATAACAGTATAGATATCCAATTCATGAATTGTACTTATTAATAAAATATATTTACATTGCTACTAGGCTTTGAAAGTGACTCTGAACTAGAAAGCATATACATATTTGTGAAATAGGCATTTGAAATTAAGCTGTTTAAGGTTCTTAATGGAAGGTTGTTCTATTTTAGCTTGTCCTGAACTTGTTTCAGGAGCAAGCTAAAATGGGCACAACCTTGCATTTAGAACCTTCCAGCGAAAATTTCATAGCCCTATGGAACAAATATGTATATGATTTCGGTAGATTACCGCATAAATCTAGTTGATGCTTTGGATATCTACATATGATTGTCTATTATTTTATTTCATGTGCTTAAATGATAACTAAAGGAGGATAAAAAATATCATGGCGAAGGTTATTATTGCGGAAAAACCATCTGTTGCAAAGAATATTGCTGATGCATATAAGATAAAAAACAGGAAAGATGGGTATTTTGAAGGCAATGGCTATTATATAACATGGGCATTTGGACATCTTTTGCAGCTTTTTGATGCAAAGGACTATGATGAAAACATGAAGGGCTGGAGATTTGAAAAGTTCCCATTTATCCCAGAGAAGTTTTTGTATAAAGTAAAATGTGATGGTGTGGATAGAACAACAGAGGATAAGGGAGCGAAAAAGCAGCTTGGAATAATAAAGAATTTAATTGATAGAGAAGATGTAGATGGTATAATTTCAGCTACTGACTTTGATAGAGAAGGTCAGGTTATAGCTGATGAGCTATTTGGATATTTCGATGTCAAAAAACCTATATATAGATTACTTTTAAATGAATGGACACCCGATGAAGTTAAGGGCGGAATGGAAGCCTTAAAGGATAATAAAGAAATGCAATCGCTACAAGATGCTGGTATAGGAAGGCAATGGAGTGATTGGATAATTGGAATAAATTTAACTTCTGTGAGTACCTTAAAATATAAATTTGAAGAAAATAAGACTATTAATATAGGGAGAGTTCTTCTTCCTACATTAAAGATCATTTATGATAGAGATAAAGAAATTGAAAACTTTACAGCAACTACTTACTATAAATTAGTATCAAATTTTAAGAATTCTAGCAATGAGGAATTTGAAGGCTTATATTATGAAAATGAGTCTGAAAAATTTGATAAGAAGGAATACTTAGATAAATTTTTGCCTTTACTTAAAGGTGGGACTGCTAGAATTGTTGATAAACAGACAGAATTAAAAAAGGAATACCCTCCGTATTTATTTAATTTGTCAAACTTGCAAGGGCATATTACAAGTAAATATAAGGGGTGGACATCTGATAAGGTTCTTAAGGTTGCCCAATCTCTTTATGAAAAGAAATTTACAACTTATCCAAGAACAGCGAGTGTAGTATTAGAGGAAAGTTTAAAAGATAGAGCAAAAAAGGTTTTAGATACGTTAAAAGTTGGATTACCATATGAAAAAGACATTAAATTTAGTACATCTAAAAGAATTTTTGACAGCTCAAAGGTTGAAAGCCATAGTGCAATCACTCCGACATATATGAAGCCATCAGGGTTATCTGCTGATGAAAAAATAGTATATGAGGCTATTAAAAATAGATTTATAATGCAGTTTATGCCTATAGCTGAATTTGAAGAAACAAAGGTAACTTTAAAGGTTAATAATCCAGAGGTTCCAGGAGAGTTTGTTTCAAAAGGAAAAGTAAAGCTAGTTGAGGGCTGGAAGGTTGTAGAGAAAATAGAAAGTAAGGATGTCATTCTTCCAAAGGTTGAAATAAATGAAAATGTAGATATTGTAGATTCAAAAGTAAATTCAGTTACCAAAAAACCACCTAAGTATCATACTGAAAAGACATTACTTAGAGTTATGGAAACCTGCGGAAAAGGTGTTGAAGGTAAAGATGAAGATTCAGAAGAAATGATGCAGGCTATTTTGAGTGGGTATAGCATAGGAACACCAGCGACTCGTGCGGAAACTATAAAAAAATTAAAGGATATAGGTTATTTAAAAACAAAAGGGAAAAACCTTATGTGCACGGAGCTTGGAAGAAATATTGTTGAAATATTTCCTGTAAGAGATTTGTTGGACTTAGAATATACAGGTAGACTAGAGAAAACCCTTTCAGATATTGAAAAAGGTAAATTTGCTAAAAGCGATTTCATGAAATTGATAACAGATTTCACTATTAAATCTGTTGAATTAATAAAAAATGATACAGGTGCTTTATCAAGATTTAAAGTAGAGATACCAGAGGATACTGAGAGTATAGGAGCTTGTCCTGTTTGCGGGAATCCAGTAGTTGAAGGTGAAAAAAACTTTGGGTGTAGTAATTGGAAGAATGGATGTAAGTATACTATTTGGAAAGATGATAAATATATTAAGTACTTTGGTAAAACTGTATCCAAGGAAATGGTTGAACTTTTACTAAAAAACGGAAAAGTAGGTTTTAGAAATTTAAAAAGTAAAAAAGGAAATACATTTTCAGCATATTTTAAATATGAGAGAAATGAAGAAACTGGATATTTTAATTGGAAAATAGAGTTCATTTAATGATAAAATATAATTATTAAATGACGTGAGAGAAGTGCATATAAAAAGTAATTCCTTCTACGGTTAAAGGTACATTAAGTTTAAGAATCAAGCTTCATTGGAATGTAGATGAACTAACGAGGGATTGTCATTGTCGTGGGGGAACCAATTTGCATACAATGTTTAAAATAAAAATTAAATCACAAGGTTATTTTAGTATTAAATTTCTACCTATCATGTTATAATTAATCTATATTTAATAGGCAAAGCTGTCTCAAAGTAATTATATTTTGAGATGGCTTTTTTATTTTAACTTTACGCGAAAACAAAAAATAAATTAGAAAAATAATTAAAATTATTGCAAAGAAAGAAGGGGAAATAATGAATAAGTTTGAAGAAAATGATAAAGGAAAATTACAAGATGCACCAGATGCATTTGTATCAATGTATGGAGCGGAACTTTGGATGGAAGAGCAGCCACTTATTTTAGAAGATAAATTGTTAGAAAATATTAAAAAATATTGTGGAAAAGTTGAAGTTATATCTAGGCAAGATACAGCTATTACATTTGGTTTTTTAGATTACATAATGGAGTATAAAAATGCAAATGTTCCAGTTGGAATAACCATTAGTTTAAATGATGAGGATCCGCAACATGAAAAATTGAAAAGATCTTTAGAACAATCATGGAGTTACGATATTAAGAAAGAATTAATTGAGAAGTGTAAATTTAATATTTCAGTGGCAGATATAATGGCAGTTGGACTAAATTATTCTAAAAGAATAGAACTTTTTCAGAAAGCACTTTATGCTGTAGTAGAATTAATACCATGTGAAGGAATTAATTTTTATATTACAGAGCAGGTAATAAGTAGAGAAGATTACTTGGAAAATAATCCATTAAATGATGACTATGATCCTTTGTTCGGCACATTAAATGTAAGATTGTTTAATGTTGAAGGAAATAGAAACAAATATTTAATGGATACATTAGGACTTTCAGCAATAGGATTATGTGATTTACAATGCCACTTTAAAAATTTAGATCCTAATCAAATAGCCAATATTTTATATTCTTATGGATATTATATTTTTGACAAAGGGGATGCTGCTACAAAGGTTAAAACAATACAAGGTATTTCAGAAAATGATGAATGGGAATGTAAATATGAAATTTCACTTGCAGAGCCTGCACGTGTCGTTTTGGACATTAATCCAGGTAAAGAATTTTTTAGTGAAAATAGAAGTTAGGCAAGTAAATTTAAATTATATATTAACTAGAATAATAGTTAGAAAAATCTCTTATTTTAATATTGAACAAATAAGAGATTTTTAATTTTAGTAATTATTATTGCAAGCAATTATGTTATTAAATTTCTAAAACTAGACAAGCTGTTTGCTCTTCTAGGCAGGCATGGCACTAATATGTGGCTAATGCATAGCTTTTTCTGCTATCAATATTTTCGGAGAATGGTTTATTACCCAAAAATATCTTTATGGTTAACAATATTACGCGTAATAAGTTCATGGATTATAATGTTTATAACCAAAGAATGTAAGAATATATGCAAAAAGATAGAGGATAAGCAGTGGAATAAAATTGAATTGAACAATGCTATTTAAGCAAAAGTTGTACTTGTGTAATAGAATTATTCAAATTCTAATACAAATGAAAAAAATTTTTCATTTTATATTGACATAGAAAATCCATGATAGTAAACTAATAACAGTAATAAAAAATATATAATTATGTAGAAAACAATGGCGTTTTCATTTCAAAGAAAGATATATCCAGGGTTGGGTATACCTTTGAGATGGATGCGCTTTTTTATTTACCAGCAAATTAAAAATACAATTAAAATTTAATAAAATTATTCAAGGGGGAATAAAAGATGGAAGTGTTAAATGGCGCGGATATGGGATTTGTATTTATTTGTGCTGCATTAGTAATGTTAATGGTACCAGGTTTAGCTTTATTTTATGGTGGTATGGTAAGAAGTAAAAATGTATTAAGTATTACAATACAAAACTATGCAGCACTTGTGATCATATCCATACAATGGATTTTTGTAGGTTATACCTTAGCTTTTGGTCCAGATATTAAAGGTATGATTGGTGGATTGGATTGGAGCTTTTTAAGTAACATAGGAATTACACCAAATGCAGATTATGCAGGTACGATACCACATTTAGAATTTGTAATATTTCAATTAATGTTTGCAGCGATTACTGCAGCTGTTATTTCAGGTTCCGTTGCTGAACGTATGACATTTCCAGCTTTTTTAGTATTGATAATTTTATGGAGTACGCTAGTTTATGATCCTATTGCTCATTGGGTATGGGGAACTAATGGCTGGTTAAAAAATTTAGGTGTTCTTGACTTTGCTGGTGGACATCCTGTTGAAATAAATTCAGGGGTTTCAGGCCTTATTGCCGCACTAGTTATTGGGAAGAGAAAAAATCCAAGTCCGGATCCACATCATATACCTATGGCAATACTAGGTGGAGGGCTTTTATGGTTTGGATGGTTTGGATTTAATGCAGGAAGTGCTCTTTCTATGAACTATGTAGCAATAAATGCATTTTTTACTACAAATACTTCTGCAGCAGCAGGGGCAATTGGCTGGGCAGCTTGCGAATGGTTGCTTTATAAAAAGCCTACAGCGCTTGGAATAGTCAGTGGAGCTATTGCTGGATTAGTTGCGATCACTCAAGGTGCAGGTTTTGTTAGTCCAATATCAGCCATGTTTATTGGATTAGTTGGTGGAACATTAAGTTTCTTTGCTATAGCTGTTTTAAAGAAAAAATTAGGATATGATGATGCTTTAGATGCTTTTGGGTGTCACGGGGTAGCAGGAATATGGGGATCTATAGCTACAGGGATATTTGCATCAAAGGCAATTAACCCAGCAGGGGCTGATGGATTAATATATGGTAATTTCGCCCTTCTAAAGGCACATTTAATATCAACTTGTGCTACTGCTTTATATGCAGCAATTGTAACATTCTTAATACTTAAAGTTATGAAGGCTGTAATGAAAGTAAGAGCAACTTCAAATGAAGAAGCTGAAGGATTAGATCTTTATCTACATGGGGAAGAAGCATATTCAGGATTCAATAGATAGGAAATGAATAAATCAAAGGGATATCTTAAAATTAAGGTTTTGAGATATCCCTTTTGATTTTTTAGGAGGCAATAATATTATTTTATAAAGATAAAGTTAAAATAAATTTGATAGTAATATATAAAAATTAAAATGAAATATGCAATGAGATTCAAAATGATATAAGAATTTATCAATAAAACAAGAAATTTAGATAAAAATAGGTAAAGTTAATTTGTAATCCGACACTTTAATGCACTTTACTATATAATATAAATTGGAATTAATTATTAAATTTATGAGGTGAAATATGCAAAAAAAGAAAACTAAGACAAAAAGTATAAGAACATATTTGTTGATTACAATTACGATGTTGGCTATAATACCAGTAGTAATTCTGGGGATTATTTCAAACACAATATCCAAGAAAAGTAATGAAAAAAGTTTTGAAGAAAACGGGAATCTGCTCTGTGGCATAGGTGAAGAAATAATAAATAATAAAATTACATATTATGAAGATATATTACAAACATTAATTGAGCATGACAAATTTAATCTAGAAGAGTCACCATATAATGATTTAAAAGAACATATGAATTTAATTAAAAATACAGATAAAAGCATATTAAATATCTATTTTTCAGATAATACAGGAAAAGTATTTCAAATATTAGATGCAGAATTACCAGCAGGATATAATGCTACTGAAAAGTCATGGTTTAAAGAAGCAGTTAGTAATTCAAATAAATTCACAATACATAGTCCATATAAGGATACTCTAACTGGTAAAAATGCAATAACAATATATAAAGCTGTAACTAAAGATAATAAATCCTTAGGAGTTATGGCTATAGATATAGACTTGACAGCTCTATCTAATCAGCTGTCAAGTCTAAAGTATGGACAAACAGGAGATTTTATTATTACAGATAAAGATGGTGTAGTAATTTCAAATAGTGACAAGTCAAAAATTGCAGGAACAGAGCCAACTGAATATGAATGTTGGGATGAAATAAAAAATAGTAGCAGTGATAAAATTAAATTTAATTATAATAGCAATTTATATGAAGGTTATTTTGAAACTTCAGATCTTACTGGGTGGAAGTTAATACTAGAAATACCATCCAATGAATTAAGAAAATCAGAAAAAGATTCTAATGCAGCATCGATTATAACTTGTATTCTATTAGCAATAATTGCAGTAGTTATAACGATATATATTACAAGAAGAATAAGTAAAGGGATAAATACATTAAAAGATGGAATGGAAAGAACTGAAAAAGGTGAATTTAATAAAGATATTGTCATTAATAATTCCATCTATGAATTTAATGTATTAGAAAATAGTTTTAATAGTATGCAGAAAAAAGTTGCAGAATTAATTAAGAGTGTAGATAACTCAGTTATTAATTTAAATGAAAATGCAATGAATTCAGCTAGTATGAGTGAAGAAATAGCATCGTCAATGAATCAAGTGAGTGGAACAATAACTCAAATATCAAATGGAACTATAGAATCTGCTAATAATTTAGAAGTAATATCACAAAGTATGCATTTATTATCAGAATCCATAAATAAGATAGGAGAAGTAACAGAAAGCGTTAATGGTGTTGCAGGAAAAACAAATAATCTAGGTGAAAATGGAATAGAAGTTGTAAAAACTGTAATGAATAAGTCTTCTGAAACTAAAAAAAGTACTGAATTAGTTAAAGAAGTTGTAAGCGAAGTATCAGAAAGTATCATAAAAATAGGTGTAATGAATAAAACAATAAGTACAATTACAGAACAAACAAATCTTCTAGCATTAAATGCCGCAATAGAAGCAGCTAGAGCCGGGGAATCGGGAAAAGGATTTGCAGTAGTTGCTGATCAGATAAGAAAACTTGCAGAAGAAACTTCTGTTTCGGCTAAACAGATTGATGAAGTAATAAAAGAAATAAGAAGTAAATCTGAATTAGCAGTTAATAGAGTTTTAGTAACTAGTGAAACAGTTGACGATCAAGAAAAGGCTGTTGAAGAATCGCAGGTTATATTTACAGAAATAGTTACGTCAATAGTGGATTTAACAGGAAAAGTAGGAAAAATAGCCGAAGGATTAAATTCTATAAGTCAGATGAAGGACGAAGTCGTAGGAAAAGTAGAAAGTTTATCTGCAATATTAGAAGAAACAGCAGCAGGAACCGAACAAGTTTCAGCAACAGCACAGGAGATTACAGCTTCAACAGATGAATTTGTTAATAATTTTAACAATTTGAAGGATATGTCGGAGGAACTAAAAGAAAAAGTAGACGGATTTAGACTATAGTGATCACCTCTTTTTGTATGTAAAAATTTAAAAGATATTTTAAGGTAATATCGGAAATGTTGCTTCATTTATAGGTATAATAAAAATAGATTATGGACAAAAAGGTTTTGTCCATAATCTATTTTTATACTAGAATGCTGACTTATTATTTTTTTTGAATATATTTAAGATATGTTGTATTTACATTCACGGTAGATATAAAATATTTTAAGTAAAAATGGCGAATATGTATATTAAATGTAATATTGATGTTTGTTTTGTTTAAGATGCAGAAAAAATACCACTAATTATAAGAAAAATATATAAAATAATTATAAAATTTGATAAAATTAATGTATAATTTGTCTGATAATGATTTAGTGATGGGGTGTAAATATGACTTTAAGAAAAAAGTTTATAATTTTTCCTATTTTATGTGGCGTAATTCCTGTGGTTATTCTTACAATTCTATATATTGCAAATTTAAATGCTAAAAGTATAGAATTGATTAAGCAAAATATGTCAACATTTGCCAATGATCAGTCAGTACACGTGGAAGCTTTTTTTGAGCAAAATATAACTAACCTTAATATGAATTCTAATATTCCAGCAGTTAAGGATTTGTTAATTAATTCAAATAATGAGATTAATACTGAAAATGACGAACAGAATGAAAAAGTAGTAAACGAAATTTTTAATTTTGCCGAAAAACAACAATCTTTTTTGATTAGTCAAATGCTTATTAATAAGTATGGTATGATAATTGCTGACAGTGACAATACATATATAAATAAAAATGTTCTGCTTTCTAAAGAAGAATTGCAAAAACTTGAACAAAATGAAGCAGTTGTAACAAATATTATAGAAAGCAAAGATTTTAATAATGGAGTCAAAAGTGTAATAATAGCAAGTCCGATATTTTTTGAGGATAAATATCAAGGAGCTATAGCAAGTGTAATAAATATGAATTATTTTGAAAGCCTTGTGAATAAAGTACATTCTTTTAAAACTGGTAAAATAGCAGTAATGGATGAAAATGGCGTAATTGCAGCAGGCAGCAGTGAGGAGTTAGCAGAAAATATTAGTAGGAATAATATTTCTAGAAGTTTATATGAACAATGGAAAAATATAAATTTTGATAATAATCCAAATGGAATAATTGAATATAATGTAAATGGAATTGAAAAAATAGGATATTACTCAAGGATTAATAATACTAGATGGATAGTATTAAGTGGTGTTGAGTGGGCAGAGTTTAAGGAACCTATTAATAAAACTGCCAATGATGTTATAGTATTTTTAACTGTAATGATATTGATTATAATGAGTTCCTATGCATTTATAATCATTCATTTTTCAAGGCCAGTGTATGAATTGTTAGATGTAATAAGAAAAATAAAACAAGGAAATTATAAAGATAGATTTATATATAATAGAAAGAATGAATTTGGAGAAATAGCAACGGCATTCAATGAATTGATTGATGTTATAGAAGAGAAAAAGAAACATATTGAAAATAAAAATAAACAATTACAATCTTTAACTTCGAACATACCGGGGGGGGTTCACAGAAATAAAATAATAGATGGAGAACATTTTGTGGATTTTTTAAGTGGCGGATGTTTAAATCTTATGGGTTATAAAAGGCATGAATTTAAGAAAGTATTTGGTAAGAGGATATTTGACATAATTTATGAAAAGGATCGTGAAAGGGTACGGAGAGAAGTTAAAGAGCAAATAGAGAAGCGCAATAAATTTACTGTTGAATATAGAATTAAACGTAAAGATGGAAGCATAATATGGCTTCTTGATAACGGAAGAATAGTTAAAGATAGAGAGGGAAAAATATTCAGCTATAATGTAGTAATAAATATAACTGATGCTAAATTAGCGTTAGAGGAACTTAGATTAAGTGAAGAAAGATATCGTATAATTACATCTCAAACAGATGATATAATATTTGAATGGAATGTTAAAGATGATACAGTTTTCTATTCGGGAAATTGGGAAAACAAATTTGATCGTAAGTCAAGCTTTACAGAGATTACGCGGAAAATATATGAAACACATTATATTTATGTGGATGATACAAAAATATTTAGTGAAATGCTAAATGATATTGTTAAAGGGGAAAAATATAGAGAAGCCGAAATTAGAATGAAAAAATGTAAAGGCATATATATTTGGTGTAAAATAAGAATTACTGCTATTTTTGATGCAAATGATAATATTTCTAAGGCTATAGGTGTAATAATTAATATAGATAAGGAAAAGAATGAAGCTGAAGAACTTTTGCTTAAAGCGCAAACGGATAGTTTGACTGGCTTATATAATAAAGGAACAACACAAACTATGGTTGAAGATTATATTAAAAATGAAAATAGTCAAGTTAAGGGGGCATTACTTCTAATAGATTTAGATAATTTTAAATCTATTAATGATAATTTAGGGCACTTAGCTGGAGATTTTGTATTAACAAATATGTCCTCGATGTTATTGAATATTTTTAAAGAAGATTCTATTATAGGTAGAATAGGGGGCGATGAATTTATAATATTTTTAAAAAATATAGATTCAGAAGAACTGATTTGTGAAAAAGCTGAGGAATTGGTAAAAGGTTTTAGAACAAATTTTACTAAAGAATTTTCAAATTATAAAGTGTCAGGCAGTATAGGAATTGCAAAATATCCAGAGCATGGTACATCTTTTGAAAGACTTTACACTAATGCGGATAAAGCTGCATATTTAGCGAAAAATAAAGGAAAAGATAATTATTGTATCTTTGAAGAAAAATAATTTATAAGGTATTAAATTTTTCAGTTGCCTATAGATATCAAAAGTAAGACTTAAACTTATGTGTTGATTCACCGAAATAAGTAACATATTGTGTTCCGGTTTCTCTGGAATTTCGATGGATGATTCTACGACTAGAAGTTGTCACCAAAAAGCTTGCTTCAATGACAAGCATTGAACAAGCTTTTTGGGACAATTTCTAGTCAAGAATCATTACCATCAAGATTCCAATGAAATACTCCACACAATATGTTACTTATTTCTAGTGCAGCAACTTACTAAAATTGAACTATTGTTCTTGTTTACACCAAGAATAAGTCAAATATATAATTTGGACATATATAAGTTATGTGATTATTATATTAAGGTAAGAATGTATGTTGGAGAATTATGAGAAAGAAGGTGTTCATGATGAGCACTTTCTTTTTATATTCTAGTTTAAAAATTAAAGGAAATAAGTGTGAAATGATGAAGCTTTAGGGTTGTTCATTATAATTAGAACAATCTTATATTAAATATCATATTATACAGCATAAATACTATTAGGAGATGCTTTTCGTGATAAAGAAGTTAAAAGTATTAACTGCTTTATTAATTTCAAGTGTAATGGCTGTATCTATGATTGGTTGTAACAATACTAAAACTAATGATGGAAAAGTAACTGTGCGTCTAAATGAAGTAACTCGTTCTGTTTTTTATGCACCAATGTATGTGGCAATGAGTAAAGGATTTTTTGCTGAAAATGGGATTGAAATTGATTTACAAACAGGAGAAGGTGCTGATAAGACAATGCAGGCAGTTTTAAGTAAATCAGCAGATATTGGTTTTTGTGGGCCAGAACAAACAATTTACACTAATAATCAAGGAAGAGAGGATTATCCTGTGCTTTTTGCACAACTTACACAAAAAGATGGATCATTTTTAGTTGGAAGAACTAAGGAAGATGATTTTAAGTGGACAAATATTAAAGGGAAAAATGTTATAGGAGGAAGGCCAGGAGGAGTACCAGAAATGGCACTAGAGTATTCTATGAAGCATAATAACATTAATCCTAAAACCGATGTTAATATGGTTACAAATATAGATTTTGCTGCAACTGCTGGTGCATTTAAAGGTGGAACTGGTGACTATGTAGCACTTTTCGAACCAACAGCATCTGCTCTTGTAAAGGAAGGAACAGGAACTATACTAGCATCAGTTGGTGAAGAATCTGGAGTTATGCCCTATACTTGTTTCTTTTCTACAAAATCTTATATGACTAAAAATCCAAAGGTAATTGAAGGTTTTACAAAGGCAATTTATGAAGGTCAAGAATGGTTCTTTATTCATAGCACAGAAGAAGTGGCTGATAGCATAATTCAATACTTCCCTGGAACAGATAAAGAAACTATTATGACTGTTATCGACAATTACAAAAAGATTGATGCCATAGCACATACACCACAAATTAAGCAAGAAAATTTAAATAGACTTATGGATATAATCTCAGATTATGATAAGAGTTTACTTCCTGATAGGCCTCAATTTACTAAGATAGTTGATAATTCTTATGCTGACGAAGCAGTTAAGTAAAAGTCACATAAAGATGAGAAGGTGGTGAGTTTGTTTGAGTTTACTAAAAGTATCAGATATATCCATGAATTATCATTCTGTTAAAGGAGAAACACCAGCTTTAAAAGATATTAGTTTTGAAGTAAAAGATGGAGAGTTTATTTCAATATTAGGACCATCAGGATGTGGAAAATCAACTTTGCTCAATATAATGAGTGGATTGTTAGAACCTTCCAAAGGGGAAGTATTATATAAAGGAGAGGATATAAAAAAGAACTTAGATAAAATAGGGTATATGTTTCAAAAAGATCATCTTTTTGAATGGAATACAGTTTGGGAGAATGTAATTCTTGGATTAAAAATAAAAAAGCAGTTAACTAATGAATCAAAGAACAGAGTAAATGAATTATTGGATGCCTATGGATTATTAAGATTTAAAAATCATTATCCCAGCGAATTATCTGGTGGAATGCGTCAAAGAGTTGCCCTTATAAGAACGTTAGCCTTAAACCCTGAAATACTTTTTTTAGATGAACCATTTTCAGCCCTAGATTATCAATCGAGACTTTTAGTATGTGATGATGTGTATAAGATAATAAAAACGGAGAAAAAGACAGCAATAATGGTAACTCATGATATTGCAGAAGCTATTTCTATATCAGAAAAGGTGATAGTATTATCTAAAAGGCCATCAAATGTAAAAGCAGAGGTCCTCATTGATTTTAAAAATAAAGATTTAACTCCATTTCAAAAAAGAAGAGATCTAGAGTTTAGTGATTATTTCAATAGATTGTGGAAGGAGTTGAATCAAGGAAATGTTTAAGAAACATGAGAAGGTAGAAGCAGATAAGACCACTAAAGAACACGAAGTATATTTAAGAAAAGTACAAAAGACAAAAAGAGAAATAGTTATTAGTAGAGTTCTAATACTTGTTATATTTATTGCTTTGTGGCAAATAGCTGCAACTTTAAAATGGATTGATCCATTTTTGACTTCTAGTCCAACTAGAGTGGTTAAATCGTTTATTTCATTATATGAAGATGGTAGCTTATTCAAGCATATAGGTATTACTTGTTATGAGACAATTTTAGGATTTTCCCTAGGTGAAATTCTAGGTGTATTAATAGCCATAATTTTATGGTGGTGTCCTCGTGTATCCAAAATATTAGATCCATATTTAGTAGTGTTAAATGCACTTCCTAAGGTTGCTTTAGCTCCAATTATAATTTTTTGGATTGGAAATGGTATGCCTGCTATAATTGTTATTGCTCTTCTAATATCAGTTATAACCACTATTATAAGTGTATTAACAGGCTTTAATGAAATAGATAAAGAGAAACTTATGCTGATGAATACATTTAGAGCTTCTAAAATACAAATATTAAGGTATTTGATATTTCCATATTCAGTTCCGATTTTTATTTCAGCGTTAAAAATAAATGTTGGATTATCATGGGTAGGTGTAATAATGGGGGAATTTCTAGTCGCAAAAAGTGGGTTGGGATTTTTAATAGTATACGGAGGACAAGTCGCTCAATTAGACATGGTAATGATGAGTATTGTTATTCTTTCTGCTATTGCGTTTATTATGTATGAAGTAGTTGCGATAATAGAAAAGAAGCTTGTAAAAGATAGGAATTAAGGCACAGTCAAAAAAATAATAGACCAGTATGGTGCATATTTGGTCTATTATTTTTTTCATATGCCTAACTATTGAGTTATTTCATTATCTGAAATATGTGCCTATTCAACTGGTATAAAATTATTTTCATTTAGTCCATATTTTTCTAGAATTTTAAGAAGAGTACCATCTTCTTTCATTTCATCAACTTTTTTATTTATTGCATCTGCTAAAGTAGTATCAGTTTTTCTAACAGCAGCTGCTACAATTCCAGGAAGTTCAGGGGTATATGGAGTCAACATTTTAAAAGAAATGTTTTTATATCTTTGTAATATATAAGCAGCGGTAGCAGAATCAGTTATACCTACATTTATTTCATTAATGGTTATTGCTAATATTAAATCAGACTGACTTTGATATATTCGTAGTTCTTTTATTAAGCCATCTTTTTGCCACTTTTGAGCTAGGTTTAAAAAAACAGTTCCATTTTGTACACCTACAATTGCATTTTTTAGATCTTCTTTAGAATTAATATTTGAAGATTGAAGAGTAAGAATAGCTTCACCTTCTTTATACAATGGAGTTGTAAATAACGCTTCTTTTTTACGCTCAGCTGTAATATATAGTCCATTTGCTATAATATCTATATTATTATCACTATTAAGCTCTGTAAATAAATATTTAAATGGAACCAGATTCATCTCAACTTTATTAATGCCAAGCCGTCTTGCGGCTTCAGTTAAAATTTCAGCATCAATTCCAATAAAATCATTTGTTTTGGGATCTATAAAAGCAAAGGGTTTATCATTTGATGAGGCAATAGTTAATATTCCTTTTTCTTTTATTGCGTCTAATCGATCTTTTATATTAATATTATTTGAAGTTGTAGTTTTACTGGCTCCCGTACCAAATTCACACATTAGTATAGTAAAATTTGCAATTATAATAATTAAAATTAAGATTTTTTTGTATATCTTATTCATATAAATTCTCCTTTTTAATCAGGCGGTATTATAAATTGTTAAATTTTGATTTTAGTATGCAACTTTTAATAAAAACTATCAACTAAATTTTCCAGTTTTTAGGGGGAATATTTATTATTCTAATTATCCGATATATGTCCATCTTTAATTGAAACAAAATTAGTCTCATCAAGTCCATACTTTTTTAAAATGAAAAAAAGACTCTGATCCTCTTTCATTTTATCGATTTCATTATCAATTGCATTGGCTAAAGCAGTATCAGTTTTTCTGACTGCAGCAGCTATGAATCCAGGAATTTCAGGAGTATACGGAATTAATAGTTTTATATTAAGGTTGTTATCGTTAGATAGTAAATACTTTGCAGAGACAGAATCAAGCATAGCAGCATCTATTTCACCAGTAACTAACTGTAATATAAGTTCAGATTGACCTTGAATTGTTTGTACTTCTTTTACTAAGCCTTCTTTTTGCCACTTTTGAGCTAATTCTACAAAAATGGTTCCGCTCGGTACACCCATTACTGCATCTTTCAAGTCTTCTTTAAAATTAAATTTTGAAGCTTTACGAACAATAATAGCTTCGGGCTCTTTATATAATACATTTGTAAATAGTGCCTCTTTTTTACGTTCAGAGGTGACATACATTCCAGATGATACTATGTCTATATCATTATTAGTATTTAATTCAGTCAATAAATTTTGGAATGGAACGTACCGCATTTCAACTTTATTAATTTGAAGACGTTTTGCAATTTCGGTAAGAATCTCACCCTCGATGCCAGTAAGCTCGCCTGTTTTAGGATCTATATAAGCAAAGGGTTTATCATTTGACGAGGCAATAGTTAATATACCTTTTTCTTTTATTTTTTCAAGTCTATTATCTATATTAATATTATTTGATATTATAGCGTTGCTAGTTGTTCCACTGCAATTCATAACAATAATTATTACAATTAATAATTTTTTACATATTTTATTCATATGGATTCTCCTTTTCATAATTAGCAGCTTTAAGATTTTATATAAGAAAGTGACAGAATCATAGTTATTATGTTAGTTTTAAATACAAATTATTCTTTTAAAAATATTTTAATAATGAGTATTGAAATTATTTCTATGATTGCTTTTATTGGGGATGAAATTGTTGCAATAATAGAAAAGAAGCTTGTAAATATAAGAATTAGCTTAAAGGCTTTCTCTTGAGATCTAAGATTTTGGAAAAGATTAAAAATATACTATAATTCTTTAAATATCTACAAAAAATGATTTGTATTAAAAAAGGTAACCTTTACTTAATCTAAAAAGAAATTTTACTTATTTCTGCAATAGTGGTAAATTAAAATGTATAAATAACTGGAGGATGACGAAATTGAAATTATTTAGAGAAGCATTAATTATACTAGGAATTTATTTGGTTGGAGAGGTATTATCATCAGCGTTGCATTTACCTGTACCAGGAAATATTTTAGGGATGGTAATACTATTTATTTTATTGTGCACTAAGGTAGTAAAGGTAGAGAATATTTCTAATGTAACAGATTTTTTGCTAAATCATTTATCGTTCTTTTTTATTCCAGCAGGGGTTGGTCTTATGACTTCGCTTGATATAATAAAATCAACATGGTGGCAATTATCATTAGTATGCTTAATCACTACAAGTATTATAATTGGAACTACTGGAACTATAGTTCAAGTCATTTCTAAAGAGAGGAAGAGTAAGGCACAATCAAAAAATAATTAAAGTAAAATTTATAAGAAATGAAGGTGAAACACTTGGAGATATTGACAAATAATGTTTTGTTTGGATTGGTGCTTTCATTAGCAGCTTTTGAAATAGGAATATTTATCAATAGAACAACTAGAATGCCAATTTTAAATCCGTTGCTTATTGCTATAGTAATTACGATATGTTTTCTTTTTGCACTTAATATTGATTTTAATACATATAATAAAGGTGGTCAGTTCATAAACATGTTTCTTGGGCCTTCAACTGTAGTCCTTGCAGTGCCTTTATATAAGCAATTAGATTTACTTAAAAAAAATGCTAAAGCTATTTTAATTGGAATTTTTGTTGGCAGCTTGATAGGAATACTCTCTATAATAGGAGTATCACATTTAGTGGGATTAGATGCAACCATAATAAAGTCTTTAGTCCCTAAATCAGTTACAACACCTATAGGAATGTCAATAAGTAATCAATTAGGTGGTGTGGTTTCAATAACTGTACTTGCTATTATTATTACAGGGATAATTGGAGCTGTATTTGGGCCAACTGTATGTAAATTATTTAAGATAAAAGATAAGGTTGCAGTAGGAGTAGCAATAGGGACCGCATCTCATGCTGTTGGAACTAGCAAAGCATTAGAACTTGGTGAAGTAGAAGGAGCGATGAGTAGTCTTTCTATTGGAATCGCTGGGATTATGACAGTAGTAATTGCTCCTAATGCATATAACTTAGCTTTATATTTATATCATATGATAAAATAACTATCAGAGAAATAAAGAGTGTTTCAAATAAATTTAAGTTTATTTTGAAGCAACTCTTTATTTTTTTTTAATAAATGGGTAATATATGTAGTGGAATATACAAAATTCTTATACTATAGCTAGATTTTGCGGTAGTAGTAAAATTTTTATAAAACAATGGAGGAAAATATGAAAAAATTAAAAGAATATGGAATTATAACAATAGGTGTAGCATTAGTCGTAATAGCATTTGAATTCTTTTTCTTTCCTAATAAAATAGCTTCAGGTGGAGTTACAGGATTAGCTTTAGTAATTAATAATATTCTTGGTTTTGATACAGGAATAGTTATGATAGTATGTAACGTTATACTATTTATCTTAGCATTTATACTTATTGGAGGGAGTTTTGGAATCAAAAGCATGTATGCAGCTTTTGGGTTGTCTTTTACGTTAGCATTTATAGAAAAGAACTATACACCAGTAGCTGTTACAAATAATTTAATGCTTGCTTCAATATTTGGAAGTGTACTTTTAGCTTTGGGGACAGCAGTTATGCTTACTCAAGATGCAACAACAGGTGGTACGAGTATTATAGCAAAAATTTTAAATAAATATGTGAATATAGACTTTGGAAAAAGCCTTTTAATATCTGATTCCATTGTAGTATTGCTTGCTATGTATACATTTGGTACAGAATTAGCTTTGTTTGGATTATTAAGCATATATTTAACTGGAAACTTAATTGACAAATTTATAGACGGGTTTAATCTATCAAAACAAGTTATGGTATTCACTGAACATGAAAAGTTAATTTCTGATTATATAATTAATGAAATAGATAAAGGATGCACAGTATTTTATGGAAAAGGTGGTTATACTGGAAAAGAAAATTGTGTAATTTTAACTATATTAAAGAGAAGTCAATTCATAAGGTTGAAACAATTTATTAGAAATAATGATCCAGAAGCATTTATTACAGTTAATGAGACCAGTGAAGTTTTGGGAAAAGGCTTTAAAAGCTTAGATAATTAATATTTCATAAAAATACATTTATATAAGAGTTTTATAAAGAATGGCACTATAACATAGGTTTAGCAATATTTACTTGTTGATTATAGGAATAGCAGCAAATTATAATAAAGTATACGAGTTTAATTATAATTAACAAATGATGACGGTAAATTAAGAAGTGCGGGAGACGTGTAAATATGGCTTATGAAGATGAACTACTTATAACTTATGGATTAGGGTATGCATTTGAGAAAAATAAATTGTTAATTGTTTCAGAGATTGAAGAGAAAATTGTATTAAAAAAAGAAATAAATATACTGGAAGAAATAAATATTATTAATAAATTCAAAGAGAATTTAGATAAAAAGTGTGCTTTAAATTTTCCTAAAAATTATATTGCAAATATTGAAGAAGCTTTAGAAGAAAAACTATCAAAAACTATACCAATAATTACATCAATAAAATCAAAAAATAAAGAAAAAGAGCATCAGCTTATGGAAGAATATATGAAAAGGGATTTAATCCAAGCTAGGCTAAGAAAAGAAGGATATACACAAAAAGATTCAACAATAGTTAAAAAATATCTAGATAATTGTGTTGAAGATTTAGAAACCAATATAAAAAATACAGGTCAAAAAATATTAAGGTATAATAAAATTATCTTAAAAGTTATTTTAACTGCCAGCTTTGGAAGTGAATTTGGACATTTTCTAAATAATCATGGACAAGCTACGTTATTGAATAATAATGATAAGCTAATAGATAAGCAATTAGAGCTTGATAATATAAGTAATTGCTTGTTGAAAAAGGAATATAAAGAACTTGATTTTTTAAACTTACTACTATTTCTTGAGGAATGGCAAAAAAAATATTTTACGTGGGATGAAAAATATACAAGTTTAATGTTTTCAATAAATAAAAATGGTAAAAGATATACAGGTTCTAAATCAGAAATAAAAGATTATGTAATTTCATTTATAAAAGAAAAGAGATATTTATATTTTCCTTTTGGCAAATACGATGAAAATAATATATTTATAACTTTAAATGATGAAAAATATTGTAATGAAGAAAATGAACTAGAAGCTAAACAAAGCTATATGGTTTTAGAAAAAAAGGAATCTAATTTGTATCAAATTACTGCTGCTAATTTCAATAAAATTGATTTAGACAAGAATAAAGAATTAGGCTATCTTCTTTCTTATAGAAATGATAATGTATATATATCTTTAGTAATGTACGACAAAAAAACAGAACAAGTAATCAATGTAAGTAAGTTTAATGACTTTAAAAATGACATGATTGAGGCATTAGAAAAACATTTTATAGTTGATTAGCTTATATAGATATCCAAATGTGAACTTGGACTTATGTGATAATTAACCGAAATAAGTAACATATTGTGTTCCGGTTTACAGGAATTTTGATGGATGATTCTAAGACTAAAAATTGTGCCCAAAATGCTTGCTTCGAAGGCAAGCTTCGAACAAGCATTTTGGAACAACTTTTAATCAAGAATCATTACCATCAAAATTCCAATGAAACACTCCACACAATATGTTACTTATTTCTAGTGTAGTTATACACTTAAAATATAGTAAATGTACATTTATATTCCAATAAATGAGTTGGATATCTATAGGAGGGTATGATAACTCATTTTTATCCTTATTTCTAGCTATGACATATTTTAAAATATAGAGTTATACTGTAACTAAAAAGTAATTTAAGAAAGCTAGACTTAAGGGAATATCTTCACCAGAAATTAGAAAAATTTTTGTGTAATAGGCATTTGAAAAATAAGCTGTTGAAGTTTCTTAATGGCAGTTCTATTCGTGGTCAAATTATATATATAAACAGCATATAATTTAGAAATACAGTAATAATTATTATGCCTAAATGCGCGCACAAACAAAGAACTTAGATACATATGTGTGAAATAGGCATTTGAAAATAAGCTGCTAAAAGTACTTGGTGGGAGGTTGTTCCACTTTAGCTTGTCCGAAATAAAATTTGGAGCAAGCTAAAGTGGGTGCAACCTCCCACTTAGTGCTTCCAGCGAAATTTTCATAGTCATATGGAACACATATGTATCTAAGTTCGGTTGATTGCCACGTAACTTTAGTGCATGCTGTTTATTTTTTTTGTGTAGCGTTAAGTTTTTTGCGTTTTTTTGTTTTCTTTTTCATGACTGAAAATCCAAAAGAACCAATAGGCTTTTTAGCTAATGGGAAGTATTCTCCATGACAATATGACATCATATTTGCATTTTCAAAATGAATCTTGCCTTTGTCATCAAATAAATCCTCATTAACGTGAGATCCTACAACTTCAGCTATAAACATATCGTGAGTTCCAAGGGGGATTATATTTTTAACTTTACATTCAATGTTCACAGGACATTCGTCTATGTAGGGAACTGATATATTATGGCCTTCTTTTAAAGTAAAGTTCATTTCAGCTATTTTATCATTTTTCTTTCCAGACCTAACACCACAGTAATCTACTTTTTTTACCAAATCTGAGCTTGGTAAATTTACAACAAACTCCATAGTCTCCTTTATATATTCATAAGATAATCTTTCCGGTCTTACCGATATATATAGCATAGGTGGCTTTGTATTAATAGTACCAGTCCATCCAACTGTAAAAACATTAGTTTTGCCAGCCTTATTTTTAGATGTTACTAAAACTACTGGAACTGGGTTTAAAATTACACTTCCGTTAAAATTAATTTTATCCATTGGTAATTACTCCTTTAAAAAGGGTATCTTCAAATGCTTATTTAAAGATACCCAAATAAAATATATAAATAATAAGTAAATTAAGGCACATGAAAATAAATTTTTTGAATGTGCCTAATATCTTCTTCGTCTACGTGAATTCTTAGAATAACGTCTATTTCTACGTTTTGCATTAGATACCATAGCTTTAATAAGAAGTACTAAAGTAATAATAATAGCTAAAACTACTACAGCTGCAATATATAAAATAATATTATCTTTAAGTATTGCACCAAGTGAAATATTAACCATACCAGTAACGTCTTCTGTATGATTTCTTGTGCTATAAGTTAATTTAATATTCTTATTAGAAAGCAAGCTCCATGCACTAGAATCAGTTCCGTTATAAGTTATTTTAGATTCAGCATCATTAATTGAATTTTTATAATAGGTAACATCTTGAGTTAATTTAACTGGCACAGAAATAGTTTTTGTTGGACCAAAAAAACCAAATGATTTATATTTTACATCAGCAGTTCCAACATCTTCACCGCTAGATTTATAAGTTTCTTTAGTAGATGCATAACTATAATTCATAATAGCATCCATATCATTGAATTTAGTCATATCATTATTATCAATTTGCCTGCTTTTAAGTACAATACCTATTATTTTTCTGCCGTCTCTTTCGTATATTGTAACTAAACATCCACCAGCAGGAACGGTAGTTCCCGTTTTTCCGGCAATATTACCATTCTTTCCCAGGGTTAGATTTCTATTTTCTAAAATTATTTTAGAATTTTTTAGAGTTATAGGGGCTTTTTGAAGTTCCATTGTTTGTCTTACCCAGTCATTTTCAAAAGCTGCTTTTGTTATTAAGGATAAGTCAAAGGCTGTAGTATAATGATTATCATTATGTAAGCCGTTAGGTGTAATAAAATTACTGTTATTAGCTCCAAGATCTTTTGCTGTTTTATTCATTAAATCAGCGAAGGCGGTAGCATCGCCTGAAATATTATCTGCAATAACATAGGCAGTATCATTACCAGAAAATAATAATAAGCCCTTCATTATATCATCAGCAGATACTGTATCACCAGGCTGCATAGTATTATGCATATAGTTTATATTTAAAGAATATTCAGGTTGCTCTTTTGCTGATTTAGTATATTCAAGTTCATCAGTTGGTTTTTTATTTTCAGCTAGTAATAAAGCAGTTAAAAGTTTTGTTGTACTAGCTGGATATCTTTTGCTGTCAGCATCTTTGCAATATATTATTTCTCCAGTATCATAATCCATAGTTAAAGCTGATTCACCTTTAATTTCAGGTAATCCATCTGTTGAAGTTTCAGCCTTACTTTGAGTTTCATCTTTACTTTGAGTTTGAGTTTGAGTTTGAGTTTGCGCTTGTGCCTGAGTTTTAGGCTTCGCAGCAGAATTACTTGCAGCATAGCTTGCCATAGTTAATGGACTAAGTAAAGAAAGAGAAAAGGTTAATATAAGAGTCTTTAAAATTAAATTTTTTTTCAAGTAAAATCTCTCCAATTCTATTTAGGCATAATGAAAAATATAATCTAATTCTGGACATGCCATAGTTTATTAAAACATTTTTAGTATAACACTTATGTAATGTTATAACAATAAAAGAAACACTAAATATTTAATGTAATATCTGACAGTTTATTTTGATTTTTATGGTTATTTCAATTTTTCGATTATAGATTTTTTTGCCCTTAATTCAAATTCGTCATTTAATGTGTCTAATTGCACATCTTCCCCATACTTCTTTTTTAAGGCTAAAGTTAAAAGTCTATCAGCAAATTCAGGATTTTTAGAAAGGAAAGATCCGTGGAAGTATGATCCAAAGGTATTTTTGTATATACAGCCTTCATATCCATCTTCACCATTATTACCATAACCATGAATACATTTGCCAAGTGGAGTATGATTATTTATGTAAGTTCTTCCAGAATGATTTTCAAAACCTACATAAGTTTCATTAAATTCTTCGTTAAATATCTCCGTATTTCCAATAAATCTGGTGTCTCCACCTTCAGTATAAATATCTAAGATCCCAAGACCATCTATCTTTTCACCATTTGGAGCTGTATAGTATTTGCCTAGTAATTGGTAACCGCCACATATAGCAAGAATAACTTTTCCATCTTCAATATAGTTTGTTAAAGCTTCTTTTTTTACTTCATTTAGATCTTTTGAAACTATAGATTGTTCATAATCTTGGCCTCCGCCAAAGAAAATAATATCTACATTTTCATCATCTACATTTTCACCTAAAGAAGAGTTGATTATATTTACATCGATGCCTCTAAGGGCTGCCCTATGTTTTAATATAAGTACATTACCTAAATCACCATATACATTCAATAAATCAGGATATAAATGACAAATTGTTAATTCCATACTTTTAGCCTCCTTAGCTTACCATAATTTGTTGATGTAGCCTTTTGAATGAAGATATTTTCTATAATTAATCATTGCAGTATAAGTTGCAAGAATATATAGTTTTTTAGAAGTTGATTCTTTAATCTTATCGGTTAATTCTTCATAATCTTCTTTTAAAACAAATTTATCCACATTTAAGCCAGCTACTTTTAATCTTACTGCCATATCATACATTCTAAGTCCAGAAACAAAAATGTCTTCTATCTTTAAAGTAGATATCTTTTCAAAATCTACATCCCATATCCAAGATACGTCACGTCCGTCAGCATAATTATCATTTAACATAAATACTGCAGAAAATTCATTTTGATTAAGTGCAAGAGTGTCTAATGCTTGGTTATATCCAGCAGGATTTTTAACTAAAATAATTTGTATATCTTTATTACCAATCTTTATTTGTTCCTGTCTTCCGAAACTCGAACTTTGCTTTTGAAGAGAATTTTTAATAACAGAATCTTCTATACCAAGTTCTTTTGAAATCGCAAAAGCACATAAAGCATTGTAAATATTATATGCGCCAGATTGACTTATAAAAATATCAGTATCGTTGATTAGAACAGATGAATTTTCAGGTGTTAAATCAAAGATTTTATTCACAGCATAGCTAAGTTCAGAACGTTTATATCCACATTCAGGACAATAAAAATTTCCTAGGTGGTTATAAGTAACAAAGTTATATGAATACGGTGCTTTGCAAAACTTACAAAACTTAGCATCAGCATTTAAATCTAAAGCTGTATTTTCTTTTATTGGAGTATTAAAGCCATAATATACAGCTGGATTTTTAATATCTAGTTTTCCAAGCAAAGATTCATCTCCATTTAAAACTAGTTTTGTTTCTGGAACCTTAGCTATACCTTCTAAAATTTTAACCAAAGTTGTATAGACTTCCCCGTATCTATCTAGTTGATCTCTAAATAAATTAGTTACAGTAACTATTTCAGGAGTTAAATGTTCTGTAATGAATTTAACATTAGCTTCATCAACTTCTATTACTGCATAAGGGTTTTCTTTTTTCTTGAAAAAAGAATAATTTGAAACAAAACAGGCCACGATACCAGGATATAAATTAGCACCAGTATTATTTGTAATAACGTTAAAATTATTTTCCTTCAATATGTTATAAATCATGCTAGTGGTTGTTGTTTTACCATTAGTACCAGTTACCAAAATCACTTTATATCCTTTACTAACTGTTTTTAAAATTGATTTATCAATTTTTAAAGCTATTTTTCCAGGGAAATTGCTTCCACCCTTTACAATATGTTTTGCAGCAAAAGCGGTAATTTTTGATAATAATATGCTCAAAATAGATTTAATATTTATTGTACTCACCGTCCAATTCTAATTATATAGTTAGGCATAATATAAGTGGGATTATAGAGTTCCTCATTAAAAATTATATTTATAGCATGTAATTTTTGTAATAACTGTAGTGAAGAAAAAGCATTTATACAGTTATTAGGTAGGAGGTAAGAAGTAAGAGGTAAAAGTTGAGGAAGAAAAGCCACAGGCTTTTCAATAAAAATATTTTTTAGAAATCCCTTTTAGGGATTTAATCATTAACTCTTACTTCTTACTTCTTACTTCTTACTTCTTAGCTCTTAACTAATCAAATAACATATAATAAATAAACTTCATAATGCGTTTCTCTATAATCATATGCATTAAAATGATTAACATAATAAAGAAAAGTTAGTCATTTTTATAAGATTAAACAATAAAATAATCAAAATAAGTATAGCACAAAAATTTAAAAGTACGGGAATTTTTTTAAAATTCAATAAATAATGTTGGAAAAAGTATAACAATTAGGTTACAGTTACGTCTACATAATTGTTTTATTAGTAAATATGCCATATAATTAGAAGTAATAAAGAATTTTACGAGGTGTTATTATGATCAAGGTAACAGTTAACATAAATGGTATGAGTTATAATTTAAAGGGTGATAAAGATGAAAAGTATTTATTGGGAATAGCAAATTTTGTTGATAGCAGAATTAAAGAAATACTTTCTAAAAAGGCAGGCTTTAGTACAACTGCAGCATCAGTTTTAGCAGCTGTAAATATTGCAGATGAGCTTTATGAATGTGATATAGAGTTAGATAAAGCTATTAAATCTAAGGAAACTGCAGATTCGGAAATTAATTTATTAAATAAAAAGATAGAGCAGGTTAATTTAGAACTGGAAAATGTCAATAACGAAAAATTGAGAATTCAAGGTGAATTTGATAAAAAAGAGCAAGGATTAAATACAAGATATAAAGATAAAGAAGCAACTTATAATTCATTGAATGATGCAATGAATAATCTTAAGGCAGAAAATGAAAAATTAAAAAATCAAAGTAAATCATTAAGCGATGAACTTAAAAAAAGTAATAATGTTAATGAAGTTTTAAAGAAGGAAATTCTTGAAATTAAGGAAAAGAATAAGTTCCTTTATAAAAAAGTTGATGAAGCTAAGAATAAAGAACATAGATTAAATAAGCAATTGCAAGAAGCTGATGAACAAATAGGAAAGTTAACAAATGAGGTTTCAAATGTTAATAAGGAAAATGATGAAATTAATAAAGCATTTAATGAACTAAATGATAAAAATTTAGAATTAAATAAAGAAATTGAAAAACTTAATGAAATTAAGATTAACTTAGATAGCGAAATTGCAGTGTTAAGTGAAAGTAAGGATTCCTTTGAATTAAAGTATTATAATGCTTTGGGAGAATTGGAAAAAGTGGAATCAAGGTTAGACGCTGAAATTTCTAATAAAGAAGCAGTTCATAAAGAATATGATGCATGTAAAGTAAATTTAGAAAAATTAAATGAGGTTTATTCTAAATGTGCTGAAGAACTTGCGGAGTGTAAAGATAGCTTAGAAAAGCAAGGTGTTTTAAACAATATTGAAAAAGCTCAACTTAATAAACAGTTAAATGATTTATTTGAAGAGTCAGATAGGGAAATAACAGCATGCAAAGATAAGTTAAATAATATAACTAAAGAAAATGAGAATTTAGTTAACCAAATTAGCTTATTAAATGATGAAAAGAATGAGCTTCAAATTGAAATCAATAAATTAAAGTCAGATCAAGATGTTTTAAATAATGAAATTAAAAATATGAGAGATGTTAATGATGGGTTATCACAAGAAATAGAAAAAAATGATAGACAAAAAGAAGTTTTAGAAGAAGAATTAGAACTTATGAGAAGCACTAATGAGCAATTAAAGCAGGAAGCTGAAGTAGATCAAGAAGAAAAGCAAAATGAGATTAATACAAAAATTAAAGAAATTGAAGAATTGACAGAACACTTAGAAAGTGTAAAAAAGGAATTAGAAGATAAGGAAGGCATTTTCTTAAGTCTAAAAAGAGAAATTGAAACTAAAGATATAGATTTAGGAAATAGTAAAGAATCTCTGGATAATTTACAAGAAAAAATTTCAATATTAGTTAATGAAAAAGAAGAATTAAGTAATACAAACAGTAAACTTAATCAAGAATATAAAACTTTTCAACATAGGATATTTGAACTACAAGCTAAAGTAATAGATAGAGAAATAGAAATTGCAAAAGTTAAGAAAGAACAAGTAGGACCTGTTGTTAAAAAGAAAAGATAAGGCAAAGGAGAAATATGAATAAGATTGAATTACTAGCTCCGGCAGGAAGTATGGAGAGTTTAATTGCAGCTATTAATAATGGCGCAGATGCAATATACTTAGGAGGAAATAAGTTCTCAGCAAGGGCTTATGCCTCCAATTTTGATAATGAAACCATGCAAAAGGCTGTGGACTATGCACATAGTTATAATGTGAAAGTGTACGTCACTATGAATACGCTTTTGAAACAAAATGAATTAAAAGAAGCATTGAAATATACAGGTTACCTTTATGAAATAGGAGTTGATGCATTAATAATTCAGGATATTGGCTTAATAAGCTTAATTAGAGATGTATATCCTGAATTCGAACTTCATGCCTCAACTCAAATGACAATTCATAATGCAGAAGGTGCTTTATATTTTAAAGAAAAAGGAATGGAAAGAATTGTTTTATCTAGGGAGTTGTCTATTGATGAAATTAAGTATATTTCTAAAGATTTAAATATTGAAACAGAAATATTTGTACACGGAGCTTTATGTGTATGTTATTCAGGGCAATGTTTAATGAGTTCTATGATAGGCGGCCGAAGTGGAAATAGAGGAAGATGTGCTCAGCCTTGTAGAATGCAATATACTCTTCAAGGTGAAACTTTAGGAGAAAGAAAAGGATATCTTTTAAGTCCTAAGGATACATGTTTAATAGATGATATAGATTCAATTATTAAGAGTGGAACTGCATCGTTAAAGGTTGAAGGAAGAATGAAAAAGCCAGAGTATGTGGCTGGTGTTACAAGAAATTATAGAAAAGCCATTGATAAGGCATTAATAAATACAAAGTTTGACTTACATAAAGGTAGAAATGAATTAGCTCAATTATTTAATAGAGAAGGTTTTGCTAAAGCATACTTATATAAAAATGTAGGAAAAGATATGATGAGCTATAATTATCCTAAAAATACTGGAGTCTTTATAGGACAGATTGGAAATGATGGAGAAGTCATATTAGAAGATAACGTAGCTTTAGGTGACGGAATACGCTTTGCGGATGATGGATTTACCTTGAGCAAAATCTTAAAAAATAATAAGGAAGTTAAAGAAGCTATCAAGGGAGAAAAAGTTAAGCTATTCCCAACTGGTGGATATAAAAAAGGTTATAAATTATATAAGATGTCTGACAAAAGGTTATATGATGAATTAAAAGAAGATTTAAAGCCTTATAAGAGAAAAATAGATTTAATAGGAGAAGTTGAGTTTAAGGTTGGTGCTCCACTATCTATTAAAACTAGGTTTAATAATAAGGAATATAAGGTTTATGGGGAAATAGTTGAACCGGCTACTAATAAGCCTTTAACTAGAGAAAGAGTTGAAGAAGCCTTAAAGAAATCAGGAGATATTCCTTATAAATTTGATAAAATACTTTTTGATGTTTTTGAAGATGGATTTATAAGAATAGCGGCTATAAATAATTTGAGAAGAGAATTATTTGAAAAAGTATTAAAAGATACAAGTTCTTATAGGAGAAGAAGAGAAGAGAAAACTCCTAAAGCTAAGTCTATAAAATGTAATGAAGATTTAGGATATATTTATAGTTGTATTACAAAGGAGCAGCTAAAAGCTTTAGTGGAAGATGACGATGTTAAAAATATAGCATTAAATATATTCTTCAGCAGAAAAAGTGCGGCCTTGAATAAAGAAGACTTAAAGAATTTATATGAGCAAATATCTGAAGATAAAAAAATATATTTGAAAGTGCCTAATATAATTAAAGGTGAATTTAATTATATAGTTAAGGTTATAGATGAGCTAATGCCTTACATAAGAGGAATTATCACATGTAATGCCGGAATAATTAAATTATATAAAGATAAACTATCTATAGTTGGAGATTATAAATTAAATATCTTTAATAAGGAAGCAGCAGAGCTTTATGCTGAAGATGTGGATATTTCATCTATAAGTTTAGAGCTAAATCGAAAAGAAATAAAAGAACTCATGAAAAATATTAATTGCAAAGTTGCAGCTAATATTTATGGAAAAACTGAACTTATGGTTAGCGAATATTGTCCTATAGGAAGTACATTTGGAAATAAAGCTTCTAAAAAAGAATGCAGTAAACCATGTATGAAAGATAATTTTAAATTAAAAGATAGAATGAATGAAAGCTTTAGCGTTTTGTCAGATAATAGCTGTAGAAGTTATATTTTGAATTCATTGGCTACAAATTTAATTGATGAAGTAGAAGAGCTTAAATCTTTTAATATTTCAAACTTTAGGATAGACTTTAAAGATGAATGTTATGAAGAAGTTAAAGAGATTTTAAATCAAATTGCTTATAAAAAGAAAAATGAAAATAATAAATATACAAAAGGCCACTATAAACGTGGAGTTGAATAACAGTTAAGAGTTAAGAATTAGGAGTTGAGGAAGAAATTCCTATGGAATTTCTGAAAATACACTATTCAAATACTGAAAGAATTTATTTTACTAATTCTTAATTCTTAACTTTAAATTCTTAACTGAATTAAAATATAGTTGGCAGTTAACAATGAACAGGTAATAGTTGGGGATGAAACCTTTAAAGAGAAAGTTATGCTATTTAAATGCAAGATTTGGAGAGCATATTTAATTAGTAATTTCGAAGAAAACATATTTCAAATCCTGCAAGGATTTGTCCACTAACTCTTAACTCTTAACTGTTAACTCTTGACTGAATTAATTAAGGGTGTGAATGTAAATGAATGAACGTTCTCTAAGAGTATTAGAGTTTTATAAAATTAAAGAGAAAATAAAAAAATATGCAAGAACAAATGCAGGAAAAGACTTAGTTGATAAACTTGGACCATATGATAACTTATATGAAATAAACAATAAGTTAGACGATACAAATGAAGCGCTTGAAATTTTAATTACAAAAGGAAATCCTCCTCTAGAAGGTCTTTGTGATACCCACGAAGGGATTGAAAGAGCTAGAAAAGGAGGTACTTTAAGCCCAGAACAACTGCTAAGAGTTGGAGGGATGCTTAGAGCTTCTAGAAATATGAAGGAATTCTTTAAAAGAGAAGAAGTAGAAAAAGCATATCCAAGACTTGAAGATTTAGCATATATATTAGTATCAGTAAAGGTTTTAGAAGATGAAATTGAAAGGGCTATAGTTTCAGAAGATGAAATTAGCGATAAAGCTAGCCAAACATTATACAATATACGAAGAAGTCTCAAAGAAAAGAATTCTTCAGTTAGAGAAAAAATAAGTTCTATAGTAAAGAGCAATTCGAAATATTTGCAAGATGATTTATATACTATGAGGGGAGATCGGTATGTAATTCCTGTAAAGTCAGAATATAAAAGTCAAGTTCCAGGACTTGTGCATGATCAAAGTTCAACTGGTGCAACATTTTTTATTGAACCTATGAGTTTAGTTAATTTGAATAATGAAATAAGAGAATTAGTTCTAAAAGAAAAAGCTGAAATAGAAAGAATACTTTCAGACCTTTCCTTAAAAGTTAAAATGAATGCAGAGCAATGCTTGAGCAATTTAAAAGTGTTAATTGAACTTGACTTTATATTTGCAAAAGCAAAGTATGCTTCTGCCTTAAATGCAATAAAACCAATAGTTACAGAAGATGGAACCTTCAGCATATTGTCAGGAAGACATCCTTTAATTGAAGATGATAAAGTAGTACCATCTGATATTTATTTAGGAAAAGAGTTTACAACTTTAATGATAACAGGACCTAATACAGGAGGAAAAACTGTTACTATAAAAACTGTTGGTTTGCTTCATATTATGGGACTAAGCGGACTTTTAATTCCTGCTAGGGATAATTCGGCTATAGCTTTCTTTACAGAAGTTTTTGCAGATATAGGTGATGAACAAAGCATTGAGCAGAGTTTATCTACCTTTTCATCTCATATGACTAATATTGTAGAGATTATGAAACATGTAGATGATAAGTCTTTAGTATTATTTGATGAACTTGGAGCAGGTACAGACCCCACAGAAGGCGCTGCACTAGCTGTATCCATATTGGAAACATTAGAAAATAGAGGGGCAAAATTAATTGCAACTACTCATTATAGTGAACTTAAAGCATATGCTATAAAAACAGATGGTGTTGAAAATGCTTCAGTTGAATTTGATATAGAGACTTTAAGACCAACTTACAGATTATTAATTGGAGTACCTGGAAAGTCTAATGCTTTTGAAATATCCAAGAGATTAGGTCTTGTAGAAGGCGTAATTAAAAGAGCAAAAGAATATATTTCAGAAGAAAATCTTCAATTTGAAAATTTAATCAGAGAGCTTCAAGAAAAGAGTATTATTGCCAAACAAGAAGCAAGGGAAGCTAAAATGCTTAAAAAAGACACAGAAGAGCTTAAGAAAAAGTATGAAGAAAAGCTTGAAAAGCTAGATAAAACTAGAGAAAAGGCATATATGGATGCAAGGCGTGAGGCAAAAGAACTAATTTCAAATGCTAAAGATGAAGCGGATGAAATTTTAAAAGCAATGAGGGAACTAGAGAAGCTTGGAATATCAAGTGGTGGAAGACAAAGACTTGAAGAAGAACGCAAAAAATTAAAAGTAAGTTTGGAAGAAAAAGAAAAAGGCATTCATAATATGAAAGAAAATGAAGGAGAAGCTATAGCAAAAGTAACTTTGGGAATGGAAGCTTTTCTGCCATCATTAAATCAAAGAGTAATCATTATTTCTATGCCAGACAATAGAGGAGAAGTTCAGGTTGAAGCTGGAATTATGAAAATTAATGTTAAGCTTAAGGATTTGAGAAAAACTCAAGTTACTAAAGTAGAAAAGGTAAGAAGAAAAAGAGAAGTAAAACTTAATTTAAGCAATGTAGAATCAAGAGTAGATTTAAGAGGATTAGATGCTGAAGAGGCTTGTTATAAAGCAGATAAATATTTAGATGATGCGTACATGGCTAATTTAGGAGAAGTAACCATAGTTCATGGTAAAGGCACAGGAATCCTTAGGAAAGCTATAAATGATATGCTTAAAAGACATCCTCATGTAAAAGCTTATAGGCTAGGTGCTTATGGTGAAGGTGGAGATGGAGTTACAATGGTAGAGCTGAAGGCTTAATACAGTTAACAGTTAACAATGCACAGTTAACAATTTGGGAAACATGAACTTTCCAAGTGAGTTTTGTTCCATAACTGTGCACTGTAAACTGTAAACTGTTAACTGAATAAGTGGGGTGGTTTTATGTACATAATAAGTGCATGTTTATGTGGAATAAATTGTAAGTATAATGGAAATGATAATAAGAATGAAAGGTGTTTAAAGCTGCTAAGGGAAGGAAAAGCCTTATTAGTATGTCCAGAGCAATTAGGTGGATTACCAACACCAAGAAATCCTGTTGAATTAAATAATACAGCAAGTCAAGTTATAGAAGGCAATGGAAAGGCATTAAGTGACCAAGGAGAAGATGTGACTGAGCAGTTTTTAAAAGGAGCTTATGAAACACTAAAAATTGCTAAAGAACTTGGTGCTACTAGAGCCATATTAAAAGAGGGCAGTCCTTCTTGTGGAGCTAATTTTGTATATGATGGTACCTTTACGGGAAATAAAATTAAAGGTAAGGGAATAACAGCTCAATTATTAGAAAATGAAGGTATAGCCGTATTTTCAGATGAAGATTTAGAAGTAAACAATAGCAAATTAGTCTATCTTAATGAATTTGATAGAGAAAAGGCTAAAAAAAGGAAGCTTTTTGAATTGGGAGAAGAAGAGGAGTACGAAGAAGAATATTTTGATTTAACAGAAAATTTAACGGATATGTCAGATTTACCTCCAAGAGTCGAAGAAAATGTGAAAAAACTGATGATTTCTTTAGCGCATGACTTAATGGGATTTGAGGATGCAGATGAAATTGCAGAGGCAACAGGATTAAGTATTGAGGAAGTAGAAGAAATGTTGGATGAAGATAAATAGATTCCAGTGTAAAGAATTTATTCATATTTTTAAAATTATGCACTACAATTTATTATAAGGATTATGAAAGAAATCATGAATATATTAAATTTCATGGTTTCTTAATTATATAATTAGGCACTAGAAAGAAAATAACAAGTCAAAGATGCGACGTATATTTTGTGTCAGACAAGAAGCTAAGGCTTGCTCATAGCGGGCCTATTAGTGAGACTTAGCGACGCAGTATGACGCAAAATAGACTAGCATACTGACTTGTTATTTTTTTGATAGTGCCTTAGATTAAGGATTTGGAAATATATGCAACAAACAAAATATCTTTCATAGTGATTAAAATTACAAAAAATGTTATGAGGTGATTCATGAATATTAGGGGAAAAATTAAAAATCGAAATCCAAGTAATTGCTATAATTTATTTAGAGAAAAATGGTGGAATAGTAATAGTTATTTTCAGCTTTATAAAAAGGAAATTAGTTTTAGTGAAAAGAAGATTAGAGAAAAGAGATTTGATAATTTAATAGATAAGCTTGTTGATCACATATATGCATTTGAAAATGAGGAAGATTTAAAAGTATGGAATGATAATTTAAATGAAATTATAAATGATTTTTTAAGGAATGGATATATTTTTGATATTGATTTTGAAGATGAATTAAAAAATAATTTTTTTAAGATTACTAAAGAGTTTATAAAGGAAGCTAAGAAATTTGATGAGAAAATCACTACAAACGATATTGGTCAAGCTATGAGAAATGTGTGGATTATTAATATTCTTCAAGCAATAAAAGGAGAGAAAATAGAGCTTTCTAAAGCTATTTTTGGTTATAGTATGCTGTATCCTTATACAGATAACTATTTAGATAATGCTGAAGTTGATATTAAGGATAAAGAGCAGTTTAATAATAGGTTATATGAAAGGCTAGAAGGTAAGAATATAGATCCTAAAAATGAACATGAAAGAAAAGTATATAAATTAGTTGAAAATATTGAAGAGATTTTTAATAGACAAAATTATCCTAAAGTATATGAGAGTTTGATGGAAATACAAAATGGCCAAGTTATGAGTTTAAATCAGCAAGATGAAATAACAATTCCTTATGAAAGGGACATTCTTGGAATATCAATTGAAAAGGGTGGTTCATCAGTACTTGTAGATGGTTATCTTGTAAATGGAGAATTGACGCCTGAAGAATTAGAGTTTTGTATAGGGTATGGAGTTCTTTTGCAGCTTGCGGATGACATACAAGATGTAAAAGAAGACTTGGTTAATAATCATATTACTGTGATGTCTCAACTTGCAGGACGTTATAAGTTAGACTCCATAGTAAATAAACTTATGAATTTTACTGTTAATGTTATAGATGATTTTAAGAAACTGGACAATAATAAAAAAATAAAAATTATGATAAAAGATAACTGTGTAATGTTAATATTATTTTCAGTAGCCTTAAGTAGGGAGTTTTTTTCAAAAGAATATGTGAAAGAAAAAGAAAAATATTTACCATTTACCATTGAATTTATAGAAAAATTAAAGAAGAATCTAAAGAAAAAATTTAAGAAAATAAATAGCATGAAAAATAAGGATGAAAAGATAAAACAAATTGTAGAAGAATTAATAAAATTGGACTAGCTAAAGTATAGATGAACATATAAATTATGGGGTTACATGGTAATTAGTCCAAATAAGGAACATGCCATATAAGTAGCAAAGGCTTTGTATTAAATTATGAAATTATAAGCAATAATTTCTGATAAATAAAAATAACGAGATTAGCTGGAAATATATTAGCTAATCTCGTTATTTTTTTATATTTGTTATGCTTCAATTTTAGAACCGCAAAATTCGCATTCGCCGACAGTTCCAGCAACAATGCTGTTTTGTGCACCACAGCCTTTGCAGGTTACAAATTGCATTCTAGTATTTTCTTCAACATTATTGGATTGATCATATAAAGGATCTTGATGTTTTTTAGGTAATACTATCTGTCTTTCTGATTCATTAATATAGGCACCTTCAAAAAAGCCTTTATTAATCATCTTCTGCAAGTCTTTTTTGGCATTTTCATATGATGTTGGAATTGTTGCGGCAATGTTATCTATATCTATGACTCCATCATTAACGATAATTGAAATATATTTTTTTGATTTATCTGCATTATTTTTTATCTTTTTCCCTAAGGCAATAAGACCTGCTCCAGCTAAAAGAAAAAATATTATTGTAGAAATGTCGTCGCTCTTAATTCCATCAGAAATACTTACAAAAAATCCAATGAATGCAATAGATAAACTTACCCAACCTAATATGCCAATAGTTTTTCCAGAAAGTAAAGCTGCTTTTTTATCAATAGAAGTCCTTTTCCATATCAAAAATAAGCCTATTGGCCAAAATACAATAAAAGCTATTACAATAGCTGGCCAGGATAACCACCATTCAGGTTTTGGATTTCTAATTAAAGTTTCACAATTTTGAAAGTTGTTCTGTAAATTGCTATTCATCAAGCTCTCTTCCTTTACCTTTTATTAAGAATTTATAGCTGATCCGCAGAATTCGCATTCGGCAACCGTACCTATAGTGATATTATTTGAGGCACCGCAGTTTTTACAGGTAACAGCCTTAGATTTATTAGATTCTACTGTATCAGCCTTTTTCACTGTATCTTGTGTATATGTTGCATATTTTCTTTCGAGAATAATTGCATTGGTATTTTTATCTATATACGCATTAATAAAAAATTTTTGGTTAATCATTATCTGCAAATCTTTAGTTACAAAGTCTAGGGATTGTGAACAAGAATTTGCAATGTTTTCTAATGAAGTCTCATTTTCTAGTGACATTATACTTACATATTTCTTAAATCTTTGTATTCTTTTTTTGGTTTTAATTCCATATACAATTAGTAATGTTCCTATAACGAGAAATATAAGTAATAATATTATTGAAGCTGCATTTTTTAATTTACCAAATAACAGTGTAATACCAAATATAAAATCAACAAAATAACCAACTACACTTGCTAAGACGCCCATTATTCTGTGCACTACAATTGCTGAACGAGAAGTTTGCTGAATATTCATATTTAGAATCCTCCTTGATTTAATCGTAGTACTGATAGATTACGTTCTTTAATAAGCAAAACTATTTCATCAACAATTGTTGAGATATCTTCTACGTTAGGTTTCATCTCAGTGTTTGACAAAAGTTCTTTAAGGTATTCTATTTTATTATATATAGTTTCTTCATTTTCAATTGATTTTGTTTTATCACTGTATTTTATTTCTTCATAAATATTGCTAAGCAGTGATGAATATTCACTAAAACTAACATTGGATTTTAGTGTAAAGACAAGGCTTTCACAATCTTTCATTATTAATCTAGAGTGATTAAGTTTAGAATCTTGCTCATTAACATTCATACCGATAGCATATAATGCAATCGAAATAATTAAAGCAATTGCAAGAATAATAATTTGAGTGGTAGCAAAGCCTCGGATATTATTTCCAAATATATTTTGGTTAAAAACTGAAAGTATAGATGTTACAATCCAGTAAATGGAAAGGGTTGATATAATTCCAGATACCAATAGCATTTGGCTGCTTGGATATTTTTTTTCTAATATAACAGTAGTACCTCCAAACAAGGCGACTTCTGAAATTAGAATAAAAATTAAACCAAGCCAATCTATAGTTTCCTTTGAATGATTTGTATACCCCAATAAAAATACGATTAAGGTAACAATAAAAACGATTAAGCCAATTCCTAAAGTTGCGAGAGAGCTTGCTTTATGGCTCATAATTACACCACCTTATTTAATTTTGGGAATTATAGTTTATTTCCGCATTCAGGACAAAACTTTGGAGAACCTTTTATTTCTGTGCCACAGCCTGAACATTTTTTAACTAAAGAAGTTCCACATTCAGGACAAAATTTAGCATTTTCATTTTCTATTTCATGTCCGCAATTGTTACAAAGTCTTGGTTTTGTACTGCCGCATTCAGGACATACATCTGAGCCTTCTTTTAAAGCTGCTCCACATTTACGACAAGGATTATATTTGTCACCACACTCAGGGCAAAATTTAGCATTTACAGAATATGTAGCACCACAATTGCTGCAATTAACTGTTCCACGTTTTTTATTATTATTCTTTTTGTTTGTATCAAATCCGCAGTCACTGCAAAAGTGTTTTTCCATGTCCATTTCAGCACCGCAATTTTGACAAATTTTCTTTGCTGATTTAGTGTCCATATTTTGAGTTAATATACTCATTTGACTTCCAAACCCGTTTCCAAGTCCAATTCCCATGCCCAGTCCAAGTCCAGCTCCCATAAATCCTGATTGCCCGGAACTTGGGTTTGTAGCAGCACCTTCCATTGTATCAAAAGAACGCTCCTGAACATAATTATAACCAACTATATCCATTTCAGCACGTTTAGCAAGTGCGGCTTTTAGTTTTATGACAGCGTTATCGTCTTCTGGAACGTTTATGTCATTAACATAAAAATTAATTAACTTAATACCATATTCTGATAAAACAGGTACCATTTTTTCGTGCAATTGCTCAGAGAGATCTTCAAGATAAGCGTTTATATCTAAAACACTTACTTGTTTATGAACTAAGTATGATGATATAGCATCTTTTACTTTGGTTAAATACAAGCCTCTAAAGTATTTAACAAGACTATCCTTATCAAGCATAGATAGAGTACCTACTAATTTAATCAAAAATTTTCTTGAATCCTCTATTTGAATTCCAAATTGTCCAAAGGAACGCACTGGTAAAAAAACTTTATATTTTGGATCTTGTAATTGAATGGGTGTAGCGGTACCCCATTTAATATCTAATGAATGAACTTTATTTATATACCAGATCTCTGCTGTAAATGGTGATCTTCCGCCAAACGGAAGATTAACGATTTTATTTAAAATCGGAATGTTGGCAGTTTGAAGAGTATGTCTTCCACTTGGGAATAAATCAAGTGCTTGACCACCCTTAAATAAAATAGCTTCTTGAGATTCGTTAACAATAAGTTGAGTCCAAGTTCCAAGTTCTTCGCTTGGATATTTCCAAGCAAAAACATCTGGGCCACCATTATATTTAACAACTTCTACAATTGCCATTAAAATACCCCCTTTAATTAATTTTAATGACTGCTTGTGTAAAGCAGTTATAATAAAAAATACATTTTTATTATACATTAATATTTAGTTAATTTACACCATAATATGATTATATTTCATTATAATGTAATATAATCATACAAAATAAAAGCCTAACTAAAAATAGTTAAGCTTTTTGTATCATATTAATGCGTTAATATTTCTAAAATTCAAAACAGAGGTAACTCAAATTTCCAAATAGATAATTTCTAAATATAACTTTAGGTTTTAAATCTGAACTGCTGCCTAATGTTATAAATAATGGAACAAAATGATCAGGGGTTGGAAATACTAAATCGGTGTGAGGAGCAGATTTTTTATAATTATAAAGTGACTTTAAATCATTTGTTTCTATTTTAGTAATTAACCAATCATCAAATTCTTTTGCCCAAGGATCGGGAGTTGTTTTATTATAATCAAGTAATCGTAAATTGTGAATTGTATTTCCACTGCCAATAATTAAAATATCTTCTTGATCAAGGCCTTTAAGAGCATTACCTATTTTAATTTGTTCTTCAATAGGTAATGTATAATTTATAGAAACTTGAACAATTGGTATGTTAGCTTTAGGATAAAGATGCTGTAAAAGTGTCCAAGTTCCATGGTCTAAGCCTCTGATTAAATCGGTTCTTACTTTAATGCCCACACTAGTTAATTTATCTTGAACTTTTGCAGCAATTACACTGGAACCTTTTGCAGGATATTTAACCCTATAAAGTTCTTCAGGAAATCCATAAAAATCATATATTGTATCATACGTAGAATCTGAAGCAGAGATAGTAAGTACTTCAGTAGTCCAATGTGAAGTAAATACAACTATGGCTTTTGGCGTAATAGAGTGTCCAAGGCTATTTAAAAATTCAGTATATACACTTTCTTCAATGGCCATCATTGGTGAACCATGAGCTAAAAATAAAGGTTTAATCATATATAATAAGCGCCTCCTATCTTATATATTTTATTAGAAGTTAATTTTAAATAATATATAGCCAATAAAATTTCATATATTAAAACTAATTTATTAAAAAGAGTAGATATCAAAGGATAATTATTATTGATATAATAACATAAAATTATGAAAAATGAAACAACTTAGAAAATTATTTAGACATATAAAAATAATTTAAACTTGTAAATAAATTCAACCATAATATAATAGTACATAATAAATATTAGGAATTAATTATATAAAAAAGGATGGGATGACTATGTTTAAGGAAATGAGAAGAAAAGACAGGGAACTTGAGACTACAGAAGCAATAGAACTATTGAAAAATTGTAATTATGGTATTTTATCAACAGTAGGTGAAAATGGATATCCATATGGAGTACCAGTAAGTTATGTGTATATAAATAATTCAATATACTTTCATTGTGCTTTAAATGGATACAAATTAGATAACTTAATGCACAATAATAAAGTATCCTTTAGTGTGGTTGGACAAACTTGTATTTTGCCAGATAAGTTTAGTACAAATTATGAGAGTGTAATAATATTTGGAGTTGCAAATGAAGTTTTTAATAATGAAAAAAATGCAGTTCTTTTAGAGTTGTTAAATAAATATTCAACAGATTACATAGAAAAGGGAAAGGCATACATTGCAAATTCAAGTACAAAAACAAAAGTAATAAAAATAAGTATTGAGCATATTTCTGGTAAAGCAAGAAGGTAAGTTACTTCTATTGTGGGTATGTGAAGGAGGGGTTCCAAAGATTAGAAGTTATCAACTAATATAACTTCTAATCTTTATTAAGATGATATAGGTATTCTAATATAAATTACGGTGCCAAGCCCTAATTTGCTATTTATATGGAGAACAAAATTATTTCCATAGGTTAACTTAAGGCGTTTGTTTGTATTAAACAAGCCAATATGATTTGAGTGTTCACCGTCTAAATCTAGCTTGTCTTTTATGACTTTTAGGTTTTCGCTATTAATTCCAATACCATTATCAATAATTACAAGTGTTAGCAGATCATCGTCACTGGATATTTTAATTTTAATCTTACTTTTTCCTTCTTTATTATTAATGCCATGATATATGCAATTTTCAACTAGTGGCTGTATTAATAACTTAATTGTAGAAATGGGTTTTACATTTTCTTTATAAACCCATATTACATCAAATTTATCTGCATATCTTATCATTTGAATATCCAGATAGGTTTTAGTGTATCTAATTTCATCTTCAACAGAAACATTATTGCAAGGAGTTGTTAAGGAATAGTTCAATTATAATATAACTAAATTCATTTTTTGTATTGTTATTTATCTCAGGAATAGCTTGATTATTCTTAGCTGAATCGATTATGGATATAATGTTTGAAATTTGTTTGTAGTTTTTCCGAGTAAGATAGAAGGTTAAAATTAACCCTAAAATAAATGAAACTAATAATAGTATAAGGGTATATTTACGTAAGCTCATAGAAACATAATAGAGTATATTTTCTGGAATTACAGATACATAGTTCCAAGAAAATCTATCAGAATGAACAATTGATTTACTTAAAAATTTGTTTTCTGATGGAGAATATATTGTATTAATGTCCGGGTTTATAAGTGCTTTAATATCTGCTCCATTTGGATTTACTGACGATTTAACAGTAGAACAGGTTAAAGAAAAAATGATAGAATATGGAAGTGTTGAATCACGTGTTGTTGTAATTCAACAAGGGGGGATACAGCATGTAATAAATGTTGTCAATAAAGATGGAGAGATATATTTTATTGATTCTCAGATAGGAAAAGTTGTGGAACTCAATCCAAATCTTACACTTGATTTAGGAGGAAAATAGAAATGAGTGAATATATTCAAGAAATTACATTTGAACAAGCAAAGAAATTGGCAGAAGAAAGTTTTGTGAAGAGAATAGGCTTGTTTAGAGATAGTTGTCAAATTCCTATACTTAGTGAACAATACGTAGAGGCAGAATGTTGTTGGTTCTTTTTTAGAAATAAACAAATTCAAATTCCAGAATCACAGAGTTTGCTTGATGGTGCATATGCTGTTAGTAAGAAAGGAAATTTATTTGGCATAGCTGATTTTTCAAATAATCCAACAAGATTAAAGGAATATTTGGAGAAATTTTCTGAACATTTAAAAGAACGTAATGAGTAACTAGTGGCCTTTCTTATTTCAGTAGTAGTTGATGAACAATATAAGAATATGGGTATGTGTAGTAATGGAACGTAAACGGTAGACCGGTTCTTTCCGAAGTTAGTTGATTTAATAGCATTATGCCTCATATAGCAATAGTTTTGATTTCAACAAGTCAAAACTATTGCGTCCATACATGATGTGTTTCATTACCTATTGAGTATTGTGAAAAAGGCGAAAAATCAAAAATAGAAATAGCTTATAAAATAGTAACAGAATTTTATTCTCAATGGATATCAAATTGGGTATACTCCCAAATATAGTGGTACGTCAACGTTGACATTTGACACTGAAAACCATATTGCTAAGTTATTGCATAATCTTGTGTGGTGTAGTAGTATCAAAGCCTGACATTGGAATTACTACAGAGCTTCAAGTAAAATAAAATCTAATTAAAAATGAGAAAATCATGAATATTAAGAGATTAATATTATTTATAACCATAATAGCACTTTCTTTAGGTCTATTATCGTGTAGCTCTGTCAGATCTTCTATGCTAAGAGAGAGACTGTCTGAGTTAAATGCCAGCAACGATAATGAAATTGCGGATACACGGTTTCAAAATATCATAGAGGCTTTAGAGAATAAAGATAAGGAAGGGTTGAAAAAAATGCTCTCTCCTAATGCATTGAAAGAAGCCAATGATATTGATGGTGGTATTGACTATATAATGGAGTTTTATAAAGGTTCTAATTTTAAGCATGAGAAATAAATTTCTCATGCTAAATAATTATCTTCAAGTCCATACTTTTCAAGAATGTTCTTAATTGTTTTATCTATTTTCATTTCATAAATTTTCTCATTTATCGCATTCAATAACGTAGTATCACTTTTTCGAACCGCTGCTGCTATAAGTCCAGATATTTCTGGGGCGTATGGCTTTATTATTTTTAAATAAAGAGTTTTTTCATGCGGTATTTGGTAGGCAATAGAAATATTGTCAATTATACCTGCATCTACTTTGCCAGTATTTACTGCGTCTATTAATTCGGATTTAGTTTCAAATATCTGAATTTCTTTCAGTAAACCTTTTTCTTGCCACGTTTTAGCTAACATCAATGAAAGTGTTCCATTTTGCGCGCCTACAACTGCATTTGCCAGATCTTCCTTAAAATTAATTTTTGAAACTTTTGGAGTAATAATAACTTCTGAACTTTTATAAAACGGAATTGTAAATAGTGCTTGTTTTTGACGATCATCAGTAATGTATATTCCATCACTTGCTATATCTATGGTATCATCACTATTTAATGCATTTAATAAATTGGAAAAAGGGACTTCCTTTAATTGCACGTTATTAATTCCAAGACGTTTCGCAGCTTCTGTTATAATTTCACCATCTATTCCTCTAATCTTATTTGTATCAGGATCTATATATGCATAAGGTTTATCATTTGATGAAGCTAGAGTTAGTACTCCTTTTTCCTTTATTGCCTGTAGTCTATCTTTTACTGGAGGATTAGTTGACATCACAATATTACTAATATTTAAACTACATCCTACTATTATTTCAATGCAGATAATAATAGTAATTAAAATAAATAATAATTTATATGATCTTTTCATATTAAACCCCTTTACAGTACATTATTGGTTGTGCCTTACATAAATATAGATAGTATACAAATTAAAAAATACCATTACAACAATAAAATATAATAAGCATATTATTTGCAATGAGAATAATAATATACAATCAAATTTTAATTTAGCACAATATATTAAGCGGCCATATTATCTTTCAACCCTATATCTACTAGGTGAGCATCTGATTGATTTTATGAATTCTCTATTGAAATAGCTTATATTATTAAAGCCAACAGTTTTTGCGATGTCAGCTATTTTCCAGTCAGTTTCAGTGAGTAAGGTACAGCTCTGTAATATTCTGTAGCGTATAACATAGGAAATGGGTGATATATTCATGACTTCCTTAAAAGTGTGGCAGAATTGTCCTTCACTCATAGGAAGGATTTTTGCTAAGGCTGTTAAGGATATTTCTTCTTTGTAATTTTCATGAATGTAATTCAAAACAGGCTGAATTCTTTCTAGTTTATAGTTTTTATTTTTTCTACATTCAAGCGTTAAAGTTACTGAATTTTTATAACATAAATGCCATAGCTCAAAGAGTTTGCTTTTTAATAATAATTCATTGTCAGATAAATTTTCATTCCTTAAGGCATCTATTTCTTCAATTAATTTCATAACTGATTTCTGCCATTTTTCTTTGCATGCAAAATAATTCTCAAATTTTATTTCACCATTTAAAATAGGATAAACAAATTTTGAATATGCAGAAGCTTGTTTATTGTTGTCGAATAGATTTGGATGGAACAATACCACACAGGCTTCACATGGCATTTTATTATAAGATCTAGCAGAATGAAGCTGATTCGAATTAACAAATAAGCCTTCTCCTGCCATAACACAATAATCTTCATCTTCAATTGTGTATATGATTGCTCCTTTTATTACACAAATAAATTCAAATTCGTAATGCCAGTGTAAGTAAAAAAACTCTTCCATGTTAGTAGGATAGCATAGATGATGGATTGCAATAGGTATTAGAGCTGTTCCATGAACAGCTTTCTCTTTCAGTAATATTTTTGATTTCAATTTATTACCCCTTTTCATTAAAGATTTATAGATATCCAATTTAAGATCTAAACTTATGAGATGGTCAGTCGAAATAAGATGGATTTGTTTTATATTTATATCATCAGAAATATATTTTTAACAATATTGTGTTAGTAATCAGTAATTTACTTAAAGTATTCGGGAGAAATTCTTAATATAATACAATTATAAGAAATGTATACAAAACTGCAACTGCTAATTTAAAATGTTTGGTTTCTAAAGTTTATAAGAGTGAATAAAATTAATTTAAGTTGTTATATAAAAAATATGAAGCATGGGAGGATTAACAATGAAGTTTATTAAAGATGGAAATCGTTTAATTGGAAGATTAGGTTCAGAGACTATATGGATAGAACCATGGGGAGAGAATTCATTACGTGTTCGTATGACAAAAGAAGCAGTTATGGATACTAATGATTGGGCACTAATTGATACACCAGAAGTTTCTTCAGCTAAAATTGTAATAGAGGATGTTGAATTAGTTGAACCTTGGATTAAGGAAGCTTATAAGGAGAAGCATGCTCAAAAGACTCAAGTAGCTTCAATCCAAAATGGAGAAATTATTGCATCCTTCAATGGAGAGGAATGGCTTACTTTTAAGAATAGCGATGGAAAAATACTTACTGAAGAGTATTGGAGGGATAGAAATCGTATTGATAGATATTGTGTTCCACTTCGTATTGAGGGGAGAGAATTAAAACCTATCACTGGTACCAGCGATTATATGCTAACACTTCGTTTTGAAGCATACGAAGATGAGAAAATCTTTGGACTTGGTCAATACCAAGAAAAGATTTTAAATAAAAAGGGCGCTACTTTAGAATTAGCACATCGTAATTGTCAAGCAAGTGTACCTTTTATGATGTCAAGCCGTGGTTATGGATTGTTGTGGAATAACCCTGCTATTGGAACAGTGACTTTTGGCACAAACCGTACTGAATGGGTTGCAAAGAGTACAAAAAAGATGGATTATTTCATTACAGCTGGTAAAACACCTGCTCAGATAGAAGAGCAATATGCAAGTGTAGTAGGAAAAGCTCCAATGATGCCTGAATATGGATTGGGATTTTGGCAATGTAAGCTTAGATATCGTAATCAGGAAGAACTGCTTAATGTAGCCAGAGAATATAAACGTCGTGGTATTCCGGTTGATGTTATTGTAATTGATTTTTTCCATTGGACAAAGCAAGGAGATTTTAAATTTGAACCAAGAGATTGGCCAAATCCTGATGCAATGATAGCTGAGTTAAAAGAACTTGGTATTGAACTTATGGTTTCTGTATGGCCAACTGTTGATAGTAGATCTGAGAATTATACAAAAATGGCCAGTGAAGGATATTTAATATCTGCTGATAGAGGAATGAATATAAATATGAATTGGATGGGTGAAACTGTATTTTTTGATGCTACACACCCTGAGGCAAGAGATTATGTATGGCAGGTTTGTAAAAAGAATTATTATGACAAGGGAGTTCGTATATTCTGGTTAGATGAAGCTGAACCAGAATTTGGACCTTATGACTTTGATCTTTATAGATATTATCAAGGCTCAGCGCTGCAATGCTCTAACATATATCCTGCTATGTACGCTAAGGGCTATTATGATGGAATGACAGCGGAAGGCCAGAAAAATATATGCAATCTGGTACGTTCTGCTTGGGCTGGAAGTCAAAGATATGGTGCACTTATATGGTCGGGAGATGTTTCTTCAACCTTTAAAGCTATGAGAGAGCAATTACAAATTGGACTTAACATGGGCATTGCTGGTATTCCATGGTGGACAACTGATATTGGAGGATTTTTAGGAGGATATGTAGAAGATAAGAACTTCCATGAATTATTACTTCGTTGGTTTGCTTTTGGCGTATTTTCACCTGTATTTCGCCTTCATGGAGAGCGTGTTCCTCACATTGAACCAGAACAAGCAGTTATTGATGGTGTAGCTCAAATGATGACTGGAAGTCCTAATGAAATTTGGAGTTACGGTGAGGAAAACTATGAGATTATGAAAGGCTATATTGAAATGAGAGAAAGGTTACGTCCATATATAAGAAGTTGCATGGCAGAAGCTCATGAAAATGGAACACCAGTTATGCGAACTATGTTTTATGAATTTCCTGAGGATTCTAATTGTTGGACTACAGATACACAATACATGTTTGGTCCTGATATTTTAGTAGCACCTATATTTGAATTAGGCCAAAGAAGTAGAGAAGTGTATCTTCCTAAAAATCAACATTGGAGAAATGCAAAATCAAATGAAATGATAGAAGGCGGACAAACAATCAATGTTGAGGCACAGATTGATGAGATTCCTCTATTTGTAAGAGCAGAAAAGAATTATCCTATATACTAAGATAACGCGTTTTACTAGTTAGATTAATAAAATTAGATATTCTAAGTATATATGCTATATCTTTTTTGTTCATGATATTTTAACTAATTTTGAGTAAATTTAAGAATAAAGGAGGCATATTATGCTTAATGAAAAATTAGAAAATTGTTTACATGCAAATAATCATAATGAAAGCATTAAATATATATATAAACATATTTCAGTACCAGGAGGTGGATTTGTTACAGGCTTTGTCTTTCACCCTTCAGTACCCAATATTTTGTATTGTAGAACTGATATTGGGGGGATTTATAGATTCGATTTTAATAAAGAATGTTGGATATCACTAGTGGATCATGTAACAGATTCTAATGTTTGGGAAACTTATCCTCTAGCTATTGCTCTTGATAAACAAAATCCTAGTTATATATACTCAATGGTTGGAAGTTATCCGACGTATAAGATTGCTTTTTCCGATGATTATGGAGCTAACTTTGTATACTTTGATACACCTATTATTGATGAAAAAGGAAACACAGCTGGAATTCATGGAAATGCTTCAGGTAGATCCACTGGAGAAAGACTTGTTGTTGATCCAAACAATTCAAACATTTTATACATGGGGACTATGAAGCATGGGCTATGGAAAACAGTAGATAGATGTAAGAGATGGACAAAACTTAATGTTGCCTATCCAGGCAAAGAAACAGAAGGGAATATAGCCTTTGTAGAAATTGATTCATCTAGTGGTGAAAATAACAGTGCTTCAAGAAGGATTATAGTCTCTACAAATGGAGAGCAGGGCTCACCTGATGATAATGTTCGTGGGCAAAGTGTTTATATAAGCAATGATGGAGGAGAAACATTTAAGCAATTAAAAGGAGAACCTTCACCTATTATTGGTGGTCCAAATGATCATCCAGGGTATGTTGGCCAACGTGCAGAATTTATTGGTAAATATTTATATATATCATATGCTGCATATAATATAGGATGGTCAAATTGGAATACTTATGGCTGTGATTTGGGAAAATGTTATGACGGTGCTCTTTATCGTTTTGCGCTTGATAATAATGGTGAAGTGCTTGAAGCTTTAGATATTACTCCTCAAAATATAATAGAACCGAATTATAATGATCCAAAAGCTCCTGGCAGAAGGTTAGGTTATGGTATTGGAGGAATAAGTGCAGATCCACAAATTGAAGGAACTTTAATATGTTCTACAATAGGGGCAGCACCAGATACTATCTATAGATCTACAGATTATGGATTAACTTGGAAGCCAATAATGTCAGGTCTTAGTATAGGAAAGATTGATTTTAATGTTTCTTATCAAAAACCTGAATATAATGGTAATATTTCGCTTATACATTGGATGTCTGATTTAAAAATAAATCCATTTGATAGTAATATAGCCCTATTTAATACAGGTGCAGGTATATTTATGACAAAAGATTTGACAAAAGCAGATGAAGATAAATCTGTTACTTGGGCATGCTGTAATAAGGGAGTGGAAGAAACTGTTCACTTAAATATATATTCTCCACCTTTAGGTGATGTTAAATTAATTGACATTATTGGTGATTATGGAGGCTTTGTATTTACTGACCTTGATAAGCCAGTAGAAAATACATTTGCAAACCACAACAAAGACAGATGGATAACAGCTATGAATGCAGATTATCCAGATTGTAATCCTAATCTTATAGTGGTTGCACCAAGAGGAAATTGGACTGGAAAGACAAAGGGTGGGATTATAGCATCCTTTGATCAAGGCATTACTTGGGAACAACTAAGTGATCCAGTTGGCCTTACAGAAGATATAGATAAATTAATTAAATATTTAAAGATGCCAAATGTCACTTCTGGCTGGACATCTATATCAGCAGATGGACAAACTATTCTTTGGTCACTTGGCAATCCTATTTATGCATCAAGACTTGTATATACACAGGATTTAGGAAAGACTTGGAGAAAAACTGAAGTATTTGATGCAAATGGTAACCTTCTTTCAGATGATAAATTGCTTTTTAAGGTTATGTCTGATAGGGTGAATTCAAACATATTTTACGGATTTAGTGTAAATATAAATGGAGCAGGATTTTATGTAAGTATCGATAAGGGCTTAAGTTTTCATCAAGTAAAAGCACCATGGGGATTCCCGGAAGTAAACCTTGCTGGAATAGATTATGAGCAGGATTATGAGATTCGAGTTGAGTCATATAAAGAAGGAGTTATATGGATGGCAATGCAGGAACATGGTCTTTGGAAAATTACCTATGATAGTTTAAGTAATGTTTTTAATGGGAACAGAGTATCACAAGCAGAAGATTTTATAAAAAGAATTGGTCTAGGTAAAGCAGCTGAAGGAAGTGAGATAAAAACTCTTTATACTAGTGGAACTATAAAAGGAGAGTATGGATTCCATAGGTCACATGATGAAGGGGTTACGTGGATTAGAATCAATGATGACAAGCATCAATATGGTGATATTAGGTCAATATCAGGAGACCCAAGAGTATTTGGGCGTATTTATGTTGCAACAGGTACGAGAGGATTAGTATATGGAGATATAGTCTGAGAATAAAGTATAGAAATAGAGGTATTAAGTAGTTAAATACCTCTATTTGTTATGCCTAAAATTATATTCTCAAATTAATTAATATGCTTAGCTAAATAATTACGAAATGTAGAAAATTATATTATTAATGTTAAAACTAAAATTCACTAATTATTAGTGTAAAGTATGTGAAATATTTACAGTATACGTTTAGATAGCAAAGACATATAATTTTTTTAAAGAAATTTTAAATACATACATTCTCAACTTAAGGTATGGAAATGGAATATTTCATTATGTTTTATGCATTCAGTAAAGGAATGGAGTTAAGATAATTATGAGTAACGAAATGAATCTATTAAATAATAAATTTTATATAACTATCACACAAAACATATCCTTGATTTATTGGAGATGACAAGGAATTTATAAGATTAATAGCCATCTGAGTTTTAACCTTAATCTTTTTATTTTAAATATATAACTTCAAAGACTCTCAAATACATTTAGCATACATACAAATTTAAACCTTTACATTCTCCTGATAAATACTATGTCGTTGGTACGTAGTTGGACAAAGATTATGTAAGAGAACTAAAACGTGGATACTCGAAATGGGAACGCCTGAGGGCAATTTGCCTCCTTGCTTGATGAAAAATATTCATGGCAAACTTTGGACTTGTTATTTATTTTAATGTGCCTAAAAGAATCACATTAAAGCTTTTTCACAAATAAATATGTAAAAGTAAAGGAGAAAACACTATGAATAATAAACAGTATATATATCAATCAGCATTAGCTAAAATGTTAGTTGTGGCAATAATACTAACGTATATAGCGATATTTCCTACAGTGAAGACTGAAGCAGCAATCAATAATACAACTCAGACAGAAAAAACTGCAATTGAAGTAACCCAAGAAATGGGATATGGATGGAATTTGGGCAATACTATGGAGGCTACGGCATCATGGTTACCAGCTGATGCGACTGCTTATGATTATGAAAAAGCTTGGGGGATGCCTACAACAACCAAGGCGATGATAGATGGATTAAAAGCAAGTGGCATTAATTCCGTCCGCATTCCAGTAGCATGGTCAAATTTAATGTCAAAAGATGGTAAGTACACTATTTCACAATCTTATTTCGATAGAGTTGACCAAATTATTAGTTATGTATTAGATAATAATATGTATGCAATCATAAATGACCATTGGGATGGCGGATGGTGGAGTAATTTTGGCTCTAATGATGAAGCAGTTAGAAATGAAACAATGAACAAATACAAGACTATGTGGACACAAATTGTTAATCATTATGCAAATTATTCAGATCACCTCATTTTTGAGTCTGCTAACGAGGAATTAGGTGATGCATTCGGTACAGGTTTGACTTTAGATCAACGCTATGCAAAAGTGAATGAAATTAATCAGGCATTTGTTGATATTGTTCGCGGTTCTGGAGGGAATAACAAAATACGTTATCTATTGATTGCTGGGTATAATACTGATATAGATAGCACATGTGATAATAGATTTGTTATGCCGACAGATGTGATTCAAAATCATTTAATCGTATCAGTACATTATTACACGCCGCCTGCTTTCTGTATTGCTGATGAAACGAACAACTCGTGGGGATATTCGGATAGCTGGGGTACTGATAGTGATAGGAATTATATGAAATCACAATTTGAGGAAATGCAAAAATTTACGAAAGCAGGATATGGAGTTATTTTTGGTGAATACGGAGTTGCTAGGCGAAAGGCGGATGAGACAATAAAAACAGGTACTGCTGATTTCTTTAAATCGGTTGTATCATTGGCAAAAGAATATAACTATTGTGCAATGCTTTGGGATACCAACGGGTGGTATGATAGGCAGGATTGTGCATTTAAAGATCAGGATATAGCTTCAGTTTATAAATCAACAGTAAGTGTAACGTCAGTGACTTTAGATTCCAAAAGCTTAAATATAGCGAAAGGAGATACATCAACACTAACTGCAACTGTATTGCCAAGTGATGCGACAAATAAAAATGTAACATGGGAATCAAGTAATGCAGCAATAGCAATAGTAGATGCAAATGGAAAAGTTACTGGAGTAAGTAAAGGAACAGCAGTAATAACAGCAACAACAGTTGATGGGGGAAAAATTGCGGAATGTACTGTAACTGTAACAGATACAGATAATGCAGAATCAATAATCCTAAATAAAGCGTCAGATACCTTAACAGTGGGAGAAACGGATGTATTAATAGCAACAATAAATTCAAGTAGTACAACTGGTGCAGCTGTAACATGGGAATCAGATAACTCTAATATAGTAAGCGTGGATAAAAATGGAGTTATAACTGGAGTGAGTGCAGGAGAAGCAAGAATAACAGCAACATCAGTAGTTGATACGAGCAAACATGAAATTGCAATTATTACAGTAACAGCACCAGAGAATGCGAACTCACTTACTATAACAAAACAACCGAGTAGTCAAACTGTAATAAAAGGAAAGACAGCAAGTTTTAGCATAGAGGCAACAGGATCAGGTTTACTTACTTATCAATGGCAAAAAGATAGTAGAGATTTGAATGATGGTGGTGACATAAGCGGAGCTAATGATGGAACTATAACTATAAAGAATGTGGAAAAAAGCGATGAGGGCGAATATCTTTGCATTGTAACAGATGAAATTGGGAATGTAACAACAAGCAGTGCAGTTAAATTATATGTAAATTCAAATTCTTCATCAAACGGAAGTTCTAGCGGTGGTGGCGGAGGATCTGGCGGTAGTAGTGGAGCCAGCACAAATTCAAGTACAACATCTAATGATAATGGTATAACAATTAGTAATAATGGTGTGCCTAAAATACCATATACTAGGCCAGTAGTAATAGCCAATATAACAAAAGAAGAAGCAAAAGCTATTGAAATAAACTTGATAACTAATGTAAGTACAGTTTTAGGTGAAGGAGCAATAGCTAAACAAACTAAGGAGCTAGTGGCATCAGATGGAAATAAACTTTCTATAACTTCAATAACTAAAAATGATAAGAATATAGGAGAAATTATAACAGCAGAAGGATCAAGTTTAGCAACGATTATTCCTATAGATAAAGAAGATGGGAAAGCTGCAGTAATCTATAAATATATGCCTTTACTAGATAAGTATATAAAATTATCAGATGGTGTTACTATAGGAGCTAATACAATTATTTTACCAACTCAAGCAAATGCAACTTATATTGTATCAACTTCTGAAATTCCAGCAACTGAAATTATAACACAAGGTTGGGCTAAGGTGGATACTAATTGGTACATGGTTAATGCAACTGGTGATCCACAAGTAGGCTGGCAAAAAGATAGTATAGGATGGGTCTATTTATCTCTAACAAATGGAGTTATGAAAACAGGATGGATATTGGATGGAGGTAATTGGTATTATTTGAGAAACAATGGATATATGGCAACAGGTTGGATAAAAGACGGAGAAACTTGGTACTACTGTAATGCAGATGGATCTATGATAACTAATACAACAATAGATGGATACCAATTAGGATCAAATGGTGCATGGATAGGGTGATTTTTTAAATAAAATAAGGCGCAATCAAGAAAATGATAGACTAGTATTCTAGCCTATTATTTTTTTGAATGTACCTTATTTTAAAGCAGTCTAGTTGCTTTTTCAATGTGCTAACAATTTGATAGAAAAAGAATATTAGAAAAAATATATTTAATTGGGTTATAATGTTGTTATAAGTAGTTATTTAAGAAAATTTTAGTATAGACCTAATTGTTGTTATTTATAGATATCCAAATCATAACTTTGATTTATACTCAGAAAGTGTTTACATACTAGAAATTCCATACATTTTTGTGAAACAGGCATTTGAAATTGAACTGTGAAGGTTCTTAGTACAAGGTTGTACCATTTACTGCTTGTCAAAATTTTATATTTGGAGCATGCAGAAATGGGCACAACCTTGTGCTTAGAACCTTCCAGTGAAAATTTCATAGTCCTGTGGAACAAAAATGTATGGAATTTCGGTAGATTACCACATAAGTCTAAGTTCACATTTGGATATCTATATGTGTCGTAAAGGAGGAGTTTATTTTGAGAATATTGCATACAGCAGATTGGCATCTAGGTAAAAACTTAGAAGGAATAAGCAGGATGGATGAGCAGGAAGAATTTTTAACTGATTTTGTGAGAATAGTAGAAGAAAATAATATAGATTTAATTATGATTGCAGGGGATGTTTATGATGGGCCAAATCCTCCAGCAAGGGCAGAAAAGATGTTTTATGATACTTTAAAGAGGTTATCTAAAAATGGAGAAAGGCTTACTTTAGTCATAGCAGGAAATCACGATAATCCAGATAGGTTAGTCGCAGCAGGTCCCCTTGCTAGAGATCATGGAATAATTATGGTTGGAACTCCAAAAACTGTTGTCCCTTGTGGAGAATATGGAATTCATAAGGTTTTAGATTCAGGGGAGGGCTTCATTGAAGTTGAAATAAATCATGAAAAATCAGTTATTTTAACTGTACCATATCCGAGTGAGAAAAGATTAAATGAGGTCATTTATGATTATATGGAGGAGGAAGAAGAAAAGGCTAAATCCTATAGTGATAAAATATTTTCTTTATTTGATTCACTAAAAAGTCATTATAGAGAAGATACTATTAATTTAGTAATATCTCATTTGTTTGCTATGGGAAGTGAAGAGGGTGGTTCCGAAAGAAGTATTCAATTAGGTGGAACTTATATAGTAGACGGTAAATGTTTCCCAGAAGAAGCACAATATATAGCTTTAGGTCATGTTCATAAGCCGCAAATAGTTCCGGGAACAGATAAAAGAGCAAGATATTGTGGTTCGCCGATTCATTACAACAAGAAAGAAATAAGTTTTAATAAAAAATGCTATATCGTTGAGGTTAAACCTAAGGAAGAATGTAACATAGAAGAAGTAAATTTAAAAGTATACAAACCTATTGAGGTTTGGAAATGTGCAAATATTGAAGAGGCTATATCAAAATGTGAAGAAAATAAAGAGAGAGATTGTTTTGTTTATTTAGAAATAGCAACTGATAGATATATAAGAGAAGATGAAATAAAGCAAATGAAAGATTTTAAGAAGGATATTATAGAAATTATTCCTAAGATTAAGGGTGTAGATGAAGAAGAAGTTACTTTTACTTTAAGCGAAAAGTCTTTTGAGGAAATATTTAGAGATTTCTATACAAAAGAAAGAGGAACATCACCAGCGGAAGATGTGGTGGAATTGCTTTTATCGATTATAAATGAAGAAGAAGGGGAAACATATGAGACCAATAAAATTGAAGATTAAGGGGTTAAATAGTTTTATTGATGAGCAAACTATAGACTTTGATAAATTAACGGATAGAGGCTTCTTTGGTATCTTTGGGCCAACAGGCAGTGGGAAATCTACTATATTAGATGGAATAACTTTGGCGTTATATGGTAGTTTGTCTAGAAAGAGTTCTAATTATATAAATACTAATTGTGACAGATTAAATATAAATTTTGAATTTCAAATATCAGGCAGTGAGGTTAGAAGATATACTATAGATAGAGAATTTAGAAGAAAAAAAGATGGAAGTATAAATTCAGGAAAATGTAAAATAGTTGATATAACAGATTCAGAAGAAGTTTTAGCGGATAGTGTTAAAACTATAAATAAAATGGTTGAAGAAATAATAGGTCTTAATTTAGATGACTTTACAAGAACTGTTGTGCTCCCACAAGGCAAATTTAGTGAATTTTTAAAACTTGAGGGTAAAGAGCGTCGTGATATGCTTGAAAGATTATTTAATTTAGAGCAGTTTGGAGATAATTTAGCTAGAAAACTTAATTCTCAAATGAATAAGGAAAAAACAGATAATAATGTTTTGATGGGACAGCTAAGTGGTTATAGTGACATAAGTGAAGAAAAGTTACAGGAAAAAGAAGAGGTATTAAAAGCACTAAAAAATGATTTGAGAAATTTAAAAAGTGAGCTAACCCTGATAGAAAAAAACTGTAAAGAAAATGAGGAACTGTGGAAATTACAATTAGAGTTAAAAGAATATAAGAATAAGGAAGATAATTTAAAAGAAAAAGAAGATGAGATAAATAAAGATATAAAAAAAGTAAGGCTAGGAGAAGCTGGTGCAAAGGTTGTTCCATATATTAATGCTTTTGAAAATACAATAAGAGATTTTAATAAGAATGGATTAGAATTAGAAAACTTAAAATTAAAAATACAAAAGATTAAAGAAGAACAAGAAAATGTAGAAGAGTTATGGATTAAAGCAAAAGATAATAAGGAAAATAAACTTCCTCAATTAATGATACAAGAGGAAAAAATTAAAGATGCAATTGAACAAAAAAAGCTAGTAGATAGTATTGAAGAAAAAATAAAGGTACTAAAAGCTCAAATTGAAGAAGTTAAGATGAAGCTTGAAAAAAATCAAAAGGAACTTATTGAAATTGATAAAGAAATTAAAGAAAAGACTAGTAAAGTTAAAGCTGATGAAAAGCATTATGATGATATGAAAATAGATGAAAGCCTTAAAGAAAAGGTTCAAGAAGGAATAATTGCAGAGGAAAAAATAAATAATTTAAAAACAATTATTTCTAAGGATGAAGAGAAGAAAAAGCTTCTTGAAAAAGAAAATGATGAGACTATACTTAAGGGTAAAGATCTAAAGGAAATAATAGAGCGAGAAACTAAAAAGTTAGAAGAAAAACAAAAGCAGTATGAATTTTTAATTAATAATTCACCAGGTGAACAAAAGGATCTATTAAACTTAAAGCAAGTTGTAATGGAAAGTGAGCAAAAATGGGTGAATTATGATAGGTTCAGCAAGGAAATAAATATTTCTAAGGGGGAAATAGAAAAGTTAAAGGCTGAAATTACAAAGGCCCAAGAAGAAGAGAAAAAATGTAAAGATGAATTAGAGAAATTCAAAAATAAACAAAAAGAAATTATGAGGGAAAATATAGCTCATACTCTTAGAATGGAACTTAAAGATGAAGAAATATGTCCTGTATGCGGATCTACTCATCACGTTAAAGAAAATATAAAAATTTTAGATGTTCAGGATATAAGCATTGTAGAAGAACAAATAAGAGTAATAGAAGAGTCTATAAAGAAAATCAATAACAGTATTGTTCAAAGTCAAACTAAAATTAATAATTATGATGAAAAGATAAAGACAAATGAAAATGAAATAATAAAACTTGGAACTGAATTTAAAGAGAAGCCTTTAGAAAAGCTTCAAGAGGAATTTGCAAGCTTAGAAAAAGCTTTGGATAATTATAAGAAGGAAAAAGAAACTTTAGAAAAAGATATTAATGATTTAAAGAATGGTATAAGCCTTAAGAATGAGGAAATAAATGGACTTAGAGCTGTTATAAAAAATATTAGAGGTCAATTAAAAGATATAGAAGAGAATACTAAGACTAATTCAGAAGAATTAAATATATTAAATGATAAGGTAAATTCATTGAAGTCAGAGACTTTAGTAATTAATTTTATAGAAAAGAATCAAGAAATTAAAGCAATTGAAAAAGAGAGAGAAAAGTTAGCAAAGGATATTAGGAGTAATAGAAGTGCCATAGAAAATTTAGAGGTCAAAAAGGAAAAGCTACGCTATGAAGTTACTTCAATAAAAGAAAAACTATCGGGTTATGATGCTAATTTAGCTGCATTTGAGAAGAATAAAGAAGAAAAACTTTTAATAATAAAGAGCAAAGTTAATGAAGAAGGTGACTTGAATTTATTACTTAGCAAAGTTCAAGAAATTATAAAAAATATCAATGAAGAATTTGAAAATATTCAAAGGACTAAAAATAAAATAGAAAAAGAATTTACAGAAAACAATGAAAAACTTATAGATATCAGCAGTAAATATAAGGATTTAGATAAGAGAAGGAAGGAAGAGGAAGCAAGGCTAGAAGTTGCAATAGACAGTGAGGGCTTCAAATCCTTAGAGGAAGTTAGGGATAACTTGATTGAGAAAGAAGAACTCAATAAATACAAGATGAGAATAGATGGCTATAAAGAAAATCTATCAAAAGTCAAAGGAACAATTGAAAGTTTACTTAACAAAATAGGTGATAAAGAAATAACTGAAGAAGAATATTCAAAAGTTAAGTTATTAAGGGAGCAAAAGGATAAAGAATATAATGAAGCAAATGAAAACAAAATTAAAATTGAAGAAGAATTAAAGAATTTGGAAGTAAGGTTAAAAGAACAAAAGGAACTTTTAGATAAAAAGGCTAAATTAGAACATAAACTGGCTCTACTTAGTGACTTAGAAAAATTATTTAAGGGAAAGAGATTTGTAGAATTTGTTGCTGTTAATAAGCTAAAATACATTTCCATTGAAGCTTCAAAAAGATTAAAGGAAATAACTCATGGAAATTATGGCTTAGAAGTTGATGAAAATGGTAAGTTTATGATTAGAGATTATAAAAATGGTGGGGCAGAAAGAGATGCATCTACTTTATCTGGAGGGGAAACCTTCTTAGCATCCTTATCACTAGCTCTTGCATTATCAGCACAAATTCAATTAAAAGGAACAGCACCATTAGAATTATTCTTCCTAGATGAAGGATTTGGAACTCTAGACGAAGATCTTCTTGAGGTAGTTATGAGTTCTTTAGAAAGAATTCACAATGAAAAGTTAAAGGTAGGAATAATAAGCCATGTGGAGTCTATAAAAAATAGAGTTCCAGTAAAACTTATGATTACACCTGCAGAATGTGGAATGGGGGGAAGTAAGGTTAGGATTGAGAGAAACTAAGGCACAGGAAAGATAATAATAGACCAACGATGCGATGGATATTTTGTGTCAAACAAGAAGGCGAGTTCTGCTAATTAGCAGGTCTATTAGCAAAGTTTGCCTTTTTGTTTAATGCAAAAATGGACAAGCATATTGGTCTATTATTTTTTTATTTCTAAAAGCATAGATACGAAAAGTTATATTATTATTTAATATTTATCGTAAATTTATCATTATTATAAGTTTCAATGGATTTCGATTGGTCTACAGTTTTAATTGAATAGTCTCCTTCCGTTATTTCTTTATCGCAAGTAATTACATATTCATTACTATTATAATCATAAGTTGTAGCTTCCTTTTGGTCTAGTCCACTATACTCTGTATTAAATGACACTATATTTTCACCAGTTTTATTATTTAATATTTCAATTGGACCTATACTAATTCCATATTCTGATTTATAATAAATTTTTGTCTTTCCATTTTCTTTTTGAATTTTAGTAATAACAGCATATTCTGTTCCATCATTTGAGTATAACTTTGTTTCCCCCTTAAAATTTATTTTAGCAGTAATCTCATTACTATTCTCATTATTTTCAGAATTATCATTCCCAATAAATTTATACTTATAAGGTATAAATGTTAGTGATTTTGTATCATCATAGATCTCTTTAAAGTTATTATTAAAATACATAATACAATTGCCATCATTATCTTTATGTCCTATAGCCTCACTTGATTTACCTTCGATATATCTGCCTTTATCATCAAACACATCAAAATTTATATCATCTGAATTATCTTCTTCATCCATTCTAGTTCCTTGTATTACCGTATTTAGTGGTGTTGTAATAATTTTTTTTATGTTATACCCACTTGCGATATTGCTTAAATCAATATCGCACTCTTTCTCATTAACTTTTCCAATAATCTTTTCGCTGTTTACTGGAATATTAAAGTTCCATTTTCCTTTAATAGAATTGCTATCGTCTGGAGTTCCAATTTCATTTATGTTTAAAGTAAATACAAATTCATCTGGTATCTCAACATATCCACCTAATAAGGTTTTTTCCTGAACTTCCTTAGGCACTGAATTTTTCTTTGACACATTATACTCCATGACACCCACGTAAGTTTTATGATCATCGGAAAATTTTCCAGGGCCACCACCGCTAAAAGTTGTTGTCTTTCCATTTATTTTTAATTCTGCTCCAGGAAATCTAGGCTCAAATTTAATTTCATTTTCACTTTCTATAGAATAAAATACGGCTAGTTCAATTTCATCATAAACAACCTTATTAATAGTCATCTTTACTCCGTTGCTTTCTTTAGTTATGTTTAAATCTGAAGCATACTTATCATAGTTTTCATAAGTTTTATAATTAAACATTTTAAATATACTCCCTATGATGGGAATATTACTTGCATAAGTTGGCATTGCCATTCCTAGAAATAATGTGATGCCTACACAACAAGCACATATACTGCAAACTTTTTTTACATTAAATCGTCTTTTTTCTATTTTTTTAACTGCATCATCAATCTTTTGATTAATATCATCAGGTATATAGTTAATTTCATACTTTAATTTTTGTTTTATTTTATCATCAAATAAATCATCATTCACTTGCATAATAGTTACACCTCACTTATTATTTCTCTAAGTTTTGTTCTTGCTCTTGTAAGTCTAGATCTGACAGTCCCCTCTGGAATTTTTAATACCTTTGCAATATCTTTAAGACTCATATCTTCAAAGTAAAACAACACTGTAGTTACTCTTAGCTCTTCGCTTAGAGAATTTATTGCCTTTGTTAAATCCATATTTTCATAACTATCTGTGTAAACTTCAGTATCATTATTCTCATTTAAATAAGTAATTCGTTTGCTCTTTCTTAATACTTCATTACACTCATTAATTAGAATTCTTATTATCCAAGTCCTGAAATATTCATCTTTTTTTAATGAATTTATTTTCTGAAATGAATGTATTACTGTATTTTGAAGAGCGTCCTCAATATCTTCCTTGCTATTTAAAATTCCTCTAGCCACTCTATAAAGATTTAATCTATTTTCATCTATAAGTGCCAAAAAGGCTTCTTTGTTTCCTTTTTTTGCTTTAGATACTGTTGACTTTTTTCTGCAATTTAAAAATGATATCAACTCCATCTTTTTCCTCCCTTATTTATACTACCTAGCTAAGTATTACGGTTATTAGATGTCATAGCATATTAAAATGCTCACAAATTAAAAAAATATTATTGATTTTTATTATATCTTATATGCTCTTAGTAATTTTATCTAAAATTAAGTATAGGATAATAATTAAAACTTGGAGCATATAACAATTAATTAATTAAACATATTTTTGGAGTATTCATTTATTTATTATTATTATAAAATAAAGTTGATATAACATAATGATAAAAATTTATATATTATGCCTACAAAACTATTTTTAAACAACGGTAAATATTGTATAATATATAAGAGAACAACACAGAGAGGGGATTATAAAATGAATTACAAAGAAAAGTACAACATATGGATTAACTCTGATATTATTAATGAGGAAACAAAAAATGAATTAAAGAGTATATCTGATGAAAAAGAAATTGAAGATAGATTTTATCAAGACTTGGATTTCGGTACTGGTGGTTTAAGAGGCGTAATAGGAGCAGGAAGTAATAGAATGAACATATATACTGTTGCTAAAGCTACACAAGGATTTGCTGACTATTTAACTGGTAATTTTAAAGATCCTTCAGTAGCAATTGCATATGATTCAAGAAATATGTCTAAGGAATTTGCTCAAGCAGCAGCGCTTACTTTATGTGCTAATAATGTAAAGGTATATTTATATGAAAGTTTAAGACCAACACCTGTATTATCTTTTACAGTTAGAGAATTAAAGTGTAGTGGTGGTATAGTAGTTACAGCATCTCATAATCCAAAGATATATAATGGATATAAAGTATATGATGAATTTGGTGGTCAAGTAACTGATGAAAAAGCAAACATAATTATTAATTGTGTTAATGCTGTTGATGATTTTTCAAAAATTAAAAATATAGATGAAAATGTAGCAATAGAAAAAGGCTTATTGAAATATATTGGAGAAGATATAGATAGAGTTTATTACGATAGAGTTAAAGGCTTAACTATAAGAACAGATTTAGTTAAAGAAAGAGCTAGTACTTTAAATGTAATATATACTCCAATTCATGGTTCGGGAAATGTTCCAGTAAGAGCCGTATTAAAGGAATTAGGATATAGCAATGTTAAAGTAGTTAAGGAACAAGAAGCTCCAGATGGAAATTTCCCAACAGCATCTTACCCTAACCCAGAAAATCCAGATGTATTTAAATTAGCTGTAGATATGGCTAAAAATGAAAATCCAGATATAATATTTGGTACAGATCCAGATTGTGATAGAATAGGTCTTGTAGTTAAGGAAAGTTCAGGTGAATACAAGGTTTTAAGTGGTAATCAAACAGGATTACTTTTAACTCATTATATATTGAGCTCTTTAAAAGAAACTAAAAAACTACCTCAAAATGGTGTTGTTATTAAAACAATTGTAACAACTGAAGGTGCTAGATGTATAGCAGAAGATTATGATATTGAGCTTATGGATGTTTTAACAGGTTTCAAATATATCGGTGAAAAAATAAGAGAATTTGAAGATGCTGGAGACAAAACTTATCTATTTGGCTTTGAAGAAAGCTATGGATACCTTGCAGGAGATTTTGTACGTGACAAAGACGCAGTAATAGCTTCTATGTTGGTATGTGAAATGTGTCTTTATTATAAAGAACAAGGAAAGAGTCTTTACGATGCATTAATAGATTTATATGAGAAGTATGGATATTTTAAAGAAACTCTAGTATCTCTAGAATTAAAAGGAAAAGAAGGTCAAGAAAAGATAGCTAGCTGCATTGAAGCATTAAGAAATGATCCAATAAACGAAGTAAATGATGTTAAAATTGTTACAAGATTGGATTATAAGTTAAGTACAGAAGAAAATACTGTAAATAATACTAAAACTACTATTGACTTACCTAAGTCTAATGTATTAAAGTACATCTTAGAGGATGGTTCATATTTTGTAGTAAGACCATCAGGAACAGAGCCTAAGATGAAAGTTTATTTAGCAGTAAAGAGCAATAGTTTAGATAATGCAGAGACAGACATTGAGATATTTAAAGAAAAAGTAATGGAAATAATTGATGCAAAATTAAACTAGATTTCTAAGTAAATTGCTATCATCTTTTAGGTGATAGCAATTTTTAATCAGTGAGGTGGAAAATGAGTAATTACAAGACACTATATAAAGATAAATTAAGTAAATTATTATTTTTAGAAATGGATAAGGAAGGTTTTAAGAAGAGCCTTAATATTCCGGAAGAAATAAAATTTAAAAATAATGATTTATATATGCCTATAAGTGCTGAATATGTAGCGGCTAATGCTAATGATCAAATTAAATTAAAGAATTTGCCAATATACTATTTTGTTGAAGGTATATTTATTGTTTTTGGAGCAGATAAGGAAGTTAGATATAATGAAGATTATGGTACAATTTTAGCGTATATTCCAAATTGCGAGGAATGTGTGAAAAGCCTTATTGCAGAGAGAATAAAGAAAAGCAGATTAGAAGATGCATATGTTTTATTAAAAGGCTTGTATAGATATACTAAAGAGGAAGAAATCTTAACTAAGTTATTAGCAGTAGGAGAAACTATAAGAGAAAAGGATACTGGATTTAGTGAATTGTTACTTGAGGACATAGACGAATGTAAGGAAAACTTTGAAAAGTGTCCAGAACCATATCTTTATAATTCCTTAATACTTAGAGATAAAGGTGATTATAAAGGTGCGCAAGTGGAGATAAATGAATATATAAATAAAGGCGGAAAAAGATTACCTGAAATTGAGAAAATTATGACTGATATTAATAATATAGGTGATTTTGAAAAAGCTGTTGAGTGCTTAAAAGATGAACCTGAAAAAGCAATTGATTTATTACTTCCAATAAGTGAAGAATTCGCAGAAAATCCTTTAGTTTACTATTACTTAGGGGTTGGTTATAGAAGAATTGAAAATTACAATAAAGCTATCTATTATTTAAGTAAAAGTCTTTCTATTGAATCAGGAAGTCTTGAGACAGTTAATGAGCTTGGAATGAACTATGCGTGCATTGGAGATTATGAAGAAGCAATAAAATATTTTAAAAAAGCTTTTGAGGCATCTAAGGATATAGAAATATGCACAAATATAGTGATGAGTTACATAAATTTAGAGGATAAAGAACAAGCAAAACTTCATTTAGATATTGCTAAAAAGTTAGATCCAGAGGATCCTATAGTAATAGAAATAGATCAAATGCTAAATAGAACTATAAAATAACTTTTAGGAGATAATATGTTTACAAAAATACTTAATTTTAAGATTTTTAATGAAGATAAAAAAGCATTAATGAATTACATAGAAAAATTTGATAAAGTAAATATAATATCAGGAAATCCAGAAGTGTTGTTTAATGGATTAAATAACACTATTCTCGAGGAAAACTTTAATGGAAAAGACTCATTAATAATTCCAGATGGGGTTGGTACTGTTATTGCATCAAAGCTAGTAAAAAATCCTGTGAAAGAAAAGATAGCAGGAATAGATGTTGTCAGAGAAGTTTTAATTAAAGCTAATATAGAAAAAAAATCAATTTATCTATTAGGAGCAAAGGAAGAAGTAATAAATAAATGCGTGGAAAATATTAAGCATGAATTTCCTAATTTAAAGATTGCAGGTTTTCATAATGGTTTCTTTGATTTAAATAATTGCAATGATATTATTGAAGATATATGCAATTGTAATCCATGGGCAATTTTTGTAGCAATGGGATCACCAAGACAAGAAATTTTTATTGAAAAAGTTATGAAAAAATCCAACACACATATTTATATGGGCGTTGGTGGAGTTTTTGATATATTTGCAGGTGAACTTAAAAGAGCACCGAAATTGATGATATCATTAGGCTTAGAATGGTTATATAGAGTTATAAAGGAGCCATTTAGAATAAAAAGATTAATTGCTATACCCAAATTTTTATTATTGGTTTTAAAGTATAGAAATAACGAATATGGCAACTAACGTAAAAACTAATTGTAATTGTATGGAAATTTGTTGAGAAGTTTATTTATTATATGCAATTTAATTAGTTAAGAGCTAAGAGGTAAGAGTTAAGGGGGAGGAGTTAAGAGCTAAGAGTTAATGATGAAATCCCTGAAAGGGATTTCTAAAAAATATTTTTATTGAAAAGCCTGCGGCTTTTCTTCACTACCTCTTACTTCTTACTTTTTACCTATTAACTGTATAAAGGATTTTTCTTAGATACAGTTAGTACAAAAATTGCAGGTTATAAATATAATTTTCAATGTTGAACCCAATATCAACAGTCAAAATTCAATAATTGATAATTGAGCATTGACAATTGATAATTAACATAATGGGAAAATGGTGATGAAATGAAACAAAGAAGTACCTTAATTAAATCTACATTTATAATAATGATAGTATCTTTAATAAGTAGATTTTTAGGTTTTATTCGCGACATGCTTATTGCAAATAACTTTGGAGCAGGGGTTTATACAGATGCTTATAATATTGCTGTATCCATACCAGAAACGATATTTACATTAGTTGGACTTGCAATATCAACAGCTTTTTTACCAATGCTCAGTAAAATCAGAGCTAAAAAGGGTCAAGAGGAAATGTATGACTTTGCAAATAACGTAATTAACATACTGTTTATTATTTCCTTACTCCTTTTCATTGTAACAAGTATTTTCGCAAAGGAAATAGTTTATATATTTAAATTTTCAGAAGAAACAAGATTACTTGCAATAGGATTATTAAAAATTACACTTATTAATATTTTATTTTTATCGATAAATGCGTGCTTTACAGCATTATTACAAGTAAATGAAGATTTTGTTATTCCATCTATTTTAGGTTTGTTTTTTAATTTACCTATGATATTATATTTATTATTGTTTAAAAATTATGATATTGTAGGATTAACAATTGCAAATGTTATAGGAAATTTCTTTAGAGTAGCCGTTCAGGTACCTTCATTGGTTACTCACGGATATAAATATAAGTTTTTTATAAACCTTAATGATAAAAGATTAAAAGAAATTATAATTTTAATAATACCAGTAATTGTTGGAGCAGGGGCAAATTCATTAAATTTGGTGGTCGATAAATATATTGCTTCAAGTTTATCAGAAGGGTCAGTTTCAGCTCTAGATTATGCTCAAAAGCTAATTATATTTATAAATACAATTATTACAACTTCTGTTACTAGTGTGGCATATCCACTTATGGCTAATATGAGAAATAGTGACAATAAAATAGGGTTTTTAAACATGCTAAAAAAATCAATTGTATACTTAGCAATTTTATTAATTCCTATTACTTTTGGGATTGCAATATTTAGTAAGGATATTGTTAAAATTGTATATGCAAGGGGAAAATTTGATGAATATGCAGTATATATTACAAGTTTTGCATTACTTGGATACAGCTTTGGAATATTTTTTACTGGAATAAGAGATATTTTAAATTCAACCTTATTTACTATGGGAAAAACGAAAGTTACTACATTAAATGGAATTATAGGAGTTATTATTAACATAATTTTTAGTATAATTTTATCTAAGTACATAGGCATAATGGGTATTGCTTTAGCATCAGTAATAGCTATGATAGTAACAGCAATACTTTTATTTAGAAGTATTATAAAAATAGAACACGGTCTAATTATAAAAGATATAATAAAAAAGATAAGTTTGCTCACAATAAATTCTTTGATTATGGGAGTAATTCTTGCAACAATAGTAATTTATTTTAGAAATAAATTAAATTCGTTAACTCTTTTATTACTTGGAGTTAGTGTTGGAAGTATAGTATATTTTATGTTATGTCATTTATTTAAAATTGAAGAAGTAATTGAAATGAAAAATTTGATTTTAAAGAAGATAAGAAGATAGGAGGATATATGAAAATATTATTTATTGCCTGCTATTCGCCATTAATAAATAATTCAGCTGCTATTGAAACTCTGCAGTATTTAAATAAATTAAGTGAGATTAATGACAATGAGGTTCATCTTTTAACAGTGAATTTCCCAAAGGATTCAATTTATTATGATAAAGCGTTGTATTCCATGATGGATAAAGAAATAAAAGTTCATATTGTTGATGGTGGTATTGTTTTTAAGAAATTAATGCCTAGAAACAATCGTTCTAATCAGCAATCATCACCAGGGAAAAATGGCAATATGAATAAAGTATTGCGTAAAATAAAAAATTCTATAGTTATACCAGATATGTATTATGGATGGGCAAAAAAGGCAGGCGAATATGGGGTCAAATTAATGGAAAAAGAAAAATTTGATGTTATATTTTCAATGCATGAACCTCCATCTTCTCATTTATGCGCTTATTACATAAAGAAGCAATATAGAAATGTACCTTGGATTACTTATTGGAGTGATCCTTGGCTTAAGGATTCAACAAGAGAAAATTCTTTCGTTATAAAAAAAATAATAGAAAAGAACATGGAAAGACAAATTGTAAATTTAGCAGATAAATTTATATTTGTTACAGAAGCTAATAAAAATGAATACTTGAATGATTATGAATTTTTAAAGGCTGCTAATAAAACTTTTATATTAAATAGAGGTTTTGATGCGAAATTATATGATAAATTACTTGATGAAGAATGTCCAAAGCTTATAGATAAAGAGAAACTTAACTTAATTTATACGGGTGAGATATTTTCTAAATTGAGGGATATTAAACCTTTTGTTAAAGCTATGGAAGAAATAAAAAAAGAAAATAGTGAAGATTATAGTTTGTTAAATGTTTTGTTTTTTGGAAACATAGATGATATAGAGGGGAAAAAGCGGCTACAGAATTTAGATGCAGCAAAAGTATCTCCTAGAATTCCTTTTAATGAAGCACTTAAGTATATGTTAAATTGGGATGTCTTGCTTTTGTTTGGAAATAAAAATTCTAAGCAAATTCCAGCCAAGATTTATGATTATTTCGGAGCTAAGGGAAGAATTTTTGTAATTTATGGCGATGAAAATGATCCTATTAAGAGGTTAGTTGAAAACAATAATAAGTGTATTGTTACTGAAAACAATACTAAAGAAATAAAAGAGAAAATATATAAACTAATAGAAATGCATAAGAATAGAGAATTATATTGCAAACCAGACCTAAATTATGAATGGAACTCAATTGTTGAAAGACTTAACAGTATATTAGAAGGAAGTGATTAAATGCATATAATGGTCATTCCGTCTTGGTATTCATCCTCCAGAAACACGGTTCATGGAAGCTTTTTTAAAGAGCAGTTTAAAGCTCTTTCCAATAGTGATGAAAAGATTACTGTGGCATATAATGAAATCTGGCCAATTACTATGTTAGGAAAGATTAGTGAAAAGAGAGGATTAAACTTTAATATAGAGGATAATCTAAGAACTTATAGGTACAAGGATTATAATTATTTTCCTAAGATGTCTTTAATGTTTCAGAGTTTTAATAAAAGAATGGATATTCTTTATCAAGAAATTATTAAATATGAAGGCAAGGTTGATATTATTCATGCTCATTCAGCATTTTGGGGAGCCATAGCTGCCGCATATTTAAGTAAGAAATATAACATTCCATTAGTCATAACAGAACATTCATCTTTAAAGTATGCTAAATATGTTAGAGAAAACTATAAGAAATATATTTTTGATGCTTATAAAAAGGCTGATTATTTAATAGCAGTGGGAAATGGATTGAAAAAAGAAATGCAGGAATATGTTAACAAACCTATTGCAGTTATCCACAATATGGTTGATTTGAGTTTGTTTAATGTTAATAAAAATGGAAGGCAATATATACATGAAGACAAGGAATTTGAATTTTTTTCATGTGCTCTAGATATTAGCGAAGAAGGAAAAGGCATGGAATGTTTAATTAAAGCATTTGCAAAAGCCTTTAAAGATCAAAATGTAAGTCTGAGGATAGGAGGAGATGATTCTCTTAAATTATCCCTAAACAAACTAATTCAAGATTTAAATATGGACAATCAAATTAAACTTTTAGGAGCTTTATCTAGGGAGGAAGTTTCAAAGGAAATGAAAAGGTGTGATGCATTTACACTCGCATCTGAGCATGAAACCTTTGGCGTTGTTTATATAGAAGCCCTTGCATGTGGGAAACCAGTCATTGGAACGGATAATGGTGGAGCTGAAGATATAATAAATGAAGATAATGGCATAATAGCTAAAAAGAAAAATGTGGAGGATTTAGCTAAAGCATTAGTTCAAATAAAAGAAAATTATGAAATGTATGATAAAGATAAAATAAGAGAAAAAACAATTTTTAGCTATTCTGAAAAAGTATTAGTTGAAAAGCTAAAGGGAGTGTATAAAAAAGTATATGAAGGAAACAATTAAAAATATATATGAGTATTTAGATAATAAATTTTATTTCAAGCTATTATATTTATTTGTAAGTTTAACCTATGTAACAATACTACGATATATACCAGGAATAAATTTATTAAAATATATAGTATTTGCATGGGGAATAATTTTAATTTTACTTTTTATAATTGAAGATTATAAAAGGAGAAAAATTTATAAATTTGATATTCCTTTAGGGTTATTTATGATAGTAACATTGTTATTCAATATTTTTGCATATAGAAATACTGATAATTTTACAGTTTGGATGGTGAATTTAATATTATTTGTAATAATATTTACCGTTGATGTTTTTAGAAATAAAAAAGCTATGATTAAGGAAATGAACATAATTACTTATTTTTATGTTATTTTTATGTTCATAGCATCGGGTATTTCATTAGCAATGCATTTTTTTGAAATAAAAATAGGAATTAGTAGTGATGTAGTTTTTGAACTAAGTGGTGTTAAAGGTGGTATATTTGATAATAAAAATGCTCTTTCAATAGCAGCTGCATTAGCCATTGTTATGTGCATTTATTTAAATTATATAACTCAAAACCATAAACTTAAACTGTTTTGGTTAGCAAATATAATATTACAAGCAATAATCTTGATGGTAGGATCTCATGGAAGAAGTGCTGATTTAATTGTAATAGCAGTAGTATACTTATTTATTTTTGTATACAATAAAAATAAGTATCTTAGAATTGCTCTTATTTTAATACCAATATTAGGTGTTGGAGTGTTCTGGCAATTAGATGAGAATAATATAAGAAATTTTACTAGCGGAAGAAGCAGTCTTTGGACTTCGGCATCAATAGTAATAAAGGATAATCCTTTAACAGGTGTTGGATATGATGATATGACAAAAGCTGTTAGAGCAGCTAGAGAAACTGATGATCTACCAGGGCTGGATACGGGGCGCTTGCACAATATATATGTTGAAACTGCCACAACAAATGGTGTTATTTCATTGTTGTTATTTCTAAGTTTTTTAGGTGTAATTTTAATGTTTATAGTAGAGCAATTAGATAAATTACAACAGCGCAAAGAAAAGATTCAAATGACAACATTAACTGCACTTGTTGTAGGTATTATTGCAGTAAACTTATTTGAAAGTGATTTAATATATTCAGCAAATTTTATTTCTATGATTTTTTGGATATACTTAGGATACTTAGTTTCAATTCTAGATAATAAGAATATTGACTAAACTTAATTAAGTTAAAAGTTAATAGTTAACAGAGAACAGTTAAAGGAAGAAATCTTTTCAAGATTTCTCGTGAAACAAGTATTTAAAATCAAAAGATATTCCGAAGGAATATAATCATTAACTATTAACTCTTAATTGTTAACTCTTAACTGATTAAAGGGGGGCATTGTAATTCATGAAATTTTGTGAAGAAAGTATTAATCAATTTTTAGAAGAGCTGGGATCAGATTTATCTGCGCCTGGTGGTGGAAGTGTAGCGGGACTTATAGCTGCATTATCTTCTGCATTAAATTCTATGGTTTATTCCTTAACTGTAGGAAAAAAAGCATACATGGCTTTAGATGATGAGGAAAAAGAAATTATAAGTAAATTGCAAAAAGAATGCAGAGAATTTACTACTAGAAGCTTAGAACTCATGGAAGAAGATAGGGATAATTTCCTAAAGTTAATGGATTGCTATAAGTTACCAAAGGAAAGTGAAGAAGAAAAAGAAAAAAGGTCATTAGCTATAAAAGAAAACACTATAAAATCAATGGAAGCACCTTTAATTTTGGCAAGAGAAAGTTTAGAATTCTATGAAAATCTTAATGTTATGGCTAAACACGGAAATAAGATGCTGCTATCAGATTTAGCAATTTCAGCAATATTACTTCATTCTGCTATAGAAAGTTCCATAGTAAATGTGAAAGTTAATTTAAATGGACTTAGAAATGAAGCGTTTTTTGAAAAAATTAATAATGAAATTCAAGGAATTATGGATAAGTCTATTAAAGAAAAAAATACTATTACAGAAACAGTAAACAATATAATTTATCCTAATTAAATATTAGTGAATATGTAATAAAGAGATACTTAGAAATGCATTAACTAAGTATCTCTTTATTATTATTACTATTTTATTGGTTTACCCTCAAAGTTTTCGTACTTGGGTTCATTTTTAGGATTCCCAACATCATTTTGGTTAGAATGAAGTTGTTGTCTTCTTAACCCTTTTTGTTCTGGATTACATGATCCGGGTTTATGTACTCCGTCTTTAGTAGACATATAAGCACCTCCTTTAGTTAGGCATATTCAAAAAAATAATAAGCCAGCATGCTAGTCTATTTTCCGTCATAAAGGAAGCTCGACTCGCATACGCTAGCTGAGTAAGCGATTCACACAAAATCATAGATTTTGGTTCTCTGCTCATCAGTATGTTTACCTAATAGGCCAACTATGAGGCAAACATACTTCCTTGTCTGACGGGAAATATACACATTAAGAAAGAGCAGCTATGCTGCATATAAGAACATCTCATCGCATCATAGACTTATTAGCTTCGTTCATATGCCTTAAATCACATATAGTTTGTGTTTGTATAAGATTTTGATACATTTTTTATTATTTTTTTGAATGTGACTTATAACGTTAAGAGATATAATTATTGAAAAATATTGTATAGGGGATGTATAATATTTTATAAGGGATCTGAAAGAAAATAGATCAGAATCTGACTAGATATTTATTGGAGATCCCTAAGGTTGAGCTTCATTAAAAGATAGTAAACGATTTAGAAAATTTAGAGGAGGAATTTAGGTGGAAAATTTACAATTTCCTATCGTTATAAAAAAAAGAAATGGACTTATGATAGGAGTATCAATAACTGAAATCATAATAGGAATAATCTGGGGAATTACAACAGACGGATTAAAAAGTATTGTTTTATGGGTATTTATTTTTGTTGGAGTAGTTACTGCACTTTCAGTTTTAGTCGAATACAGCCAAGATGTATTCCTAAAGGAAAATAAGTTGGAGTTTTATAAAAACAAAGATTTAATAAAGGAAATAAAATATAATAATATAAAGTCAATTTATATTAGCAAAGGTAATGAACAAAAAACTAAGAAAAAAGATTTTGTTGCAATTGAATACAATGAAAACAATAAAAAGAATAGTACAAGTTGTAATTACTTAATTGATCCAATGAGCTATAGTTCTAAGGATTTAATTATTATAAAAGATACAATTTTAAAGAAAAATTCTGCTGTAAAAGTTTCAGAAGAGTTAGTCAAGTTTATAAAGTAAAGAAGCTAGAATTATGCGATAACTCACCGAAAGGACAGGTACTCTGTTGTTTCGGTTACTGAGAATAAGTTGAGGCTTTCTATCATCAGAAGTTGCACCATTTATGCATGCTCCCGAGACAAGCTCGTGACAAGCAAAAATGGAACAACTTCTGATGAAGAAATGCCTGCAACTTATTCTCTAATGTAACACTGCACAAAAGAGTATCTGTCCTTTCGGTTAGCTATTGTATAAGTCTAATTTCTGCTGTTATGCTTATTCAGGCAACTCAGTTAGTGGTTTAAATTCATATCCTTCTTGTTGAAGATTTTTAAGAATAGTTGGAAGGATTTTTGTGTTTGTATCTGAAACTGCATGTAATAGCATTATTGAACCAGGGTGAGAACCTTTTCTTATTTTTTCTAAAGCAAATGATTCAGAAGGTTGATTATGTACTAACCAGTCTTTATAAGCAAAACTCCAAAATATAGTTTTGTATCCTAAGTCTTTTGTCATTTGCAAAGATTTCTTGGAGTATTTCCCCATTGGAGGTCTAAAAAACTTTGGCATATCTTGACCAGTAAGTTCTTTAAATGCATTTTCTACCCCGCTAAATTCTGCATTGAATTTTTCTTTATCCTGTATTTGAGCAATGGATGGGTGATGAACAGTATGATTCCCAACTATATGTCCTTCATCAACCATTCTTTTAACTAAGTCTGGTTGGGTATCGATATAGGGTTTAACAACAAAAAAAGCAGCAGGAATTTTAAGCTCCTTTAATATATCTAGAATTTTGCCGGTGTTTCCATTTTCATATCCTTCATCAAAGGTAAGATATATAACTTTTTTTGAGGTATCCCCTAAATAATAAGCAGAATTTTCTTTTAAGAAACCAGCAGATTCTTTAGGGCATTCTGCAATTTGATCCTTTCCCTTACCTACATAGTACCAATTAAGTTCATCTTCGTCGCTAAAAGTAGAAAAAATATCTCTTATGTTATCGATATCAGAAATATCTCCAAATACACCATCTTCCTGAAAACATTCATTCACATCAATATCTTCATCTTCTGTAGCCTTAACCAGCCTAGGTGGGGCAATTCCTACAAGGTTTACAGCTAAAGCAAGAGCAATAATAGATCTTATAGATCTCTTCATTAATTTCACCTTCAATCTTTCAAATAGTTTAGTTAAATGTCTCATATGTAAAATATAATTCTGATGCCTAATCACTCATAGTATTTGAATTTCGCTTAAGAATAACCATGGTAAATTATATCTGTGCTTTAATCATAAGGGAAAAGAGACACATAATATTAAAAAAGCATTTACATACCTTGGATTAGATAATGGTAAAACAAAAATATAGCAATAGGAATTTTTATAATTATTAAGAAAATGTAATAAATATAAAGTTCTTAATTTTTTGTACGAGTATTTAAACATAGTATTTCGTTGATAAATGTTGAAAAAAATTTATGGCGAATGATTATGCGTGAATAAATATGCATACAAGTAAAGTTTTGTCAGGAGGAGATATTATGAATTTATTAAAAGACGCAAAAGTTAAAAGTAAATTATTTTTTATGGCAGGAATTGCATTAATTTTTTTACTTATTGTTGGGATGATGGGAGGATATTATCTCAAAATATCCAATGACAAAATGAAAACCTTAAATGGTAAATTAATAGCAGTTGAAGATCTTGAAGAGGCAAAAAATGTTTATAATTCATCAAATACTGATTTATTTGAGTTAATGGTTACAACAGATAATAATCGCAATAATGAATTAAAACAGTCTATTAGCAGTAAAAAGGATGAATTAAATAAATATATAAATCAGTATGCAAATATGCCGCTTGATGATATTGAAACTGAAACACTTAAAGAGTTTAAAGACAATAGTGATGAAGCAGAAAAAGTAAAAAGCGATGTAATGAATTTAGCTTTATCAAATAAAAATGAAGAAGCGTATGCGTTATATAATACAACTTTAAGTTCACTTAATCAAAAGATTGGAAAAAATATTTCTGATTTAACTGATTATAATGTAAAATCAGCAGCCCAATTAAATGAAGAAAATCAAACAAATTATATTAAATCAATTTCTATTATTGTAGTTGCAGTATTATTAGCACTAATAGTAGTTTTAATTGTATCTATTTTTATTACAAATTTAATTGCTAAACCTATAAAAACATTTGAAAAATATATTGAAAAAATTGCTGATGGCGATTTGAGTATAGAGACACTTGAAAAAGAGGGAGATGCAAAAATATATAATGATGAAATAGGACATTTAGTGAAATCAATAATTAATATGCGTCAAAGACTATGGGAATTATTAATGAAGGTGTCTGAAGCATCAGAGCAGATAGCAGCATCTTCAGAGGAACTTAATGCCAATGCAGAAGAATCTTCAAGAGGTATAGAAGAAAGTGCAAAATCAGTAAATGCTATCGCTGATGGTATAGAAATTCAACTTAACACAGTAACGAATACTTCTGATGTAATTCAACAAATGTCTGGAAGTACACAACAAGTAGCTGCTAATACGACTGATACAGCTTGTGTTGCAGGAAAAACACTTGAAGCAACAAATGCAGGCGGGAAAGCAATAATTACAACAAAAGATCAAATGAATAATATAGAAAAGACTGTAAATAAGTTAGATAGCGTAATTAAAATATTAGGAGATAGATCTAATGAAATAGGTCAAATAGTTGAAGTCATCTCTGGTATTGCAGAGCAAACAAATCTTTTAGCATTAAATGCAGCAATAGAAGCAGCAAGAGCAGGGGAACAAGGTAAAGGATTTGCAGTCGTTGCAGATGAAGTAAGGAAGCTGGCAGAAAGTTCAAAAGAATCAACAGATAAAATATCAGGACTAATAGGTCAAATTCAAAGGGATACAGATAATGCTGTTTCGACAATGTGTGAAGGAACAACACAAGTAAAAATTGGTAGAGAAGTAGTAGATAAGGCGGGACAGGCATTTGAAGATATTTCAAAATTAGTTCAGGAAATCGCAAATCAAATACGAGACGTGGCAACGGCGTCAGAAAGTATTGCAGAAGGAAGCCAACAAGTAGTTTCATCTATGGATAAAGTTGATGAAATAAGTAGGGGTGTTTCAGATCAATCTCAAGCAATTAATTCAAGTATTGAAGAGCAGACAGCAGCAATGCATGAGATAGCAAATGCATCAGGAAGTCTTGCTAAAATAGCAGAAAATCTTATGACTGAAATTTCTAAATTTAAATTGTAAATAAAATACAAAAGAACAGAGAAAATCTGTTCTTTTTTTATATGCGAATATAAAGTTGAAATAAAAAGGGTTCTATAGTATAATTTTTAAAGGTGAATTAATAGATGAAAGTTAGAAAGGAATGTACATAGATGAAATTAGGTATGGTGGGTTTACCCAATGTAGGGAAAAGTACGCTGTTTAATGCAATAACAAAAGCTGGAGCTGAATCAGCTAATTATCCATTCTGCACAATTGAACCGAATGTTGGTGTTGTTAGTGTTCCGGATAAAAGATTAGATGTTTTAGAAAAAATGTATAATACAAAGAAAAAAGTTTATACAGCAATAGAGTTTTATGATATAGCAGGATTAGTTAAAGGAGCTTCAAAGGGTGAAGGATTAGGAAATAAATTCTTATCACATATTAGAGAAGTTGCAGCAATAGTTCATGTTGTAAGATGTTTTGATGATGGTAATGTTGTTCACGTTGAAGGTTCTGTTGATCCTATAAGAGATATAGAAACTATAAATTTAGAATTAATATTTTCAGATTTAGAAGTTTTAGAAAGAAGAATGGAAAAGTCAATCAAACTTGTAAGATCTGGAGATAAAACTGCTAAGTTTGAGTATGGAATCATGGAAAGAATTAAGGAACAATTAGAAGCAAATAAGCCAGTTAGAACTTTAGAAGTTACAGAGGACGAAGATGTTTTTATAAAAAGTTTATTCTTGATTACTTCAAAGCCAGTTTTATATGCTTGTAATATCTCAGAAGATGATGTTATGGAAGGTAACTTTGATAATGATTATGTTAAAAAAGTTAAAGAGTATGCAGCAGAAGAAAATTCAGAAGTTATGGTTATAAGCGCTAAGATTGAAGAAGAATTATCAGGACTTGAAGATGATGAAAAAGCTGAAATGCTCTCAGAATATGGATTAGATGAATCAGGTCTAGACAAATTAGTTGAAACTAGTTATAAATTACTTGGACTTATGAGCTATTTGACAGCTGGAGTTCAAGAAGTTAGAGCTTGGACAATAAAAAGAGGAACTAAGGCACCAGCAGCTGCTGGTAAAATTCACTCTGATATTGAAAGAGGATTTATTAGAGCAGAAGTAGTGGGATATAATGATTTAGTTGAATGTGGTTCGGAAGCAGCAGCTAAAGAAAAAGGTAAGTTCAGACTTGAAGGAAAAGATTATATAATGCAAGATGGAGACGTAGTTAATTTTAGATTTAATGTCTAATATACAAAATGAAAAAAGTTAATGGGAGGTTGTTCCATTTTCGCTTGCCTAAGTAAATAATTTGAGCATGCGAAAGTGGAGGCAGCGTCCCATTTAGGCATATGAAATAAACTAGCATGCTGACTTATTATTTTTTGAATATGCCTTAGTATGAATTTGAATAAAAGAGCAAGGTGTGGTTTGTTAGTGAAAAGTTTAATTACAAATTTTATAAACAAATTAAAAGAAAATGAGCACATTATAAATTTTATAAGAAAATTTAAGGAAAATAAGCATATTGCAGATTGTATAAATAAATTAAAAGACAATAAATTTATTACTAATTATGTAGAGGTTTTGAAAAAAAATAAATATTTTGTTCCTGCTGTTACTATAATTTTGTGCATAAGTGTATCTTTAGAAATTACTGCAATGGTTAAATCAACTATGACTACAACGACAATGGCCAAGGAATCTATTGCAACTAATGTTGCGGAAACAGATTTTTATAATGGGAAATATGATGCAGCAATTGCAGAATACACCAAAATGCAAGAAAAAGATGAATGGCCAATATGGAATATGAAAATTGCAGAAATTTATTCTGTTGAAGGGAACTTTGTAAAATCCAATGAAATTATTCGAAAAGCTTATGAAACAAGAAATAAGCTTGTAGATACTAAAAAAGAAAAGATAGACAACCTTCAAGAGAAAGATAAAGAATTAGCAAATTACATAATATTTACTTCGCTATTGAACGGAGAATATAAGAAGTCATTAGAATATGGAGAAATGTTTTTACAAGATTATACAAGTGATAAAGCATTATTAAAAACTATGTTTACGGTTTATTTGGTAAATGGAAATAAAGATAAGGCTAAGGAAATAATGACGAGTTACCAGAATGGCGATTCATCAGAAGATGATTTGATTACTTTAGCTAAAATGAATATGCTTACGGATAATATGGATGAATGTTTTTCTGTATTAAAAGATGCATGGATTAAAGATAAAAATGATATAAGAGTATTTGATGTTATAGAGCAAAGTGCAGCTTATAATAAAGCTGATGCGCTAGACAAAATTTTAAAACTACAAAAGAAAGATCCTAATGAACTTGCATATAAAATGTGGATAGCTAAAATTTATTCAATGAGTAAGGATTCAGCAGAAAATGCTGATAAATTAATTGATGAATTAAAAAATAAAGATGTTGGGGATATAAACTTAAATCTTATTAAAGCTAATATGTACGATAGTTTAGAGAATACAACTAAATTAAATGAAGTTCTAGAAGAAATAAGTAAGAATGATGAAAAATCAATTAGTGGATATCATGCAGCAGCTTTGCTAGCTTATAATAATGAAGATTATGATGGAGCATTAAAAAGCTGTGAAAAAAGTATAATAATAGACAGAGGTTATTCTGGCAATTATACATTTTTAATACCTGAGATAATGGAAAAACAAAATAAAAATGAAGAAACAGAGGCATACTTTAGAAAAGCTTTATTTAATGACTCTTTTAATTATGAAATGATACTTCAAATTGCAGAGTATTATGGAAATACATTGAAGAATAGTACTAAAGCGCTTTATTATTATGATTTAGCTTCTAAAATGAATCCGAAGGACGCGGAAGTATATTATAATATGGCATTAATAAAAATAAATAATCAAAGAATAGATGAGGCTATAGACTTATTTAAGGAGAGTATTTCAATAAATGATAAGAATCCTAAATACCATAGAGCGCTTGGAACAGTATATATTAATAAAGAAAAAAATGACGAAGCAATTAAAGAAATAAGAAATGCATATAGCATTGATAAAAATGATATTAAAACATTAAATAATGCTGGATGCTATTATATTTCTATTGAAGGTGATATAACTAAAGGTATGACTAATTTAAAAGCAGCTTATGATGGGATAAATGAAAATACAAGTCCAGAGGATAAGGAAGCAATAACTGAAAACTATAATAGGGTAAAAAATTTATCTGACGCTTATAATAAAAAAAATGGAGAAGCCTTAAAGGTTCCAGATCTTAAATTATTTTATTAAGGAATATGTAAAAAAATAATAGACCAGTATACCTGTCTACAATTTTCTTTCATGTATTCAAGGTATATACCTAATTAAATTACTCGAATAGATGATAATTATGATAATTTAACATAAAAATTATAATATTAGTAACAGGAGGAAGGGTTATGTATCCAATTAAATTTCAAAACTTATATTATGAAAGAATATGGGGAGGAAATCATCTTCGCAAATTTAGAAATAATGTTCCAGAAGGGGTAATAGGTGAAAGTTGGGATATTGCTTGTCATAAAAATGGTACTGGTGAAGTAAAAAATGGAGAATTAAAAGGAAAAACTTTTGATGAAATAATAAAGCTTTATGGAGATAAACTTTTAGGTAAAGAAATAGATGATAAAGAATTTCCGCTTTTAATTAAGCTAATAACTGCAGAGGATAAGCTTTCTGTTCAGGTCCATCCAAATGATGAATATGCTAATACAGTAGAAAAAGATTCTGGAAAAACTGAAGCGTGGTATGTAGTAGATGCAGAAGAAAATGCTTCATTAATAGTAGGAACAAAGGATTGCAATAAAGATATATTTAAAAAAGCAATTGAAGAAGGGGATTTAGATAAATATTTAAATAAAATTCCTGTTAAGAAAGGTGATTTTTTCTACGTTCAAAGTGGATTGGTCCATGCAATATGTGAAGGTGTTTTAATAGCAGAAATTCAACAAAGTAGTGATACTACCTATAGGGTTTATGATTACAATAGGGGCAGGGAAATACATGTTGAAAAGGCTTTGGATGTTATAGATTTTTCTCTTAATGGAGAAAATTCAAAAGGTATTTTAGTACCAAAGGATGGCTATGATAAGACATATCTTTGCTTGGGTGAATATTTTACAATACAAAAATATAAAGTTAATTCATTAGCTAAAGAAAAGAGTGATGAAGATAGATTTTATTTATTTACATGTGTTGAAGGCAATGGTTCAATAAGGTACAATGGTGGAGAAGAAAAAATCCTTATGGGAGATAGCATTTTCATTCCGGCATCTCTTGGAGAATATAAATTGATAGGAGACTTTACTTTATTAAAGAGTTATGTACCAAATTTAAATAATGAAGAAAAAGAAATATTAAGCATAATAGAAAAATAAAAAATTCAATTAGGAGAAATTATAGATATCCCCAATAAGAATTATACTTAAATATGGAAATTTAATTGACAATTATGCATAAGTATAACTAATAATTGTGATATATATATTACTCCGTGATTATTAAAATAAATAGTTTACATCAATAGAAAGAGAGTGATACTTAAGTGGGAATAGATATTTTAGTTATAATTAAAGCGATTATTATGGGTATAGTTGAAGGGCTTACTGAATTCATTCCAGTATCTTCAACAGGGCATTTAATACTTACAGGAAGTATTATTAATTTCAAGGGTGACTTTCCTGATATGTTTGAAGTAGTAATACAATTAGGTGCAATACTTGCAGTTGTAGTTTTATATTGGGCAAAGATAAGAGACAGCGTAGTTGACTTCTTTTCATATATAGCATCAAAAGGGAGAGAAGGAGAAGTTGGTTTTAGATTTGGAATTAATGTTATAGTTGGATCAATCCCAGCTATGATTTTTGGTTTTATTCTCCAAAAGAAAATCAAAACATTATTATTTGGTCCTAAACCAGTTGTTATTGCGTTTTTTGTTGGAGGTATTCTTTTAATAATAATTGAAAATAAATTTAGAAAAAATAAATATGCTATAAGAGATATAGATAAAATTACACCAATAGATTCATTAAAAATAGGTTGTTTTCAATGCCTTGCTTTATGGCCGGGAATGTCAAGAAGTGCATCTACAATTATGGGAGGCTGGGTTGCTGGACTTTCAACTGCTGTTGCAGCAGAATTTTCATTTTTCTTAGCTATTCCAGCGATGGTAGGTTCATCTGCATTAGACTTAATAAAATTTGATTATTCAGAAATGAATATGACTAATGCAATTGCATTAATAATTGGATTTATAGTTGCATTTATAGTTGCATTAATTGTAATGAGAAAATTTATAGATTATTTGAAGAAGAGACCTATGAGAGTATTTGCAGTATATAGAATAGGCGCAGGTATAGTATTTGCGATACTTATATTCTTTAATTTTATATCAATGTAAATAAGGCACATTAAGGAAAATAATAGGCTAGTATGCTGGTCTATTATTTGGACTTATGTGTTGATTCACCGAAATAAGTAACATATTGTGTGACCGTTTCTCTGGAATTTTGATGGATGATTCTATGACTAGAAGTTGTCACCCAAAAGCTTGCTTCAATGACAAGCGTTGAACAAGCTTTAGGGGACAATTTCTAGTTAAGAATCATTACCATAAAGATTCCAATGAAACACTCCACACAATATGTTACTTTTTTCTAGTGTAGCAACTTACTAAAATTGCACTATTATTCTTATTTATGCAAAGCATAAGTCAAATATATAATTAGAAGGTGTTTCGATAGGTCATCACATAAGTCTAAGTTAAAATTTGGATATCTATAAGTACTATTTTGAATTCTTATTTCAAAGAAAGAATATATTGTAAATTAATACTTTTCATAAATAGAAGTTTGTGATATGATTTAATTAAATAGTCAGAAAATAATGATAATTTACTTTTAACAATAGTTTCAAGTGAAGATTATGGTATAGGGGGATTAGAAGATGTCCAAAGAAATAAAAAAAATAGCGTTATTAACTGGAGGAGGAGACTGCCCAGGATTAAATGCAGTAATAAGTGCTGTAACAAAGTCAGCAATATTAAATTATGGATGTGAAGTTATTGGATATAAATTCGGGTATAGAGGATTATATAACAATGATTTTATTCCGTTAGATATGTCAACTGTATCAGGTCTAATATCACGAGGTGGAACAATACTATATAGTTCAAATAAGGATAACTTATTTGATTATGCAGTAGAAGAGGATGGTAAAGTTGTTAAAAAGGATGTATCAGATGTAGCCGTTGAAAATTTGCGCAAGGAAGGTGTAGACGTTTTAATAGTTATTGGTGGAGATGGTACACTAACATCTGCTAGAGATTTTTCGAGAAAAGGAATAAAAGTTATTGGAGTTCCAAAAACTATAGATAATGATTTAGGTTCAACCGACATAACATTTGGATTTAATACATCAATATCTATTGCAACAGAAGCATTAGATAGATTACACACAACTGCAGAATCACATCATAGAATAATGATTTTAGAAGTTATGGGAAGAAATGCTGGATTTATAGCATTAGAATCAGGAATAGCAGGTTCAGCTGATGTTATTTTATTACCTGAAATTCCATATGATATAAATAAAATTGTAGAAAAAATTGAAGATAGAAAAAAACATGGAAAGCTATTTACCATAATAGTAGTGGCAGAAGGTGCAAAACCTAAAGATGGAGAAGTAACGGTAGCTAAAATAGTAGCTGATAGTCCGGATCCAATTAGACTTGGAGGCATTGGTAATAAATTAGCTCAAGACTTAGAAAAGATAGTAAAAGAAAGAGAAGTTAGATGTACAGTTCTTGGTCATATTCAAAGAGGAGGAACTACAGGTACATTTGATAGAATATTATCAACTAGATATGGAGTTGCTGCTGTTGAACTTATTAATAAAGGAAAGTTTGGAAGCATGGTATGTTTAAAAGGTAAGGAAATTACTTATGATAGTTTAGAAAATGTCATTGGAAATAATAAAAAAGTAGATCCAAATGGAGAATTGGTAAATGTAGCAAAGAAAATAGGTATATCATTTGCTGATTAATTAATTTAGGCATATGAAAGAAAATAGGCTAGAATGTTGATTTTATCATTTTTTGAATATGCCTTAGAATAGGCACTAAATTACTAATTGTATTTTAGTGCTTATATGATACCTAATGACATTAGAAGTATTTTAGAAAGCGGTGGGTATTTATGAAAGAAATTAAAAGATATTTAGAATCAAGAATAGGAACATATTCATTTTTCTTTGAAGATCTAGAGAGTGGATTTAGCTATGGCTATAATGAAAATGTGCAAATGATAAGTGCAGGATGCATGAAATTGCCAATAGCAGTTTCTGTAATAAAGTATGTGGAAGATGAAAAGGGTTCATTTCTAGACAAAATAAAAATTGAAGAAGAAGACAAAGTTTATGGAACAGGAATACTTCATGAATTTGATAATAGAGAATATACTATCTTTGAATTATTAGTTGCAATGCTTATTCAAAGCGATAATACTGCAGCAAATAAGCTTATTGATTTAGTTGGAATAGATACCATAAATGAAGATATAGTAGCTCAGGGTTTGAAAAATACTAAATTAAATAGAAAAACTTCAGATGAAAGAGCAGCTAGCAATGGAATTGAAAATATGACTAGTGCTTTAGATTTGTCAAAGATATGGAAACATCTATATAATTCAAGTTTTTTAAATGAGAAAGATAGCATAATGCTTATGGATATATTACAAAGGCAACAAATGAAAAATAAATTAGCTCTTTATATCCCTGACGATTTAAAATTTGAAATTTCAAGCAAAACAGGAGATAAGACTGGTGTAGAAAATGATACTGCATTAATTCATACTCAAAAGGGGTCATTTACGTTTACAGTTCTTTCAATGGGAATTCCAAACAGTGTATATGGAACAGTAACTCTTGCTAAGAGTGGAAAAATGATGTGGGATAGTATAGTAAATAATTTTTAAGGGATCTGAAAGAAAATAACTCCTAGAAACCTAGGAGTTATTTTTCAATGTTAGGCATATAAAATAATAATTTTATTGACACAACCTCTAAGAAATGTTATTCTTACACAAAGAATAACCTTTAATTTGATTCAGAGAAATCAATAAGGAAGTTATATAATACCCGTAGTTTAGGATTATGATGCCTTCCTTTTAGGCATATGAAAAAAAATGATAAGTCTATGATGCGATGTATATTTATTGTTAGGCAAGGAAGTATATTTGCCTTATAGTAGATTATTGAGCAAATATGCTAACTTATTATTTTTTTGAATATGTATCATTTAAAGGAAGCTTTTTTATTATATAAGTTCTCAGGCACATGAAAAAAATAACAAGACCAAGATGCGATGTATATTTTTCATCAGACAAGGAGGTATGTTTACCTCATAGTGGGCTATTAGGTGAACATGCAGACGCAGAATGATGGAAAATAGACTAGCATATTGACTTGTTATTTTTTGAATGTGCCTTACCTTTAAATTAACACAGAGAGGTTAACAAGGAGTGATGATAAATGACAAAAGAAATTAAACATTTAATTGAACCTATGGATTTTACAACAGAGGAATTAGATGAATTATTCAAATTAGCGCATCAAATAATAGCATGTCCAAAGGATTTTGCCCATATATGTGATGGGAAAATTTTAGCCACTTTATTTTATGAACCAAGTACGAGAACTAGATTAAGCTTTGAAGCTGCAATGATGAGACTTGGTGGTAAAATTCTTGGTTTTTCAGAACCAAATTCAACTTCAATTTCCAAAGGAGAAACCCTAGCAGATACTATAAAAATGGTATCAATATACTCGGATATTATAACAATGAGGCATCCTAAAGAAGGAGCAGCAAAGGTTGCAAGCATTTATTCAAATGTTCCAATAATAAATGCAGGTGATGGCGGACATCAACATCCAACTCAAACTTTAGCAGATTTACTTACAATCACAAGTTTAAAGAATGGACTAAATGGCCATACAATTGGAATTTGTGGAGATTTAAAATTTGGTAGAACTGTACATTCACTTATAAAAGCAATGTCTAGATATAAAAATAATAAATTTGTACTAATATCTCCAAAGGAACTTTCAATACCACAATATATAAGAGAAGAAATATTGGAAAAAAACAATATTGAATATATAGAAGTAGAAAAACTTGAAGATGTAATTGAAAGTCTTGATATTTTATACATGACAAGAGTTCAAAAGGAAAGATTCTTTAATGAAGAGGAATATTTAAGACTTAAAGATAGCTACATATTAGATAAAGCAAAAATGGATTTAGCAAAAGACGATATGATAGTAATGCATCCACTTCCAAGAGTAAATGAAATTGCATATGAAGTAGATAATGATAAAAGAGCTTCATATTTTAAGCAAGCTGAATATGGAATGTATGTAAGGATGGCATTAATGATTAAGTTTTTGGGGGTGATGTAGGATGCTTGAAATCACAAGTATTAAAAATGGGATAGTTATAGATCATATACAAGCAGGTGTTGGAGTTAAGATATTTAATTACTTAGGCTTAGATACCAACAATTATAGTGTCGCACTTATAATTAATGCTGATAGTAAGAAACTTGGAAAAAAGGATATAATAAAGATAGAAAGTTGTGAAAATCTTGATTATACAGTTTTAGGATTACTTTCTCCAACAATAACTATATGTGAAGTTAAAGATGAAAAGATCGTTAATAAAGTTAATCCAACACTTCCGGAGAAAGTGGAAAACATCATAAAATGTAAAAATCTAAGCTGCATAACAAGTCAAGAAGATTATGTACCACATTCATTTGTATTAGTAGATAAATCAAATGGAAGATATAGATGTGAATATTGTGATGAAATAACAAAACTCTCTGAATTATAATATAGATATCCAATTTAAGACTTATGCGATAACTAACCGAAATGACAGGTACTCTGTTATTTCGGTTACTAAGAGAATAAGTTGTGGATTTCTACCAGCAGGAGTTGCACCATTTCTGCATGCTCCCAAGGCAAGCTTGTGACAAGCAAAAATGGAACAACTCCTGCTGAAGAAATACCTACAACTAATTCTCTAATGTAACACTGCATAAAAGAGTACCCGTCATTTCTGGTATGGCATATATTTCAAAGTGTAAGTCTAATCTATAAATTGGATATCTATAATTGAACATTGATAATTGTGAATTGAAAGTAGGTTGTTATATGGAATTGTTAATTAAGAATGCAAGAATAATAGATGTAACCCAAGATTTTCAAGGTGATATATATATTAAAGATGGAATAATAAAGGAAATAGGCGAAAGCATATCCAAAGATAATGTAGAGATATTTGATTGCGAAAGTAAAATTTTAATGCCTTCATTTATAGATACTCATGCACATTTTAGAGATCCAGGTCTTACATGGAAAGAAGATATGGAAACAGGTTCTAAAGCGGCACTTAAGGGCGGATATACAGGTGTGTGTTTAATGGCGAATACTAAGCCTATATGCTCATCAAAGGAGACTTTAGAATGTGTGAGGAATAAATCAAAAGAGCTTAATTTAATTGATATTCATCAATGTGTGTCTATTACAAAGAATTTTGATGGTATTACGCTAAGTCATTTAAATGAACTTGAAGATGATAAGGAAATAAAGGCAATTTCTGATGATGGAGTTGGAGTATCTAATTCAAACACAATGCTTGAAGCAATGAAGGTTGCAAAGAACAATGATTGGGTTATAATGTCTCATGCCGAAAGTCCGGAATTCTCAAAGGTGGATATGAGAATAGCTGAAAATATGATGACATTAAGGGATGTTGAATTAGCTAAATTAAGCGGAGCTAAATTACATATGTGCCATGTTAGCACAAAAGAAGCTATAAAATATATAGTTGATGGAAAAATGAGTGGTGCAGATATTACCTTAGAAATTACACCACATCATATAGGTCTTACAAGGGACATAAATGATTATAGAGTTAATCCGCCAATAAGAGAAAAAGAAGATGTGGATTCAATAATAGAGGCAATAAAATTAGATATGGTTGATACTATAGGGACAGATCATGCGCCTCATACAGCAGAAGAAAAGAAAAATGGTTCTCCTGGAATGGTGGGACTTGAAACAGCATTTTCAATTTGTTATACAAAATTAGTTAAGGAAAATAATATTTCTTTAAATAAATTAAGTGAGTTAATGTCTTATAATCCAGCAAAACTTTTAGGTATGAATAAAGGAAAGATTAGCATTGGAGTAGAAGGAGATTTAGTTCTAGTTGATATAGATAAGAAAATAAAAATTAATGCAGAAGAATTTGCATCAAAAGGAAGAAATACACCATTTGATGGTATGGAGTTTTATGGCCAAGTGCTTACAACAATAAAAGGTGGAGAAATCAAATATAATAAAGATGAAAAATGAATAATGAATGATGAATAATTAAGGCGGAAATTCCAAAGGAATTTCTGCAAATATTAAAATTCAAGAAATTACGAAGTAATTTTAACATAAACATTCACTATTAATCATTCATCAATAAAGAAGGGTGTTTTTTTAAGATGACAAGTTACATAATAGATAAATTATATGATAGAATTGAAAAAAGAGGCGTTGTTTGTGTTGGATTAGACACTGCATTAAGTTATGTGCCAGAGCATATAAAAGAAGGAAGAACTTCAAGTGAGGCAATATTTGAATTTAACAAACAAATCATAGATGCAACTTATGATGTGTCAGCCTGTTTCAAGGTTCAAATTGCATATTACGAAGCATTAGGCTTGGAAGGTTTAATTGCTTATAAGAAGACTTTGGAGTATTTAAGAGAAAAAGATGAAATAATAATAGCAGATATAAAAAGAGGAGATATAGCAGCAACTGCAACAATGTATGCAAAAGCTCACTTTGAAGGAGATTTTGAAGCTGATTTCATAACTTTAAGTCCATATATGGGAATGGATAGCATAGAACCATATTTACCTTATTTAGAAAAAGGAAATAAGGGTGTATTCTGTCTGGTAAGAACATCTAATCCAGGAGCTGAAGATATCGAGTATTTAGATACTGCAGAAAATAAAAAGGTTTATGAAGTTGTAGCAGATAAGATAACCGAAATGAGCAAAAATATTGTGGGAGAATGTGGATACACTGCAATTGGTGGAGTTATTGGATGTACTCATGTTGAAGAAGGAAAGAAAATAAGATCAAATTATAATAATATGTTTTTCCTAATACCAGGATATGGTGCACAAGGTGGAACAGCTCAGGATGTTGCATTATATTTAAATAATGGAAATGGCGGAGTTGTTAATTCTTCAAGGGGAATATTACTTGCTTATAAGAAAGAAAATAGGGAAAAAGAATTTGCTTTATGTGCTAGAGAAGAAGCTATAAAGATGAGAGATGCAATAATTAAGGCAGTTAAGAGTTAAGAGTTAAGGAAAAAATCCTTAATGAAGGATTTGAAAATATATATTTTAAGAAATCCCTAATAGGGATTTCCTCCTTAATTGTTAACTGCGAATTGTAAACTGTTAACTGAATAAAGGGAGGAAGAACATGGCTATAACATACAGAAATGCAAAGGTGATTTCAAATGAAGAAATTTCAAAAGATATATATAAATTGGTTGTAGAAGATAGCAATGAAATAAATGCTGGTCAATTTTACATGTTGAAGATTAACGGTCAAACACTTTTACCAAGACCTATAAGCATATGTGAAAAGAATGGAGATACGTTAACATTTTTATATGCAGTAGTTGGAACAGGAACTAAAGAATATACAAAGCTTAAAGAGAATGATGAAATAAGCTTAACAGGGCCGCTTGGAAATGGATTTGATTTAAAAAAAGATTATGGTAAAGTTGCGTTAGTTGCTGGAGGAATAGGAACTGCACCTATGCTTGAACTTTCAAAGAGATTAAGAGATGATAATAAAGAACAGAAAATTGATTTATATGCAGGATTTAGAGATGACATATACTTAATAGAGGATTTTGAACAATACGTTAATGAAATAAATGTTTCTACTAATACTGGAAAGCATGGTCATAAGGGTTTTGTTACAGATATACTTAAAGTAGAGGAATATGATACAGTATTATGCTGTGGACCTGAAGTTATGATGAAAAAAGTTGTAGAGATGTGCAAAGAGAAAGATGTTAAGGTATATGTATCAATGGAAAAGCATATGGCGTGTGGAGTTGGTGCCTGCCTAGTATGTACTTGTAAAACAAGAGATGGACATAAGAGAACTTGTAAAGATGGCCCAGTATTCGATGGATACTATGTAGAATTGTAATAAGGCAGGAGGAGTTAAATTGTTAAAGGTAAATATTAATGGAGTAGAATTTAAAAATCCTGTAATTGCTGCATCAGGAACTTTTGGGTTTGGTGAAGAATTCAATGATTTCTATAATGTTGGAATTTTAGGTGGTATATCTTCTAAAGGGCTTACAATTAATCCTAAGCAAGGGAATGAAGGAATTAGAGTAGTTGAAACACCTTCTGGAATGATGAACTCAGTAGGACTTCAAAATCCAGGAATTGATTCATTTATAAAGAATGAGCTTCCTCATATGAAAAAACTTGGAACTAATGTTATAGCAAATATTGGTGGGGGATGCTTAGAAGATTACGTTGCAGCTGTAACTAAAATCAACCAAACAGATGTTGATATGATTGAGCTTAACATATCTTGTCCTAATGTAAAGCATGGAGGAATGGCATTTGGAATAAAATCAAATGTAGCTTATGATGTCGTTAAGGAAATTAAATCTATAGTTAAAAAGCCATTAATGGTTAAATTATCACCAAATGCAGAAGATATAGTTGATATGGCGTTAAAATGTCAGGAAGCAGGAGCAGACTCAATTTCTCTTATAAATACACTAAAGGGAATGGCGATTGATGTATATAAAAGAAAACCAGTATTTAATAATATAACTGCAGGATTATCAGGACCAGCTGTAAAGCCTATAGCCCTTAGAATGGTTTATGAAGTGGCTCAGGCTGTTGATATACCTGTAATAGGCCTTGGAGGAATAGCTAGTGGAAAAGATGCTATTGAATTTATGATGGCAGGAGCTAGTGCAATACAAATAGGAACAATAAATTTTGTAAATCCTATGGCAGGAAAAGAAATTGTTGAGGAAATGGAAAATTTCATAAGGGAACAAGGCATTAAGGATATTAATGAAATTGTAGGAATAATATAAATCAAATTTCAATTATCAATTATAAAATATATTGGAGGAATTTTTAATGAAGGCTTATAAAAAAGAGTTTATTGAGTTTATGATAGAATGTGGAGTATTAACATTCGGAGATTTTGTTACTAAAAGTGGAAGAAAGACTCCGTTCTTTGTAAACACAGGTAACTATCAAACTGGAAGTCAGTTAAAAAGACTAGGTGAATTTTATGCAGAAGCCATAAAGGAAAACTTTGGAGACGATTATGATGTATTATTTGGACCTGCATATAAGGGGATTCCTTTAAGTGTCACAACTGCTATAGCACTTTCCAACTCATTTGATATTGACGTTAACTATTGCTCAAATAGAAAAGAAGTAAAGGATCATGGCGATACAGGAATTCTTTTAGGAAGCAAATTAAAAGATGGAGATAAGGTATTAATAGTTGAAGATGTTACAACAGCAGGAACTTCAATTTATGAAACTATGCCTATCTTAAAAAGCCAAGCAGATGTTAATGTTAAGGGCCTTATAATATCAGTAGATAGAATGGAAAGAGGTCAAGGAGAACAATCCGCATTAGTCGAAATCAGAGAAAAATTTGGATTTAAAACTTGTGCTATAGTTACAATGGCTGAAGTTATAGAGTATCTTTACAATAAAGAAATTAATGGAACTATCCTTATAACTGATGAAGTTAAAGGAAGAATTGATGAATATTATAAGCAATATGGTGCAAAATAAAAGTGTTACATTGCTGAAATTATAAATATTTTTATTCCGAAGGACTATGAAAAGGTCGCTGAAGGTTCTAAGTTGCAGGTTGTATCCACTTTAGCATGTTCCCACTTTTAGTGTGACAAGCTAAAGTGGAACAACCTACAGCTAAGAACCTTTGACAGCTCATTTTCAAATGCCTTCTTCACAAAAATATTTATAATTTCTAGTGAAAGTATACCACTTAAAATTTTGCAAATGTGCATATCTAAATTTAGTGTCTAATATAAATAAAAACGGAATCAAAGTTTAAGTGAATTGCTACACTAGAAATAAGTAACATGTTGTGTGAAGTGTTTCATTAGGAATTTCGATGGTTGTGATTTTTAAACAGAAGTTGTTCCAAAATGCTTGTTCAAAATTTATTTTTGAAGCAAGCATTTTGGGTGCAACTTCTGTTTTAGAATCACCCATCCAAATTCCTTAGAAACCGGAACACAACATGTTACTTATTTCGGTTATCTATCGCATAAACTTAGAGTTTTAGGAGGGCCATATGAATATTTTAATTACTAACGATGATGGAATTAATGCTCCAGGGATAATTTCTTTAGCTAAAGAAGTTTCTAAGGAGGATAATGTTATAATCGTTGCACCAAGGGAACAAAAAAGTGCTTCCAGTCATTCTATATCGTTACATAATCCTATAAAAATAAGAGAAGAAGTTATTGATGGATTAAACTGTAAAGCATATAGTGTGGTGGGTACCCCTGCTGATTGTACACAGATAGGAATAGCTTTTTTAAAAGAAGATATAGATTTAATAATATCAGGTGTAAATTATGGTTTGAACGTAGGAATTGATATTTTATACTCAGGAACAGTTTCAGCTGCGATAGAAGGGGCAATTTATGGTATTCCATCAATTTCAGTATCTATGGATTTAACTAAAGATAATAAGGAAGAGGATTATTCAAATGCTATAGGTTGGTTGATGAAGGTACTAAATATAGCAAAAGAAAAGTACCTTAAAAACGATGTTGTTTTAAATCTTAATATACCTAGTTTGAATGACCAGGAAATAAAAGGAGTTAAGGTGTGTAAGATAGGAAAATCAACATACAAAAATGACTATATTCTTTTAGAAAATAATAATGAAGATAAAGTATATAAAATAAAAGGAAGTAGAAATGATATTGAGAAAGATGAAACAGATTTGTATTATCAGTCACAAGGATATGTAACTCTAACGCCGCTTCATTTTGATTTTACAAATTTTCGAATATTAGATGAAGTCAAAGATATTTTTGAAAACTAAATATATTCGTCTGCCAAATTTTCCTACATGAGTTCTAAAAGGCAGATGCGTAAAAAATCTCAGGCTCCACAATCGCTTGGGATTTTTTTTGCTCATACTCCAAATGCTTATAATAATTTTGTGAAATTGATTTTAACTAATTCCGATTATATTTATGAAAGAAATAAAGATGACAATACAATACAAGCACTGACATTTTTCTTTGAATAAACACTATTTCACCTAGTTAAATTTTGTGGGAAATATTGATTGTTTAAGAAAAATTAAGTATAATTATGTAAACGTTAATATATTTTCATGTACATATATATACTAAAAAGTAGAATAGTAGAATTTAAGGTTAAAAAGTCAAAAGATGATATTAGGGAGTGGTATTGATGAAAAAAATACTTATTGTTGACGATGCAGCATTTATGAGATTATCACTAAAAACAATGCTGGAAAGAAATGGATTTGAGGTCATTGGTGAAGCTGAAAATGGATATAAAGCTATTGAATTATATAAAATGTTTCAACCTGATATTGTTACAATGGATATAACAATGCCTGATATGGATGGAATAGATGCCTTGAATGAAATAATTAAATTTGATTCCAATGCAAAGGTAATCATGCTGAGTGCTATGGGACAGGAAATGAAAATTAGAGAAGCCGTTATGCAGGGAGCTAAAGGGTTTATAGTGAAACCATTTAAAGAAGAATATCTTGTAAAAGCATTAAGTAAATTTTAAAATTCATTATTAAAAATGAGGTGAAAATATGGACAGTAGAGAACCTATGTTAGAGATGTTTATTTTTGAAACATTTGAAATGGTAGAACAACTTCAGCAACTCATAATTGATAGTGAAAAAAATGAAAAATTTGAAACTGATGCTATAAATGAAATATTTAGAATAATGCATACTATCAAAGGTTCTTCGGGAATGATGATGTTTGATAACATTTCGAATCTTTCTCATATGATAGAAGATTTATTTTATTTTATTAGGGAATCAAAGCCTGAAAAAATTGACTATTCAATCCTTACAGATTTAGTTCTCGAGGGAAGTGACCTTATAAAAGCAGAAACAGAAAAAATAAATAGTGATAGAGAAGCTGATGGAGATTTTACTTCATTTATTGAAAAAGCAAATAAATTTTTAGGTGTTTTAAAAATGTCTAATGAATTATTAGAAGATTTAGAAGTTTGCGAAATAAAAGAATTATCAGTAAATGAAGTTGTGTCACAAAAATATTATATAAGCAATAATAAAGCTAATGCCAATATTAACATATTTACAGCTACATTGTTTTTTGAAGAAGCATGCGAAATGGAAAATATAAGGTGCTTTACTGTTATTCATAAGCTTAAAGAAATTGCAGAAGTTTCATATTTTTATCCAGAAGATATTATTGAAAACAATGATACTTGTGAATTTATAAGGCAACAAGGTTTTAAGATATTTTTCAAAACTAATTCGGGTATAGAAGATATTAGAGAATCTTTAATGGAAACAGTTTTTCTAAATAAAGTTGATATTAAACAGTTTGATGATGAAAAGGAGTTTAATAAGAATTTTAAAAAGAAAGATGAAAATCCAGTAGAAGTAGTTGTTACGAATGTAAACGAAAATGACAAGGTGACTTCTAAAACTAATCACAAACAAAGTTTAATTAGTGTTGATGTAAATAAGTTAGATAAGCTTATGGATCTGGTTGGAGAATTGGTTATTTCAGAAGCAATGGTAACTAAGAATCCAGATGTTTTAGGATTACAATTAGATAGCTTTAATAAGGCAGCAAGGCAACATAGAAAAAGGCTTTCAGATCTTCAAGATGTTGTCATGTCTATAAGAATGGTATCTCTTGCTCCTACTTTAAATAAAATGAATAGAATAGTTAGAGATATGTGTAAGAAGTTGGGTAAAGAAGCGGAACTTGAAATAATTGGACAAGATACTGAAGTAGATAAAAATATTATAGAGCATATAGGTGATCCTTTAATGCACATAATAAGAAATTCAATGGATCATGGTATTGAGAGACCAGAAGAAAGAATTAAGAATGGTAAATCTTCAAAAGGAAAAATAACAATTGAAGCTAAAAATACTGGTGGAGAAGTTTGGATTATTATAAAGGATGATGGTAAGGGTCTGAATAAAGAAAAAATATTAAAAAAAGCAAAAGACCATGGATTAGTAAAAACAAATGAAAGTGATTTAACCGATAAAGAAATTTATTCAATGATATTTTTACCAGGCTTTTCAACGAATGAAAACGTTACTGAATTTTCGGGGCGTGGCGTTGGAATGGATGTGGTTACAAAGGAAATTGAAAAAATTAGGGGTACAGTAACTGTTGATAGTATACCAGGAAAGGAAACAATAACTTCAATAAAAATTCCTTTAACTCTTGCAATTATTGATGGTATGACAGTAAAAGTTGGTAGATCAGCATTTACAATTCCTGTTACGTCTATAAGGCAGTCATTTATAATAAAAAAGGAAGATATCATTAAAGATCTTGATAATAGAGAAATAATTCTTATAAGAGGAGAATGCTATTCTATATTAAGGCTTCATGAATTTTATAATATTAAAACAGATGTAGTAAATATTGAAGATGGTATTGTAATTATGGTAGAAGATCAGGGTAAAACTAAATGTATTTTTGCAGATAAGCTTATTGGAGAGCAGCAAGTAGTAATTAAGGCACTTCCTGAGTATATTAAAAAGGTACAAGGGGTAAGTGGCTGCTCATTACTTGGAGATGCAACTATAAGTTTAATACTTGATATATCTGAAATTGTAAACTTTTAACATTAAAGAGGTGATTAAAATGTCAGACTTATTAGAAGAAATTGTTGAAAACGAAGAAGATACTCAAAAGGATAAATACCTTATATTTTCAATTGGCAAGGAATACTATGGTATTGATATTAAATATGTAATAGAAATTATAGGAATTGAGCCAATAACTGAAGTGCCTGAATTACCTAATTATATTCGTGGTGTGATAAACCTTAGAGGTAAGATAATACCTGTAATGGATGTTAGACTAAAATTTAAAAAAGAAGAAAAAGAATATGATGATAGAACTTGCATTATAGTAGTTGAAATAGACAATATATGTATTGGATTAATAATAGATAGAGTTTTAGAGGTTGTAAATATTGGGGAAAACAATATTTCAGCACCACCTAAGATAAATTCAAACAAGGATAATGCTAATAAATATATAAAAGGAATAGGTAAAATCCAAAATGAAGTAAGGCTTATTATAGATTGTCACAAGCTTCTTGAAGAGGAGGAGATAGAAGAATTAAAAAACAAAGAAATTTAATAAAGTTATAATTAATTTGGAAAATATCAAGTTGTTAAAATTTGTATGAAACAGGGGTAATTGAGATGTTCAAAATGAATGATTTAAAAATAAAAAGTAAAATTAGTCTAGTTTTTATATTAGTAGTTGTAATGGAAGTTATGCTATTTGCAGTAGCATATAGAGGGATGGAAAATATAGCATCTATAAAAGAAGCTCAAAATAATATGATGATGTTTTCCTTATTTTTAATAGCTATAACAATAGCTTTAGGTTTGTTATTAGTGAATTTAATTTGTAAACCTATAGAAACACTTAATAATATTGTAAAAAGCATTAAAAAAGGAAATTTCAATGAAGAGATAGATGTTAATGCTAAAGATGAAATTGGTGAATTAGCTGATTCACTTAAAATAATATCAAAAAATATAAATAACTTGGTTGAGGATTCTAATTTAATATTAAAATCTGTTGAAAAAGGAGATTTTAATATAAATTTAGATAAATCAAAATACCATGGAACATGGAAAGGCATCTCTGAAAATAATTTAGCAGCTGCACGTATCTTTATAAAGAGCATAAGAACAACTTCAGATTATATAGGAAAGATAAGTAAAGGAGAAACTATTGCTAAGTATAATGAAGAAGAAGCAGGAGAATTTAATATTATTAAAAATGACATTAATAAGCTTAGTGAAAATTTAAATAACTTTATAAAGGATATAAATTGGCTTAAAGAAACATTTAAAGAAGGTAATACAAGAGATAAAATAGATGTTTTGAAATATGAAGGTTTTTATAAGGAAATGGCTGAATGTATAAATGAGACAACATGGATATCTGTAGATGTGTTTATAAAATTGTTTGCAGTGCTGCAAGGATATGCACAAGGAGATTTTTCAGTTGAACTTGAAAAATTCCCAGGAAGATATGGATTAGTAAATGAAAATGTAGAAAATTTGAGAAAGAATTTATTAAGTATATCTAAAGAGCAAATTGATATAGCTAAAGAAATTGAAAATGGAGATTTATCTAAAAGAGTAGATGCATCTAAATTTAGTGGTTCATGGGCTGAAATGATTGATGGAATTAATGGAATAATAGATGCATTTGTTGATCCTATATCTATAACAGCTGATTATGTAAAGAGAATAGGTAATGGTGAGGTTCCGGATAAGATTGAAAAAATATATCATGGTGAGTTCAACCAAATAAAGAACAATTTAAATTTGCTAATAGATACTTTAAATATGTTTGTAAAAGAAGTAAATTGGATGAATGAAACCTTTAAATTAGGTAATACAAGAGATAAAATAGATGTTTCAAAGTTTAATGGTGTATATAGACAAATGACTCAAAGTGTAAATGATGGAATGTGGATATCCATAGAAGTATTAATTAAAATGTTTGCTGTACAAAAAGCTTACTCAGAAGGAGATTTTTCAGTTGAACTTGAAAAATTACCAGGAAGATATGGCATTGCAAATGAAAGTTTAAATAACTTAAAAAATAACATACTTAAGATTTCAGATGAACAAATGAAAGTTCTTACAGCAGCATCAGAAGGCAACTTAGAAATTAGAGGTGAAGCAGAAAAGTTTACTGGAAGCTTTAAAGAACTTATAAATATAGTAAACAAAGCTATAGATGCTTTTGCTAAACCGATAAGAGAAATCGATCATGCTTTAGGTGAGATGGCAAAAGGAAATTTAGATATATATGTTGAAAACTCTTATAGTGGTGATTATGCAAGTATAATAAATTCATTAAATTCATCAATAGAAACAATTAATGGAGTTCTCACTGATATAAATGTATCTGCAAATGATGTTGCATCAGGAGCAAGTCAGGTTTCAGATGGCAGCCAGGCACTATCTCAAGGAGCTACAGAGCAAGCAAGTGCTATAGAAGAATTAACATCTTCTATAACTGAAGTGGCAGCACAAACTAAGGAAAATGCTCTTAATGCAAATCAAGCTAAGGATCTAGCACTTAAGGTTAAGGAAAATGCAGAGGAAGGCAATAAACACATGAGTGAAATGCTTAAATCTATGAGCGAGATAAATGAATCTTCTGCAAATATTTCAAAAATAATAAAAGTAATAGATGAGATAGCTTTCCAAACTAATATACTTGCACTTAATGCAGCTGTAGAAGCAGCAAGAGCAGGTCAACATGGTAAAGGATTTGCAGTAGTTGCTGAAGAAGTAAGGAATTTAGCAGCAAGAAGTGCAAATGCAGCTAAGGAAACTACAGCCCTTATTGAAGGTTCTATACAGAAAGCTGAAAAAGGTACGGAAATTGCAAATAATACAGCAAAAGCTTTATATGAAATAGTAGATGGCGTATCAAAAGCAACAGCACTTGTTGCAGAAATAGCAGCATCTTCAAATGAACAAGCTACTGGTATTTCACAAATAAATTTAGGAATTGAACAAGTGTCACAAGTTGTTCAAACAAATTCAGCAACGGCAGAAGAAAGTGCAGCAGCTAGCGAGGAACTTTCAAGCCAATCAGAATTGCTTAAAGAAACGGTTGCTAGTTTTAAACTTAAAAATAGCAGTGTAAATTATTCATTGAAGAATAGCAATAAGAATAATAAAAATAAAGAATATCATAGTAAAGAAAATAACTTGGCTTTTAAGGAAGCAGCATCCACATCACATAAACCAAGAATAGCATTAAGTGATAACGAGTTCGGCAAATATTAAATTATTAATAATTAAAGTGGAAAGTTTGAAACTCAAAGAAAGTTTTTGTTTTAACTTTCCTCTTTTTTAAAATGATATTTTATTATTAACTATTTTGAAGAAGTATATTAAGAAGAGAGTAGAATTATTTCGGAAAAGTCGGTGAATTTATGATTAATATAAAAGAAAATGAATTTATAGAACTAACAAGATTTTTAAAAAACAATTATGGCATTAATCTAATACATAAAAAAAATCTTATTGAAGGAAGATTGAATAATGTTCTTATTGAAAAGGGATTTAGCAGTTTTAAAGAATATCTAAATTATGTTTACTCAGATATTACAAAAACAGAATTAACAACGCTAATAAATAAGCTTACTACAAATCATACTTTTTTTATGAGGGAACAAGAACATTTTCAATTTTTTAAGAATCAAATATTGCCATATTTATCTTCTACAGTTAAAGATAAGGATTTAAGAATATGGAGTGCAGGCTGTTCGTCAGGTGAAGAAGCATATACTCTTGCAATGATAATGCAGGATTATTTTGCAGAAGAAAAAGGACTGTGGGATAAGAAGATTTTAGCAACTGATATATCAGTAAATGTCCTGAAGGCAGCAGAAAAAGGTATATATAGTGTAGAAGAACTAGCAAAGGTTCCTGAGAGTTGGAAAATGAAGTATTTTAATAATATAGATAATGAAACTTGTGAAATAGATTTAAAATTAAAAAATGAAGTTATTTTTAGAATATTTAATTTAATGGATGATTTTCCATTTAGAAGAAAGTTTCATGTTATATTTTGTAGAAATGTTATGATTTACTTTGATCAAGAAACAAAAAATAGACTTATAAGAAAATTTTATGATATGACTGAAGTAGGTGGATACCTTTTTATTGGACTTTCAGAAGCTCTTAATAGAAATGACAATCCATATCAGTATGTAATGCCTTCAGTTTACAGGAAAGGATAGATTATTATGTATGCACCTAAAAAAGTAAAAGTGCTGGTGGTAGATGATTCTTTTTTATTCAGGGAGGCAGTAGCAAGAGGAATAAGTAAGGACAAAGGGATAGAAGTTGTGGGCACAGCTTCAAATCCATTTGAGGCAAGAGATTTAATTATAGATCTTGAGCCTGATGTGCTCACTCTTGATATTGAAATGCCAAGAATGAATGGAATAGAATTTTTAAAAAAATTAATGCCTCAGTATCCAATGCCAGTTGTGGTAGTGAGTGCTTTAAGTAATAACGTATTTGAAGCGCTAGATGCAGGTGCAGTTGATTTTGTAACAAAACCTAATAGTGGAACGATAAATGGACTTGATGGATTTATTAATGAACTGATTATAAAGATAAAAATAGCATCAGTGGCAAAGGTTAATCAGAATAAAAATGAATATAGACATAATCAATTAAATGTAAATACTAAGATGAATGTAAATGATACAATTATCGCAATTGGAGCTTCAACAGGTGGTACAGAAGCAATCTTTGATATAATTAGTGCTTTTTCAAGAGAAATGCCAGGAATTGTAATTGTACAACATATGCCTCCAGTATTCACTAAGATGTATGCTCAAAGATTGAATGCTTCTTGTAGAATGGAAGTAAAAGAAGCAGAACATGGAGATGATATTATTCCAGGTAGAGTTTTAATTGCACCTGGTGATAAACATTTAAAAGTAAATAAGAAAGGTAATTCATATATAGTTGAATATTTTAATGGGGATAAAGTTAATGGACATAAGCCTTCAGTGGATATTTTATTTAATTCTGTTGCAGAAAAAGCAGGATCATCAGCTATTGGAGTAATATTGACTGGTATGGGTTATGATGGAGCTAAGGGCCTTTTAAATATGAAACAAAAAGGAGCTATAACAATAGGACAAGATGAAAAATCCTGTGTTGTTTATGGTATGCCTAAAGTAGCTTATGATATTGGTGCAGTATTAAAACAAGTTTCTTTAAATTATATACCACAGATAATTTATTCTATTATTAATAAAGCATAAAGTAATAAATTATAAAATTTATCAGAAGAAGGGGTGCATATGAACGAAATAAAATTTGAAAAAACTGATTTAGAAAAATTTATTGATTATCTGCCTGTATTAATTATTATTACAGATGAAAATATGATTGTAAAATATAATAATATAGATTCAAGTAATATGGTTAATAGAAATAATCATCAGAATATAGATAGAGGGCCAGGAGATTTTATAGGTTGTGAAAATAGTTTTATTTCACCTAAAGGTTGTGGGCATAGTATATATTGCGGATCCTGTAAATTGAGAAAAATATTTAAAAATTCCATAACAACTATGGAGCCAAGTGAGTATTGTGAGATACAACATAATATATTAAGAGATGGTATAAGGAGAAAGTCGTGGTTTAAAATAAAAGTAATTCCAATTATTAAAAATAAAGAAAAACAATCAATAATAGTTATTACAAATATTACAGAGTATAAGGAAATGCAAAATGAAGCCTTATCTATAAATAATTTTTATCATACACTTATAAAATTTTTTCCAGATATGCTATGGAAAATGAATGCCGATAAAAAATATGTTTATTTCAATAAAAACTGGGAAGTATTTACTGGAAAGTCTATAGAGAAATTAATAAGAGAAAACTTTATAATAGGAATGCATCCTAATGATGTGGAAAATTACAATGATGAATTAATAAAAGCTTATAAAAATAAAGAAATATTTAAAGTTGAATATAGATTAAAAACGTTATCAGGGGAATATCGAGATATTTTAAGTAGAGGGAATCCAATTTATGGAGTTAATGGTGAGTTTTCAGGTTATATTGGGATGGCTATGGATATTACAAATGAGAAAAAAACAAAGGAAGAGCTTCTTAGGCTTAAGGAAGAAGCAGAAGCAGCTAATAAAGCTAAAAGTAAATTTTTGGCCAATATGAGCCATGAAATAAGGACACCTTTAAATGGAATAATAGGTATGACAGATTTGACTCTTGCAACTAATCTTACTAATGATCAAAGGGAGAATTTAAGCATTGTAAAAAATTGTGCTTATAATTTATTGAATTTGATAAACAATATTTTAGATTTATCTAAGATTGAAGCTAATAAGATAACTATTGAGAATATAGAATTTAATTTAAGAAAACTTATTAAAAATGTAATATATACAAATAAAGCTAAAGCAAGTGAAAAATATATTGAGTTATTTTGTAAAATAGATTATGAAATTCCTGAAATACTGATAGGAGATGAATATAAGCTTGAACAGATTTTCAATAATTTAGTGTCAAATGCTGTTAAATTTACCGAAGAAGGATTCATAATGATAGAAGCTAAAAAAGTAGGTAGAACTAATAGGTTTATAGAAATAGAATTTTCAGTTGAAGATTTAGGAATAGGACTTAGTGAGGAGGATATGAAAATTCTATTTAAAAGTTTTTCTCAAGTTGATGGGTCAATAACAAGAAAATATGGAGGAACTGGTCTTGGACTTTCAATTTCCCAAAAACTCGTGAATTTAATGGGGGGAGAAATTAAAGTAGAAAGTCAAAAGGGTATTGGTAGTAGATTTTATTTTATTATTAAACTAGAAGAAGCTCAAAAAAACTTAGAAAATTTCAAGGCAAATATTCAAAACAATAAAGATAAAAAACAAGAAACCATTTTGCTAGTAGAAGATAATAAGGTTAATAAATTAGTAATTAAGAAAATGTTGAGTGAAATAGGTTACGAAAAGGTACGAGTTGCATCAAATGGTTTTGAAGCATTGAATTTAATTGAAAAGTATAAGTTTGATGTTATTTTAATGGATATTCAGATGCCTGAGCTAGATGGCTTGGAAACGGTTAAAATAATTAGAAAGAATGAAGAAAAACTAGGAAGTCATACTTGGATTATAGCAACTACCTCTCATGCATTAAAAGGCGATAGAGAAAAATTTTTAGATCAAGGTATGGATGACTATATATCTAAGCCTATAGATATTAATAAATTAAGCAAAGCCTTGAAGGAAATTCATAATAAGTTAAATAATGATGAACAAAATATAATTATGGATTACTTAATACATAGAGAGAATAAGGTAAATGATTTTTATGCAATTGATGAAGATACAAAAAAACTTTTATTAAATAAGTCAGTTATTTTAAATTCATATTTAGATAATAAAAGTGGTCAAGCTTCAAATTATTATGAAATAGAAAAAATAGCACATGATATAAAAATGGACAGTGAAGCAAAGAATTTAAATAATATGAAGACTTTGGCCTTTAAAATTGAACTTGCAGCGAGAAAACAGGATGATATGGGAATAAGAAATAATATAGAAAAAATTCTATCTATATTAAAAAAATGATTAACTCAAGAGTGATGAAATTTTATTATTATTAATAATTTAACAAACTAAGGAGTGGGTAAAATGAAAATTTTAATTATCGAAGATGATTTATCAAGCAGAAAACTTTTAAATAATGTTATGTCTAAATATGGGGACTGTGATATTACAGTAGATGGTATGGAAGGTTTAGATGCTTATATGATTGCACTAAATGAAAATGATCCTTATAAATTAATATGTTTAGATATTATGATGCCTAAAATAGACGGAATAAAGGTTTTAAAAACTATCCGTGAAATAGAAAAGCAAAGAAACATTGAAGGAGACGAAAAGGTTAAAATAATAATGACTACAGCATTAAACGATGCTGAAATAGTTAAAAGTTCTTTTGATAGTGGTTGTGAAGTGTATGCAGCAAAACCTATTGATATTAAAAAATTAGAAAATGTAATGGAAAGATTAAATTTTAAGAAAATATCTGATATGTAGATAAGTTATTTCTAAGATAAACTTTTAAAAGGATAAATACGCAAAGTAAGTATATATCAGACTTATGACTAGAATAATATACAAATATATTGATTTAGATGTATTCCTACATTAGAAATAAGTAACATATTGTGAGGAGTGTTTCATTGGAATTTTGATGGTAATGATTCTTAACTAGAAGTTGTTCCAAAATGCTTGTTCAACGCTCGTCGTTGAGGCAAGCATTTTGGTGCAACTTCTAGTCATAGAATCATCCGTCAAAATTCCTAGAAACCGGAACACAATATGTTACTTATTTCGGTAGGTATACACCTAAGTTTTACTTATCTACAAGTTCATCAATGTGAACAGTTGTGTATTGGTCATCTTTAAGAGCTTTAACTATCTTTTGTAATGGTGAATTTTCATCATAATTTACATTCAACTTGTCGCCATTTGTATTAAAATTTATATAATCTATTTCTATAGATGGATGATAGAAAAAGCTGCTGAGTACATCAGGGTTGTTTTGATTAAGTTTATCGATTAAAGCATCTGTATCCTTTACTGGATCTGATACATAACCTAATGGTGTTGGAACAAACAAATTATAGTCATTAGGTTTGTAAATGTTCTTCTTTGAATTATCGTATGGTTCATATACAAATTGATAATATTCACTGATAATTTTCTTTTGCATTTCAGTATCTCTGTAATGAGGGCTTTCATAAAATGAAATTGGAATGTTTAAAGCACTAGCTGTATCTATTCCTTTTTCAATTACGGCTCTAGTTTCAGCAACTGAGCTATTTACATTCTTAGACAGTTCTTCTCCAACTCCGCTTGAATCGTTACCAGATTGGTGTGTATATCCATGCAGACCGATTTCTCCACCTTTGTTTATCATGTAATCTAATAAATTTACGAAACCTACATTTATTATAGTATCATTAGTTAATAAATCATTATCGAAATTGGCTGTAGGCACAACAAATCTAGGCATCCATGCAACATGAAATTTAATGCCGTTTGAATAAAGTAAATTAGACATAAGCTTTACCTTTGTTTGATTCTTATCTACAACATTTGAATAACCACAACCAAAATCTTCGAATCTAAGTAAAGCGATTTTATCACTATATAACACTGAAGAATTTTCAGGCTGTTTAAGGTCATTAGGAAGAAGGCTTATTTTTTTATTTTGAAAATCAAATACTGCAATTAAGTTAAATAATTCTTCTATATCTGATATTGAAATATAGTAAGTGCCATTACTATTTATTAAATTTCCGCGAAGAGAACCTTTCTCAGAATTTTTTTCATAAGAATTTTCAGTTAATTGAATATTATTATCAGAATTACAAATTAGAATAGACCCATTAGAGTTATCTAACGTATAATTCAGTTTATTACAAATAAAGCTAAGGGGGATATAATACCGCTGGGCTTTAAGTAAAATTGGTGGATTAGTAATATTATTTTCGCTTAAAATACTTAAACTTACACCATCAATTTTTGTTATTGGTCTATCTGAAAATTTAATTTTTGGAGTGTATGTACTTTTGAAGTCATTATTAGGAAGTAAATCAGAATATAATGTTTTGTTAATAATAGTTAAATTTTTTCTGAAAAAATTAAAATGAGAAAGAATATTATAAAATAAAGTAATAGATAAAATTAGTGCTAAAACCGAAAATGTAAGTAGCTTTGCATTCCTTTGCATGAACTTTTTCTCCCCTTCAAGTTACGATATATTCAAAAAATAATAAGTCAGCATGCTAGTCTATTTCCCATCATAAAGGAAGCTCGACTCGCATATGCTCGCTGAGTAAGCGATTCACACAAAATCATAGATTTTGGTTCTCTGCTCATCAGCATTTTAACCTAATAGGCCCACTATGAGGCAAAATGCTTCCTTGTCTGATGGGAAATATACACATTAAGAAAGAGCAGCTATGCTGCAATACGGAACTTTTCTGCATATAAGAACATCTCATTGCATCATGGACTTATTATTTTTTGAATATGCCTAGTAAAAAATAATTGTAAGAAAATTATACCATCATTTTATGGCAATTTCTTTTTAAAAAAGTTAAAGTTTTGTTAAATGACGATAAATTGATTGACAAAGTCAAATCTATATTGTAAAAGCTAATGTTAATAAAAAAAGTAATATTTATGAAAATAAAATTATAAAATAAAATTTACATACAAATAATATTATAAAGGGTAAGTGATAAGGATTACAAATAAAATTTTACTGATTTCTAATATTAGTAGTATTCAAAAATAAAGTTATTTAGACTAATTATATAAATAATGATTATATAACAATGTATTACAAAGAAGTAAATAAAACTACAAAACAATATATTGTAATATGTTTTATAATGTATATACTATATATTGTGTGTACTCTTGAAAATTATTTTGAAATGAAACTCACAATTAGAAAAAAATACTATTAAGTGAAAGTTGATGTTAATTGATACGAGTTATCATTGACTTATTGCGATTTAAAGTATACAATAAAGGTATGAATTAAATGATTAAAATAATAATAATTTTAATCATAAAATACAAAGGAGGGTAACATATGTTTAAACAATGGGAAGGTTTTAAAGATGGAACTTGGCAAGAAGGCATAGATGTAAGAAATTTCATACAAAAGAATTATAAGTTATATGAAGGTGATGGAAGTTTCTTAGAAGGAAAAACAGAAAAGACAAGTAAGGTATGGGAAAAAGCATATGCCTTAATAGTTGAAGAAGTTAAAAAAGGAATAATTGATGTTGCAACAGATAGGGTATCTGGAATAGATAATTATGAAGCTGGATATATAGATAAAGATAATGAAGTTATAGTTGGACTTCAAACAGATGCACCACTTAAGAGAATTGTGAATCCATTTGGTGGAATGAGAATGGTTCAAAGTTCCTTAAAAGAGTATGGTTATGAGATAGATTCAAATATTGAAAGTTATTTTTCAAAATATAGAAAAACTCATAATGAAGGTGTATTTGATGCATATACAAAAGAAATAAGAGCAGCAAGAAGTGCAGGGCTTTTAACTGGTCTTCCAGATGCTTATGGTAGAGGAAGAATAATAGGTGATTATAGAAGAGTTCCACTTTATGGTATAGATTATCTTATAGGAGAAAAGAAAAAAGATTTAGATAATCTAAATGGTGACATGCTTGATGAATTAGTAAGAAAAAGAGAAGAAGTATCTATGCAAATTAGAGCTCTAGGTGAAATTAAATCAATGGCATCTAAATATGGAATTGATATATCAAAGCCAGCAGCAAATGCAAAAGAAGCAGCGCAACATTTATATTTTGGATATTTAGCAGGAATAAAAGAAAATAATGGAGCGGCAACTTCATTTGGCAGAACTTCAACATTTTTAGATATATATATTGAGAGAGACTTGGTGGATGGATTAATCAATGAAAAAGAGGCTCAAGAAATAGTGGACCAACTAATTATAAAATTAAGATTAGTTAGGCATTTAAGAACTCCAGAGTATAATGAATTATTTGGTGGAGATCCAACATGGGTAACAGAATCGATTGGTGGTATGGGCATTAACGGCAAACCACTTGTTACAAAAAACTCTTTCAGATACTTACATACATTAATCAATCTTGGAACATCTGCAGAACCTAATTTAACAGTTTTATGGTCAGATAAATTACCAGAACACTTTAAAAAGTATTGTGCAGAAATTTCAATAAAGACAGATTCTATTCAATATGAAAATGATGAAGTTATGAGATCTGTATATGGAGATGATTATGCTATAGCTTGTTGTGTATCAGCAATGAAAGTTGGGAAACAAATGCAGTTTTTTGGAGCTAGATGCAATATAGCTAAGTCACTTTTATACGCTATTAATGGTGGAGTGGATGAACTAAAAGGAATTGAAGTAGTTCCTGGGATAGAAAAATTAAATGATGAAATTCTTGACTTTAATAAAGTAAAGGCAAATTATTTTAAAGTTTTAGAATATGTGGCTAAAATATATGTAGATACTATGAATGTAATTCATTTTATGCATGATAAATATGCTTATGAAGCAGGACAAATGGCACTTCATGATACTGCAGTAGAAAGATTAATGGCCTTTGGTATAGCAGGGCTATCAGTTGCAATAGATTCATTATCAGCAGTCAAATATGCAAAAATAAAACCAATAAGAAATGAAGATGGAATAGCTGTAGATTTTGAAATAGAAGGAGAATTCCCTAAATACGGAAATGATGATGACAGAGCGGATGATTTAGGTGTAGAACTAGTTACTAAATTCTCAAATGAACTTAAAAAGCATCCATTGTACAGAAATGCTAAACATACATTATCAGCACTTACAATTACATCAAATGTTATGTATGGTAAGAAGACTGGAACAACTCCAGATGGAAGAAAGAAAGGCGAACCATTAGCACCAGGAGCCAATCCAATGCATGGAAGAGATGCAAATGGAGCATTAGCATCACTGAATTCAGTAGCTAAAATACCATATAATGAAATCTGCCAAGATGGAGTTTCGAATACATTCTCAATAGTTCCAGATGCCCTTGGAAAAGATGAACACCAAAAAGTTAATAACTTAGTTTCAATTTTAGATGGATATTTCGTCCAAGGTGCTCATCACTTAAATGTTAATGTTCTTAGCAGAGAAACCTTGATTAATGCTATGGAAAATCCAGATGAATATCCAACATTAACAATAAGAGTCTCAGGATATGCAGTTAACTTCAGCAGATTATCAAAAGAGCAACAGCTAGAAGTTATAAGCAGAACATTCCATGAAAGTATTTAGATAAACAACGTGGAAACTAGACTTATATGGTGACTTACCGAAATAATAAATATTTTTATTACGAAAGACTATGAAAATGTCGCTGAAGGTTCTAAGTTGTAAGTTGCACCCAATTCAGCATGCTCCCGCTTTCAGCGTGACAAGCTAAATTGGAACAACTTGCAACTAAGAACCTTAAACAGCTCATTTTCAAATGCTTTCTACATAAAAATATTTATTATTTCTAGTGAAGATGTCCGCTTAAGATTTAGCAAGTGAAATGGAGAAAGGAATATTCCTCTCCATTTTTTATAGAAAGGGTGATGGAAGTAGTGAAGGGAAAGATTCATTCTATAGAAACAATGGGACTTGTTGATGGGCCAGGAATTAGAACCGTGATTTTTATGCAAGGTTGTGGATTACGATGTAAGTTCTGCCACAATCCAGATACTTGGACTAGTGATGGAGGAGAAGAATATACTCCGGAAGATTTAGTGAAAAAAATAGAAAGATTCAAATCTTACTTTGCAAGTAGTGGTGGAGGCGTTACATTTTCAGGCGGAGAGCCTTTAAGACAACCTGAATTCTTATTGGAAACACTTAAATTATGCAAAAGTAAAGGAATAAATACATGTATAGATACTTCAGGATATGGTTTTGGTGATTATGATGAAATATTAAAATATACAGATTTAGTATTATTTGATATAAAGCATTTTACTCCGGAAGGATATAAAAATGTTACTTTAATGGAGATTGATGAATCATTGAATTTTTTAGAAGCAATGAAGCGAAATGATACTAAAATGTGGATAAGACATGTTGTAGTGCCTGGATTAACAGATGGTGTTGAACATCTTGAAGAACTAAAAAAGTATATTGATAAAATACCTAATGTTCAAAAAGTAGAGTTATTGCCATATCATTTATTAGGAGTGAATAAATATGGAACTTTAGGGATTAAATACCAACTTGAAAATGTAAAGCCAATGGATAAAGATTTAATTAAAAAATATCAGAAGGAAATATTCAACAACTGAAATTATTCAGGAGAAAAGAAAACAGAAGAAGGCTCATATTGGATTGATGAAGATGAGCCTTTTCAATTTTAAAATTCGTAAAACTCATAGTCCCCGATAGGGGATTTTTTTATTCTTTAGGAAATTATATTATTGGACAATCTGTGGATAACTAATAAAATATAGATATTATGATGAAAGAGAAAATAGCAGTAAAAGATATATTAAATGATAACTATAATGATTTCAAAAATAAATATTGGAATAAAGTACCGAAAGATATGCGAAAGCATATTGATGAAGCCGTAAGTAAGGCTTTAAAGTGTAGTGATATTAAGTATGGATTTGCAGAATATAAGTGTGAAACATGTGGAGAGAGCACAAAAATTCCATTTACATGTAAAAGCAAATTTTGTAATAGATGTGGTAGATTATATACAATGAAATGGGCTGAAAAACAAAGACAAAACATGCTAAGAGTGGTACATCGACACAGTGTATTTACACTACCGAAGGAACTACGAAATTATTTTTATTCGAAGAGAGAATTATTAAAGGAATTACAAGATGGAGTAAATGAGGTAATTAAGTATTGGTACAATAAAAAGAAAGGCTCTAATTATGAAGTTGGAGTGATTGCAGTAATTCATACTTTTGGTGGAGATTTAAAATGGAATCCACATGTACATGCGTTAGTAACTGAAGGTGCAGTTGATAAAGAAACAAAGTGGTGGAAGCAAGTTGAGTATATTCCATATCCATATTTAAATAAATCATGGCAAAAAGTTTTGTTAGAAATAATAAAAAAGCATTTCAATTCTTATAAGACAAGACAATTAATAAGTTATCTGTACAAAAAATACCCCAAAGGTTTTTACGTAAATGCTAAGAGAAAATTAGATGACACAAGACAAGCTGTAAAATATATAGGCAGATACCTTGCTCGAGCTGCGATAGCAGAGTATAGGATTCTAAAATATGAAAATAATAGAGTGACATTCTGGTATGAAGACCATAATGATGGTCTTAAAAAAGTTATTGAGTGTGACGCTTTGGAGTTTATAGGAAAAATAACACAACATATAGCACCTAAAGGATTTAGGATGGTACGGAGATATGGTGTTTATTCAAGAATAAATAATAAACTAGCAAAAAATATTGTTCATCTTTATAATTTTGTTAAACAAAGAAATATTGATGAATTATTAAAAGAAAAAAATAAACAAAATGAAATTAAGAAATCATGGAAACAAAGAATAATAGATAGTTTTGAAAGAAATCCATTATTATGCGACAAATGTGGAGCTGAAAAATTTTTATGGAAAATATGGCATAAAGATTATGGAGTGATATATGATATAAGGGAAACAAGTGACAGAAAGGATATATTATATGAACCCCAAAGAGATAAAGTACATAGAAGAGTTTTACAAATATCATTGTTATAAATGTAATTACAGTGAATTCGCTCCCGCGGACATTGTAGATGAGTTTGCTGATATGGATGAATATTGTGATGGAGAGTACAATTCAGAACAAGAATGTAAAAGGAAGGGAATGCCAGTAATGGAGTGCCCTAATTGTAATGCAGATTTTTATTATTCAGGAGAAAAGAAAACTGAAGAAGGTTCATATTGGATTGATGAAGATGAACCTTCTCCGTTTTAAAATTCACAAAACTCATAGTCCCCGCTAGGGGATTTTTTTATGTCTAGGAAACTTCGCAAGCACAGGTAAATTAAAACTGTAATAGAGTTCACACAAATTTCACAAAATGAATTTACAATATGATGGAAAAGTATTTGGATTAAGGCACATGAAAGAAAATAACAAGTCCAATCTGACATGAATATTTTTCATCAGGCAAGGAGGTAGAATAGCCTCATAGCGGGCCTATTAGGATATTATGCCGACGAAGGATGATGGAAAATAGGCACATTAGAAAAGAGCGGCTATGCTGCAATACGGAACTTTTCTGGCAGATGGACTTGTTATTTATTTTCATGTGCCTAATATGTATAATTCAAACAGAAGAATCAAATTTGGATATGTTTATAAATGTAAAATAATTGGTAATATATATCCAAAATCATTAGGGAGGATTTTATGAAAAACTTATTAAAAAAATTTAGTGTATATGTAATGACTATTTTATTGAGTACAGAAATGGTAGCTTGTGCATCATCATCAGCATCGGAATATCAATCATCAACTGGTAATACAAAAAGTTATTATGTAGCAGCTGATGGAAGCGATAATAATCCTGGAACTCTTGAGAAACCATTTGCAAGCATCGCCAAAGCACAAGAAGCAGCTTCTAATGGAGATACTGTTTATATACGTGGTGGCACATATAAGAATTTTACGATTGCTGATTCAGATGCAAATTATAATTATATAAATGAAATTACTAAAAGTGGAATTACTTATGAGGCTTATTCTTCTAAAGAAGTTCCAGTATTTGATTTTTCGAGTATGACAACTGCTAAACGTGTGGCAGCATTTTATATAAAACCTGATGTGAAAAATGTAACTTTTCAATCCATAAAAGTAACAGGAGTTCCAGTAGGAACTCAAAAACAATCTGAGTGTTTTAGAATTGAAGGAAATGCCGCATTTAACCAAGTCACATGTTCAGATAATCAAGCAATTGGTTTTTATTTCACAGGTCATTCAACAGGAACATGCATTAGATGTGATTCTTACAATAATATCGGAGTTGGACCATCAATTGGAAATATAGATGGCTTTGGAGCTCATGGAGATGGTGTTACATTTAAAGAGTGCCGTTCATGGAACAATAGTGATGATGGATATGATTGCATTAATTCGAAAGGAGCTAATACTTTTGATTCATGTTGGGCATTTAATATGAATGCAGGAGGAGATTCTAACGGATTTAAAATTGGTGGATGGGGGAAAAAAGCAATAGATTTTGTACCTCCAGTTCATACGGTTAAGAATTGTCTTTCTGTGAATAACGGAGCACATGGATTTTACGCTAATCATCAACCAGGGCAATCGGCAACTTGGACTAACAATACTGCATACGGCAATAGGAAAGGAAACTTCACTATGCTTGAATGTGCAAGTATAAGTAATCCTACTGATATTCCAGGTACAAAGGAAGTACTACAT
>JARLHR010000209.1 GCA_031292145.1 Clostridium sp. | reverse complement strand
TAGGTTTATTTCAGTGCGTTTAAAAGTCAGAAATCTTTCAATAATTGATGTGGGATTTTAAACATTTGGAAATTTACTGGTTTAAACCGAAAAGGAGCATCGCTCATGATTAAAATTTAATCATTTTGCGACACTCTCTTTATTTAATAATTTAGGACTTAGGCACATGAAAAAAAAATAATAGACCAAAGATGCGACTCATATTTTGTACCAGACAAGGAAGCAATTTATGCTCATAGTGGGCCTATTAGCTTAAATTACTGACGCAGTATGGTGCAAAATAGGCAAGCATACTGGTCTATTATTTTTTTGATTGTGCCTTAGCTTTAATTTAATGCTAAGTCCTAAATTATTGTTCAAATTGGATTTAAGTTGACATGTATTTAAGTTTAATTTCACACTGTTTATCTAGATAAGACACAATGTAAAAAATAACAAGTCTATCTGCCTGATGAAAAATAATCATGGAATTTTGGACTTGTTATTTTCTTTCATGTGCCTAAATGAAAAAAAGCGTCGCCTTTAAGAGGATTAATTCATATTATTTAGTATAAATGATACAGAAGGAAGATTTATATATGTTAAAAAACTTTTTAGAACCAGTAAAAATTGTAGTAAATAATAAAATAAGTAAGTTGACTTTAAAAAAAGAATCATTAAAACATCCTAACTATGCGGCAAAAGCAAAAGAAATTTGGGAAATGATTGATAAGGATTTTGGAATTTCAACTACTATAGAAAATGTATTAAAACTAAAAATTGATAAATTTGAACAAATATTAGTTAAAAAGTTCCCAGAACTAAGCATAAAAGAGATTGAGAAATTAAAGGAAAAAATTATTTCTGAAACTAATTTGACTCAAACTATAGAAGTAAGCAAAATTAATGCCCTTAAGCAATTACAAGACCTTTCTGCTAAATTGAAAGAAGAAAATAAAAAGCTTAAAGGTGAACTAAGGAAAATTACATCATTACTACCTGTAAAGGGCGATATAAAATCAAAGACTAGTAGTGAATCAGCAGTTGAAGATACAAAATTAAATATTGATAATGAAACATCGACTGAAAAAATAAAATAATAAATTTAGGCACATGAAAAAAAAATAATAGACCAAATATGCAAGCATACTGGTCTATTATTTTTTTCATTGTGCCTAATATAGTCAAAATTTAAGAGTAGCCGTGATGGTTACTCATACATAAAGTAAATAAATGAAATAAGAAGCCTAAAATAAAGAAATAAAAATAATTAAGTTTATAATAGAGAATAATATAGTTATAAGTGTCATCAAAAATAAAATTTTATTAGAAATTTGGAAATAAAAAAAGGAATATGTGACTATTTGTAGAAAGATAAATAGAATAGGAAAAATTTTCACAAAATAGGCAATTACATTTATTATATCCAAATAAATGCGTTGCTATTAAAATTTAGCTTGTAGAAAGGAAAAATAGGGAGGTATTTTAGTGAATAGAGGAATTGTTTTTTTTGCAACTGATGACGAAAAGATTATAAAGGATGTTGAAGATAAAATAGCAGTTGCAAAAAATGAATGCAATATAATTAAGGACACAAGTAAAGCTATTATCGAACATTTATTTAATATGATTGATAAAAACATGAATGAGGAAAAGAATTTTGAGTGTGATTTTGAAAAAGGTTTCTATCAAATATATAATGAAAATATAAGTACTGAAATTAGTGAACTAAATGTGAATAATCTACTAGATGAAATTTTATCAACTATAACAACACACAATACAAATTTTCAAGTTGAACATGAAATCACCTTGCCTAATAGTTATAAAATTAGAATTAACAAGACCGTATTTAATTCATTTTTAAAGTATGTATTTGTATATAGTATTAATTCAAATGATAATTATATAATGAAAATAAATGGCGGAATAAACTATGTTGTAAATAAAGAAATTGTTCATTTTATAGTCAATATAGCTGATAAAACAAATGAAAAATCAATTCTTAATAGTAGCATGAATAAATTAACTCAAGAAAGAATAGATTTTATCAATGTATTTATGAATCATCTACTGGAACCTTGTAATGGAAAATTTAGACTTAATAAGATTGATGCTAAGTTAATGATTGAAATACATTTAATAAAAAATGTGACAAAATAATTTGATTACTGTTTTAGCTATTTGCAAATTGAAGGATACATATAAGGGTGAAATAATTAAGGGAAGTATGACTAAAATAATGTAAATTATTTATATTTAAATAATAGTATGATATAATAGTCAGAATTGTATAATTAGCAGAACATATGCAAAAACATAGGAGGTAAACTATTAAAATTATGATTATTTTAATAAATATTATCATTGTAATCTTGCTTGTACTTATGAATGGTTTTTTTGTAGCAACAGAATTTGCAATGGTGAAGGTAAGAAAGTCCAGAATAGAGACATTAACTCTTGAGGGAAATAAAAATGCAAAGCATACTTTAAAAATAGTTAAGGATTTAAATTCGTATTTATCTGCATGTCAGTTAGGAATAACCTTAGCATCACTAGGATTAGGATGGGTTGGAGAACCTGCATTTGCAGACATGTTAAGACCACTAATTAATTTTTTGAACTTACCTGATATTACATTGCACTCAATTGCTGTTGTTTTAGGATTTTTAATTATAACTGGACTTCATATTGTTCTTGGAGAGTTAGCACCTAAATCTTTAGCAATTATAGGTGCTGAGAAAATAGCTATCTATACAGCTTTACCGCTTATGGGATTTTATAAAATAACTTATCCAATAATGTGGACTTTTAATCATAGTACTAATTTAGTATTAAAAATATTTGGGATTTCACAAGTTGAGGAGCAGGAAGCAGCTCATACTGATGAGGAAATAAAATTATTGGTGGAAGATAGTTATAAACATGGTTTAATAGATCAAACAGAGTTGACGTTTGTAGATAACATATTTGATTTTTCAGAGAAAACTGTACGAGAGATTATGATACCACGTACTGATATGGCATGTATTTTTATTGAAGATACTTTTGATGAAATTATACAATATGTTTTAGAAGAACAATTAACTAGATATCCAGTATGTAGAGATAGCAAAGATAATGTAATTGGTTTTATTCATATTAAGGATTTATTTAAACTTAAATTTGAAGGTAATGAAAATATAGAAGGAATTATTAGAGAAATAAAGTTTGTTCCAGAGTCATTATCAATTAGCGAATTATTTAAGAACTTTAAAAAAGAAAAATCACAAATGGCAATAATTATTGATGAATTTGGTGGGACATCAGGACTAGTAACTACCGAAGACATATTAGAAGAAATTGTTGGTGAAATTCAAGATGAATTTGATGATGATGGTGAAGAAGATATTAGGGAAACTGAAAATGGCAGCTATGTTGTAGATGGAAAGGTTCTTTTAGGAGATATTAATGAGCTTTTAGATACAGACATTGAAGATGAAAATATAGATACAATTGGAGGTTGGATTTATTCACAGTTAAAGTCATATCCTAAGACTAAAGAAAAGATTTCATATAAGCAATATGAATTTATTATTTTAAAATGCGATAGAAAAAGAATAAATCAAGTGTTGGTAAAGAAAGTAAATGAATAACATGCAAAAAAGTCCATTTAGTTGTTAAATTGTAATAACTAGATGGACTTGTTATTTTCTTTCATGTGCCTAACATTTAGGTTGAATATATATTTTCATTTATAAGTGAAATATAGAACTTGGATATCTAAAATTAATGCCAAAACTTAATGATAAGAACTAAATTTGATAAATGTTTAATCTCATACAAACAAAAATAATTAATGTTTGTTGATTTATAGACAAAAATAAAAATGTAGCATATAATAGGTGGAAAGATATTAGTTATATTTGGAAGGAGAAATTTATTATGGAAGAGATCAAAAGATTTTTAGATGATCAAGGTAGAATTAAGATTTGGCCAGTAAAGAAGGCTATGAAGATGGAAATATTAAAGTACTTAAGTACAAAATTTGAGTATGATAAAACTTATACTGAAAAAGAAGTAAATTCAATTATTCAAGCTTGGCATACTTTTAGTGATTATTTCTTGCTTAGGAGGGGGATGATAGAATACAGGCTATTGTGCAGAACTAGAGATGGAGCTAAGTACTGGAAAGTAAAACAGGAGTAGTTTAAATTTTTATATGGCTATATAGAACGGTAATAATTATAATTAAGATATAATAAAATTATAGACGCAATCATAGCATAAGGAGAAAAGAATAATGAAAACCTTAGAAAGTAGTAGATTAATTTTGAGAAATTGGAATATTTCAGACTTAAACGATCTGCATGAATTTACAGCTAATAAAAAAGTTGCTGATTTAGCAGGATTCAAAGTTAGAAATAATAAAGAAGAAAGTTTACAGCTTTTGCAAAGATTTATTATTGACTCCAATGATTCACTATGGGCAATTAAATTAAAAGAAGGAAACAAAGTAGTTGGATGGATTGAATTACATGAGCCAACGGAAAAAACATTTGTTAATTCAAAGGAGATAGGTGTTACGTTATCAGAAAAATATTGGGGACAAGGTTTAATACCAGAAGCAATTAAACAAGTTATTAATTATATATTTAATGAAGAAAACATCAATGTTGCTGTATGTTCACACTTTATATATAATACTCAATCTGAAAAAGCAATAATAAAGTGCGGATTTAGACTTTATTTAGAAGCTAACAATAAACGATATTACTATTTAACTAAGGATAATTTATAAATAAACAACGTGTATATTAGACTTATGCAATAGCCGATTAAAAGTGTGGGTACTACTCTAGAAATAAGAAACATGTTGCGTGAAGTATTTTAATTGGATTTATTTAGTAGTGATTTTTTGCCTAGAAGTTACTCCAAAATGTTTGTTAAAAGCCAACCTTTGAGGCTAGCAGCTATGGTACAACTTCTAGTTTTAGAATACCCAAGCTAAATTCCAGAGAAACTGGAACAAAACATGTTTCTTGATTTCTGGGAGTCACCACATAAGTCAAAGCTTATATTGTTTAAAGATCTTTTATTGGTTGAAAAACATATAATTCACAGTAATTATCTTTTGACATGGAATTATTTATATATTCAAATCTAAAGGTGTCAGCAAATTTATAACTGGACCTGAAAATCCATTTTCTATACAATTGAACTAACAAGCGTCCCAAGTGTCTATTGTTAAGATCATCAGGGCTAAAGAATCCAACAAATCGAAATACTACATACTTATGAGCAGATATAGAAATGCTTGTCATTCCTTCTGGAATAGCATTTAAATCAGATACTTGTATACTTGGAATGTAATATATAAATCCATCACTGCTCCAATCTGTGAATCCAAAGTATTCCTGGGGATTAATTGCATTTGTAATTTTATCTTTATGATTATAAAAGAAATCTCGTCCATATACATTTGCACTTTTATCTCCAGATTTACTGAGTATCTTGTGTTTAATGCCAACCAAATTAAATTTTTGTTTAAATACAAAGTGTGGAGTATAAGTAATTGAATTACCTAAAGATAAAATATCATTGGTATTAATTTTTTCTTTTAGTATTAAACTTAGTGAAGTTTTATCTGATCTTACTTTTAGAGGAGTGCATCCAAAGCATTTTTTAAACGCTCTAATATAAGATTGTTCATAATCAAAGCCATAATTTAAGGCAATATCTATAATCCTCATATTGGTATTTATAAGTTCATTAATACTTGATGTCAATTTTCGTCCTTGCACATATTCAATAATAGATTCTCCTGTCAGAGATTTAAAAATTCTGTGAAGATAGTATTTTGATATTCCCGTATAAAGAGCTATATTATCTAAAGAAATTTTATTATAAAGATTTTCTTCAATATAATTTACAGTTTCAATAATTGTTTCTTTTAAATCTTTCATATTTAAAACACCTTTTCTCATAAAAAGTTGGGTACATTCAAAAAATAACAAGTGAGTATGTCAGTCTATTTCGTTTCATGTACCTTATTAAAAAGCAATATCTGTTCATTTTAATAAATAATTTATATGTAAAATTATATTGAAAGGTGATATTAACCAATTTCAATTTATTATATCCATTAAAATGAATAAAGTAAATACTTAGTAAATCAGAAAAAGTTATACTAAATAATTTTTATAAATAGGGGGGGTTAATATGAATAGAAGAGTAGTTATTACAGGAATGGGAGCAGTTACATCTCTAGGTATAGGAGCAGATAGGCTTTGGGAGTCAATAAAGATTGGAAAGTCTGGAATTAGCATGATTGAAAGGATAGATGTTTCTGATTTACCTACTAAAGTTGCTTCGGAAGTAAAAGATTTTGATCCAAGTAATTTTATTGATAAGAAAGAGATTAAGAGGATGGATAGATTTGCGCAGTTTGCTTTGGTAGCAGCTCAAATGGCAATGGATGAGTCTAAACTTGATTTAGAAAAGACAAACAAGGATAGAATGGGAGTGATAATTGGAAGTGGAATAGGTGGAATTGAGACTTTAGAAAGTCAATATGGCCAGTTGATAGAGAAAGGGCCTCGCAGAGTCAGTCCGTTTTTAGTGCCTATGATGATAGGAAATATGGCTTCTGGGCTTGTTGCAATAAGATTTGGAGCTAAGGGATTTAACGAATGCACTGTCACAGCTTGTGCAACTTCAACTAATTCAGTTGGAGATGCATTTAAAGTAATTCAAAGGAACGATGCAGATATAATGATTGCAGGAGGTGCAGAGGCATGTGTCACAAGACTTACATTAGCAGGTTTTTGTTCTAGTAAAGCAATGACAACAAATCCTAATCCTGAAACAGCTAGTAGACCTTTCGACACAGAAAGAGATGGATTTGTACTTGGTGAAGGTTCTGGTATACTTATACTTGAAGAACTTGAACATGCATTAAGTAGAGGTGCTAATATTATTGCCGAAGTTGTTGGCTATGGATGTACAAATGATGCATATCATATAACTTCACCAGCAGAAGGAGGAGAAGGTGCAGTAAGATGTATGAAGCTTGCAATTGAAGATGCTAAAATAACACCTTCCGAAGTAGGATATATAAATGCTCATGGAACATCTACCAAAGCAAATGATAAAAATGAGACAGCTGCTATAAAATCTGTTTTTGGTGAGTATGCATATGAACTTCCAGTTAGTTCAACAAAATCAATGACAGGGCATTTGCTGGGAGCAGCAGGTGCTATTGAAGCAATAATAACAGCTTCAGCTCTTAAAGAGGGCTTTTTGCCACCAACAATAAATTATAATAACCCAGACCCAGAGTGCGATTTAAATTATATACCAAATGAAGGGAAAAGTGCAGAAGTTACTTATGCTTTAAGCAATTCGTTAGGCTTTGGCGGGCATAATGCAACACTAGTTTTAAAAGCTTATAAATAAATTTACCATTTGAATTTTTGGTGCTAATTATTAAGGCACATTCAAAAAATAAAAGACCAATATCGCATCTTTGGTCTTTTATTTTTTTGATGTGCCTAATTACAAATATAAAATTTTTTTCTTTGTATAAATAAAGTGTAAAATTTTTAGAGACTGAAGTCTAGATATACTAAGATTTCAGTCTCTAAATGTTTTAGGAACAATAAAAATAAATCAGCATGTTTGTCTATTATTATTTTGAATGAGTATTATTACATAGAGGTTTAACATTTGAAAAATTTCCTTATAGTTATTATATGTTAATTACAATGATGGACGGAACAATTATAATAAAGAAAAGTTTTGTAAAAGGAGGCGGCAGATGATAAAAGGATTAGCACAGATGCAACAGATGATTGAGAATTTTATGCTTATATAGAGCTTCAGAAGAAGCAGGAATTCTTGAATGGTGTCACAAAAATAATGTTGTATTTTTCTCTTATATGGTACTAGAGCAAGGGGCATTGTCAGGAAAATATAATGTAAATAATCTTTTTAAAAGTGGGACAAGAAGAGGAGAGGCTTTTAACGTAGAAGTATTTAGAAAGCTTCAAGGTTTAATAGATGCTATGAGAAAAATAGGTGAAAAATATAAGGCTGAACCTACACAAATAGCAATGGCTTGGGCAATTTCAAAAGGTACTGTGCCGATTATAGGAGTTACAAAAGAGTCACAGGTAGATAGTGCAAGGAATGCTCTTGATTAAATTAGAGCAAAATGATATTGTTGAGTTAGAAGAAGCAGCAAAAGCTACTGGGATATCAATTAAAGGAGCTTGGGAAAAGAGCATGCTATAGATACCTAACATGTATTCTATATTTTTAGCAATTGGAACTTTCCACAAAGTTAATATGAAATTTATGCAAACGGTTGAATTAGATGTAAAAAACTTTATACTATAAGTGATATATAGTTTTATGCTAGGGGGGGAATAATGAAAGATATTTTATGTAAGAAGTTATTGTGGGGAGTAATTGGTACAGTAATTATTGTGGCTATTGCAATTTCTATTTTTCTAAAAGTTAATAGCATGCCAAAGGTTGAGGGAAGTACAGTTATAATACCAGTAAATAAAGACAAGCTAACAGTTCAGGTTTGTGCAGATAATATACTTCAGGTGCATTATCTACCAGATGGAAAAAGTACTCCTAATACGGAGGTTGTTGGAACAACAAATTGGTCACCAGTGGAAGCTTCCATTGATATAAAGTCTGATCCAATGGTTATTAAAACAAATAGTATGGTGGTAGAGATTAATAAAAAAACAGACAAGATTTCTGTTTTTGACAGCAAGAATAATCTATTACTTAAGGAACAAGATGCTGTAAGTTTATCTGATGGTAGTATAAAATTCAATCATCAAGATGGACAGAATTTTTATGGTATAGGTGCATATACTGCGAATGATAGCCCAAAAGGGTTACTTAGAAAAAATTTAAGTGAAGTAACTGCAGGAAAACAAGGTTATGCAGGAGGACCATTAGTATGGAGCACAAGTGGTTATGGTCTTCTTGTAGATTCAGATGGAGGATCTTTTGATATAGGGAATGATAATTTAAACTTTACTGAAAGTTCTAAAAAGGATGTAAACTACTTTGTAATGGTAGGGGAACCTAAGAATATTATGACATCGATTTCTCAGATTTCAGGTAAGAGTCCTATGTTTCCTAAATGGGCAATGGGATTTACCAATAGTGAATGGGGGATTGATCAAAAAGAATTAACAAGTATTGTAGATACCTACAGAGAGAAACAAATACCTATAGATAACTATACCTTGGATTTTGACTGGAAAGCTTGGGGACAAGATAATTATGGTGAATTCCGGTGGAATACAGATAAATTTCCTGATGGAGCTTCAGGAAAACTTAGCAGCATGATGGCTGATAAGGGTGTGAAGTTAACTGGAATAATGAAACCAAGAATTCATGTAGACACTGAGGAAGGTAAATATGCAGATGAGCATAAGCTTTGGTTGGAGGATAAGGGACCATCAGTTGATTATTTTTCTAAAAAGATGGTTGAAGATATAGATTTCTCAAAATCAGAAGCAAGAACTTGGTACTTTGAACATGCAAAGCAAGCATTAGATAGTGGATTAGTAGGCTGGTGGAATGATGAAGCAGATGAATCATCACCAAATTTACAATTCCTTAATATGCAAAAAGCATTATATGAGGGACAAAGAAGCTCAACAAATATGAGAGTATGGTCTATAAATAGAAACTTCTATTTAGGAGCGCAAAAGTATGGATATGGTATGTGGTCTGGAGATGTCAATACTGGGTTCTATTCTATGGCTGGTCAAAGAGATAGAATGCTTTCATCCATTGTATTAGGTGAGAATAAATGGGGTATGGATACTGGTGGTTTTAATGGTGGAAATCCTAATCCAGAAAATTATGCTAGATGGATGGAATTTAGTGCTTTCGTACCGATCTTTAGGGTGCATGGAAACCTAAATCAACAAAGACAGCCTTGGGTATTTGGAACAACAGCTGAAGCAGCAGCTACAAAAGCAATAAGGCTTAGATATTCATTAATTCCTTATATCTATACTTATGATAGACAGGCTTATGATAATGGTATTGGATTGGTAAGACCATTAATATTTGATTATCCTGATGACAAGAAGGTAGCAGATGATGTAGACTCTTGGATGTTTGGGGATTATATGCTTGTATCACCTGTAGTAAAACAAGGTGAAACAGAAAAAGATATTTATTTACCTAAAGGAGATTGGATAGATTATTTTAATGGAACAAAATACGATGGTGGACAAACCATAAAATATACTGTAAATAATCAAACCTGGGATGATATTCCTCTTTTTGTAAAGAAGGGAGCTATTATACCATCTAATTCAAAACCAATCCAGCATGTAGAAGAAAAAGTTGATACCTTGAATCTAGATGTATTTCCAGGTAAGGATAAGACTTCCTTTAAATACTATGATGATGATGGAAAAACTTATAATTATGAAAATGGAGAATATTTTATTCAGAATATGGAAACTCAGGATAATGGAAACTCCATTGAATTTAAGATTGACAATAAAACAGGAAGTTATACTCCTGACACTCAATATTATGTAATCAAGATACATGGTAATGCAGGTAAAGAAGTTAAGGTTAATGGGGAGAGCATTAAGGCAGCTTCTTCAATTGATGATATGGCGAATTCACCTAATGAAGCTCGGATAAATTCTAAAGATGTTTATGGAGATGCTACTTATATTAAAGTTAAAGCAGGAGAGGAAAAAGCTATAGAAATATTAAAATAATAGTGTAGAAATTTTTGCTTTGGGATGGCAGAAATTGCAGGATTCGTAATAGGGATATTGTACTTATAATAGCTGAACTTTATCTCGCATAAACTAAAACAAATACTACAATTGGTTAAAAGGTAAGGTTGAAAATTATATACGTAACTGACCACCAAATGGTGGTCAGTTTGCTTTTAGGCAAAATATTATAAAAGCAAAGAAGGAAAATAGGTAAGTAATGCAGAAGTCTCTAGAAATGAATAAATTATAGAGTACATTGTTTTATGTAGTCTATGTGTAAATAGCCATGACAAGGGGTTTGTAATACCTTGCAAGTGAGATATTGAAAGGAATGACTATAATTATGAGAAAGTACACTTTATATCAAATTGACTCATTTACAAAGGAAAAATTCACAGGAAATCCTGCTGGAGTAGTAACAAATGCTGATGGATTAAGCGAAGAAGAAATGCAAAAAATAGCTAGGGAGCTTAATAATTCAGAAACAGCTTTTATTTTTTCTTCAGACAATAATGAATATGATGTTCATGTAAGGTTTTTTACGCCGATAAATGAAGTGCCAATTTGTGGACATGCTACTATTGCTGCTCACTATGCTCGTGCCCTTGAAAATAAACTAGATGAGACAAGGGTTTATCATAAGACTGGTGCAGGAATTTTGCCAGTAGATATATTTAGAAAAAATGATGATTATAAAATTACCATGACTCAGGGGGGAATTGAGTTTGGTGATATTATAAAAGGTATAAATAAAGAAAGCCTTTTATCAGCACTTAATATAAGTGAGTCAGATTTGATAGAAAATTATCCTATTCAGATAGTTTCAACAGGTCATTCTAAGGTTATGATTGGTATAAAAAGCATAGAGATTCTAAATGAATTAAAACCTAATTATGATGCTCTTTCTAAATTAAGTGATATTATTAAATGTAATGGATACTATGTTTTTACGACTGATTCCCAAGAAGAAGATATTTTGATAAATGGTAGAATGTTTGCTCCAGCGATAGGGATTAATGAAGATCCTGTAACTGGTAATGCTAATGGTCCTTTAGGAGCATATCTTGTTCATTATAATTTAGTAAAACATGATGATTCTTTATTTAAATTTAAGGCAAAACAAGGTGAGGCAATTAAGAGAGCAGGGATTATCGAAGTTGAAGTAAAGGTAGAAGATAAGGAGCCTGCAGAAGTTAAAATTTCAGGAAATGCTGTAATTGTATTTAAGTCTGAAATATTGTTAGAACAATAAATTGTGATAATGATAAAAAAACATTAAAGTATAGAGTGCTTTAATGTTTTGTCTACTGTTATTTTTTGTATTAATATAGGCACTACAGAATTTGGATCAAGTATGAATTTTGTAGTTTTTTTATATATAAATATTTACAAATTACTTTATTGTGGTATAATAAAAATTTCCAGTAAATAAAATTGTAAGTAATTTTAGGAAAGGAGCGTATAATGACTTTTGTGAAATGCTCATTATGCAATGTATTAGTATGAATGTAAATTTGGAAGAGGAACGAAAAATATTAATTCAAAAGAAGAAAGTAATATATGAGGAACTTAAAGAAAAGAAATCAAAGTTCCAGGATGTAGGAGATAAACTTAGTAGGCTGAATAAAGAAATAAAAACTTTTAGCGAAGAAAAAGTAGCGAATGAACTGATTTTTAATCATTTAGCTCAAGATATTGAAAAATATGAAGAAGCTTTAAATGAACCTTACTTTGGAAGAGTTGATTTTAGGGAACATAGAAGTTTTACAGAAAGTATTTACATTGGTAAGAAAGGTATAAGTAATAATAAGGATGGCGAAGAAGTTGTTGTCGATTGGAGGGCACCAGTTGCAGATCTTTACTATAGTGGAACAGGCGGAGAAGCATATTATACAGCACCAAAGGGAATTGTTGAAGGGATATTAGAATTAAAGAGAAAATTTTTATACAAGAATAACGATATAGAACAGTTATTTGATGAAGGTTTGAATGAGATTATTATAAATGGTGGTGAAGGGCAAAACTTAGTTGATGAATTTTTAAAGATCAACCTTGAAGAAAATAGAGGTAAAAAGCTTAAGGAAGTTGTTGCGACAATTCAAAAAGAACAAAATGAAATAATCAGATGGCCTAAGAATCTACCTATAATAGTACAAGGTTCTGCAGGATCAGGAAAGACTACAATAGCATTACATAGATTGGCATATCTTATTTATAGATACAAAGAAAATATGAAGGGAGATGAAATTTTAGTTTTAGCTCCTAATAAACTATTTTTAAATTACATTTCAGATATCTTACCTAGCCTTGGTGCTGATGAAGTAAATCAAAGTACTTTTGAAGAACTTGTCTTATCAAAGCTCAAATTAAAAGGAAAAGTGTACAATAAAGATGAAAAGATAATGAAAATTATAGAGGAAAAGGATGAACATAAGAAAAAGCTTATTGTAAATTCTAGTAAAGTTAAGGGAACATTATTGTTTAAAACAATGCTGGATAGATATATTGCCTTAATTGAAAAAAATACTCTTAACATAGAAGATATTAAAGTTGGCAATGAAATACTGTTTGATAAAAGAGAAATAAAGAGATTGTACTCCAAAGACCTGAAAGCTTACCCAATAAATAAGAGAAAAAATGAAATAAAGAAGTATTTGAACTTGAAGATAAAAGGAAGAATTGGAGAATTATTAATACAAATTGATAATGAATGGGAAAAGAAAATACGTGAAATCAGATATAGAGAAAAAGATTCCGAGGAAAGAAGAAAAACTCTTATAAAGCTTTATGAAGAAAGAGATAAGATAAAAAATGATGTAAGGCATAATAGTAAAAAGGAATTGAATAATTATTTTAAAGAATGGAAAGATGTAAATTCAAGGGATATTTATTATAATTTCTATAACGATGATTTGTTTGAAGAAGCTACAGGCAATAAGATACCTAAGGTCTTATCAGATTATATGAAAGAAGAGTTTAATGAAAACTGCGAAAAAAATATAATTGATGAAGATGATTTAGCAGCCCTTGCATATTTAAGAATTTTACTTGAAGGAATAGATGAAAATGAAAAATTTGAATACATTGTAGTGGATGAAGCTCAAGATTATAGTCCATTCCAAGTTTATTTAGTTAATAGATTTGCTAAGGGCAATGCATTAACCTTAGTAGGTGATTTAGGTCAAGGAATTTATTATTATAAAGGATTAAAAACTTGGGAAGACATAACAGAGCAAGTTTTTGAAGGCAATGCAACTTATGTTCAATTAACGCAAAGTTATAGATCTACTGTTGAGATAATTGATTTTGCTCAAAAAACTTTAAATGCTCAAAATTTAGGACTTAAGGACGCTAAGCCAGTTTTAAGGCACGGTGAAAAGCCTAAAACAGTAAAAGTTACAAGGGATGAAGAATATTGTGGCGCCATAGAAGAAATCATAACCAATGTTAAAGAACAAGGAAAACGCACTATAGCAGTAATAACAAAGGACGGCTTGGACGCGGCAAAAATATATGCACTTTTGAAAAAGAGCGTATATACTTTTGAACTGGTAGAAGGTAAGGAAAAGGAACTTAAGGAAGAATTAATAGTAATTCCTTCATATTTAACTAAAGGACTGGAATTTGACTGTACTATAATATTAAATCCAAGTGAAGAAAATTATCAAGAAAATACTTTAGATGAGAGATTACTGTATGTTTCATTAACTAGGGCACTTCATTTAGAATATATAATTGAAAAGGATGAAATTACAAAACTAATTTAATAGGTTATATTTATAATATACATTTGTTTAAGCAATTCTATAAGATAGAAAAAATAATATATACTTTAAATGAAATATAGTGTATACTACAATAAATTTATGGATGTTTAAAATAATATCTATGATGTATAAATTAAGAATTATCTTACAAATTTTTAATAGTTTATTCATTCATAAATTTGAAATATTGGAAAAATTAGTGATAAGATATATAATTAATAAAAAAAAGGTTGATTTTTAACATAAAAGCTGTTAAAATAAATTTTGTAATAAGAAAAGGTTTTTTAGTAGAGATGTGCATTTCTCCTTTTAGAGAATTATATGTATCGATGATTAATCTTTAGTTTAAAAGGAGGAATTTAATATGGAAGATAAAACTTTAGTATGTAAAGATTGTGGAAAAGATTTCGTTTTCACAGCTGGAGAACAAGAATTCTACAAAGAAAAAGGTTTTGATAATGAACCTGTAAGATGTCCAGATTGTAGAAGAGCTAGAAAACAACAAAATAACAGAAGATAGTTTTGTTTATTTGGAGAGTTATAAGATTTACTTATAACTCTTTTTTACTGTACAGAAAATTATAGAAGTTTTGAGGGCTGAAAGGCTGATTTTATTGCTGTATGGGGATTAAGGCACATTCAAAAAAATAACAAGTCCATTTGCCAGCTTATTTCCCATCATCAAAGGAGGTTAAATTGCTTGCGCAATTTAACTAAGTTCGAGAAACCAAATACAAGATTTGGACTCTCACTTATAATAGGCCCGCTATGAGGGCAATTTGCCTCCTTGCCTGATGAAAAATAATCATGGCAACTTTGGACTTGTTATTTATTTTCATGTGCCTAAAACGTGAAAAGTTAGAAAAAACACCTTGGAGGGAACGTGGTACAGTTACTTTTTTAATTCATAAAACTAAAGAGTAATATATTGATATAATAATAAATATATTATATTGGAGGTGGATGAATATATGATAACTATTAAAAGTGATGCCTGCAATACACGAGAATCAGTTGAATTTTATAAGAGGTACATGGACATGTTTGGGGAAATAACAGAAGCTGAAATGATAAAAGAGGATTGTTATATATTAAAGCTTACTAATAATAATAGAGAAGAATTTATATTTGAGTATGGACTTACAGCCGGATGTAATTGTGAAGGAACACAAGGAACCTTAGAGGTTTTGCGATTAGCAGGTTTTGCACCACCTGATGATATCGTTTTCCTTAACGAAACTTTTAAATTGAAAAAGTAAGATTTAAAGAACTCTATATATTTTGTAGAGTTCTTTAAATTTTAAGGTTTATAATATTATGATTAGAAGTATTACAATAAATTTATTTTTAAATGCATAATTGTAAAAACTACTAAGTTTTTAACAAATAAATTATTTAAAAATATTTACAAACAAGAGTTTTATACGTATAATGACATTGAAGTGATTATTAATGGAAAATAAAAAGGTAATTACTGTATAGTTTTTGAAGAATTTAATAATATTGTTAGGTGAGGCTCCTATGTACAGGATATACGCTACTGCCCAAAAACATCGAGAGATGCCAATGGGTCAACAGATACTGCCGTATTAAGGTTTTATTTAATGTAGCTGAGTTTAACTCAAAGCCACATAGTGCTAAAGCTCAACGAAAATGATAGGATGTTATTTTTGCGGGCTTTTATAAGCTCGTTTTTTTATTGCATAAAGCACATTTTGTGTGTTTATGTAATAAGATGTATAAAAATCATTTTAAAATCTAAACTTAAAAGGAGTGAGAGTTTAATGGGCGGAGACCCGTATCATGAGCAGAATAAGATAAAAATTAAAAAATTATTATTGCCAAATATAATTAGGGTGTACCTGCATTAAACTTTTCAAGTACGCTCTAAAAGAAAAGGAGAGCGTACAATGAAATTTAATAGTGTTTATTTAAGTAGAATTTTAGATAGAAAAATATACACAACCAATGGAGAAGTAATTGGAACCTTAAAGGATTTAGCAGTTGACGTAAATTTTAAAAATCCTAAGGTTGCTGTAGCTATTGTTAGAACAAAAGAAGGAATCAAATATATTGATTTTGATAATATTGAAGTTTCTAAGGAAAAAAGACAATATGTATTAACTTGTAATGAAGCAAAAGGAAAAGATTTAGGTGACTGCTTACTACTAAAAAAGTACGTTTTGGATAAACAAATTATTGATGTTAATGGAAGAAAGGTAGTTAGAGCTAACGATGTTAGGCTAATTATCTTGGACTCAGGTATGTTTATTGCAGCCGTAGATATTGGTATGGAAGGAATTTTAAGAAGGATTGGAATTGCTAAGCCATTAAAAATAATGGGAGCAAAAGTATCCAGTAAATTAATGCTATGGAGTGATGTTGAAACTGCATATGCTTCAAAGGATATTTCACTTTCAAAAACCTATAATAAGTTGCATACACTTCATCCTTCAGATCTTGCTGATATAATTGAAGATTTTGATGCAAACACAGGAGCAATTATTTTTTCAAGCTTAGATCCTGCTAAGGCAGCAGATGTGCTAGAAGAATTAGAAGAAGATGTACAAGTAAGCTTACTTAGAACACTATCTACAGATAAAGCTGCGGATATTTTAGAGGAAATGCCAGCAGATGAGGCAGCAGATGTATTGGATGGATTGAAAGAAGATAAAGCAGAAGAATTGCTTAACAATATGGAAAAGGAAGCTTCAGATGAAATAAGAGAACTTATGGAATATGAAGAAGACTTAGTTGGAAGTATTATGACTACTGATTATATTTCATGTCAGATTCACTATACGGTGGCTGATGCAATAAATGATATTCGCAATGCTGAAGAAGAAGTTGAACAATTTTATTATGTTTATGTTGTAAGTGATACAAATAAACTCATAGGAGTAGTATCCTTAAGGGAATTAATAGTTTCTAGTCCAGAGATAAAACTAGAGGATATTATGAGTAAGAAAGTCATATATACACAGGATGAAGAAAAAATAAGTGATTTAATAAAGGATATAACAAAATACAATCTACTTGCTATGCCTGTAGTTGATGAACAAATTCATTTAATTGGAAGTGTAAGCTTAAATGATATTGTTTATGAAATTACTAAGCGTAATAAGAAAGTAATATAGCAGGAGGTGTAGGAGATGAATGCAAAAAGAAAAACATGGATAGCAAGTCTATTAATATTTTTAAGTGTTTTAGGTCCAGGAATTATAACAGGTAGTGTAGATAATGATGCAGGTGGTATCACAGCGTATTCTGTAGCTGGTGCTACTTATGGTTATAAATTGCTTTGGTCATTAATCCCATGTTTAATTGTACTTGTTGTAGTACAGGAAATGAATGCTAGAATGGGTATAGTCACCGGAAAGGGATTGGCAGATTTAATTAGAGAAAATTTTGGTGTTAAGGTAACTTTCTTTATATTTATAGCGCTAATCATTGCAGATATAGGAAATACAGCTACTGAATTTGCAGGTGTTGCAGGTAGTATGCAGGTTTTTGGTGTGAGTAAATATATATCTGTACCTCTAGCAGCCGTTGCAGTATGGATTCTGGTAGTAAAGGGGACTTATAAAACTACTGAAAAGCTGTTTTTAGTTTTTAGTTTATTTTTATTATCTTACATTGCTTCTGCATTTCTTGCTAAACCAGACTGGCATGAAATAGGTAGTGCTATAATTCATCCTACTATTGAAACTAATTTGGATTATGTAGATACAGTTATTGGTCTGGTTGGTACGACTATTGCTCCTTGGATGCAGTTTTATATGCAGTCAGCGGTTATAGAAAAGGGTCTTAAGATAGAAGATTTTAAATATGAAGTTTGGGATGTTATTGTTGGTAGTGTTATTACAGTAGTAGTTGCTTTCTTTATAATTGTAGCTTGCGGAGCAACACTTAATAAAAGTGGAATTCAAATAGAAGAAGCTAAGGATGCTGCTTTAGCGTTGCAGCCACTTGCCGGAGCTTTTGCTTCTCAAATTTTTGCCTTTGGACTTTTTATAGCATCTATTTTTTCGGCAACAATATTACCTTTGGCTACAGCCTTTTATATTTGTGAAGCTTTTGGTTTTGAAGCTGGTATAGATAAAACATTAAAAGAAGCACCAGAGTTTTTTACATTATTCACTATAATAGTTATAGTGGGAATTGCAATCATATTAGTTCCTGGAGCACCATTAATTCAAATAACATTAGGGTCACAGGTTATAAATGGGGTGTTATTACCAGTAGTTTTAATTTGTATGATGCTTATGGTAAATAATAAAGAAATCATGGGTGAGTATGTAAATAGCGGAATTAAAAATGCAATTGGATGGGTAACTATTGTAGTTTTAATTATATTAACAGCTATTTTAACCGTCGAGCAAATAATAACTACTGTTATAAAATGATAATAAATTAATGCTATTTTTAGATATGAAATTCAATTTAAAAGGAGTGTCCCAAAATGATTTTTAATCATTTTGGGACACTCCTTTTGCGTCATAAGTCATTAATTTTTCATTTGTATTTAATGCATAGTTTGGATAAATTTCATACATTTTATTGTTAATAACGGGGTATAATACATTCATATAACTTATTTTGAAACAATAGTATTAATTTCATCATTAGCATAATTACACTGGAAATGCTTTGAAATTTGTTTGATTAAATATAAATGTATGATTTCATAAAGAAAGATTTAAGTTTAAATTAAGTTTACCCTAATTGTAAAAAGGTAAATAAGTTGTATACTAAAAATGAAAGTATTACAAATATTACCAGAAAGTGGTGATTATTTTAATGGGGAAAATTAAAATAAGGGGAGTTATAGCAGGCACGTTAATATGTTCATTATTTTTGGGGCAGGGAACATATGCTATGGCAGCAGAAGAAAACAATACAAATACTGTAACAGTATCAAGTACTTTACCATTGCAAGATGATTTTTATTCTGTAATAAATAGGCAATGGTTAAATACTGCAAAGATAGATGTTGGAAAAAGTTCAAATTCAACATTTATGGAAACTGATAAAAACTTAACAGGACAAAAGAAACAAATAATAAATGATTTGCTGGCAAACGAAAAAAGTTATTCTGATAATAGTGATGAAAAGAAGATAATTAATTTATATAAGAATACTTTAAATATGGAAGCTAGAAATAAGCAAGGAATAGAACCAATCAAAAAAATGATTGATGAATTTAACAATATTAAATCTATAAAGGATATTGCAAATTTAAATACTGAATCTAAAATAGGAAACACGTTAATACAATTTGATTGTGAAGTTGATTTAAAAGATGCAACTAAACATGCTCTTTATATTGGGCCAACAGCCCTTAGCTTAGGGGATTCAGATGAATATGTAAATCCAACGGAAAATAGCAAGAGAGTAAAAGGTTTAGCAGAAAATTATTATATTAAGCTATTAACTTTAAGTGGATATACGGATGAACAAGCAAAAGCAAAAGTTGATAATTTATTTAAGTTTGAAAATATGATAGCGCCATCAATAACAGGTAAACAAGAATCATCAAAAAATGATAATGCTATAGACGAACAATATAATGTTTATACTTTAGATCAGCTTGATGCTTTAGCACCAAATTTAAATATAAAAACAATAGTTAAAAATAATAAATTAGAAAATGCTAATAAAATAATACTAACTGAACCAAAATGGTTAAAAGCTTTAAATGGAATGTATGCAGAAGAAAACTTACCAATAATAAAAGACTATCTTGAAATTATGAATATAGCTAGCGCTGCACAATATTTAGGAGAAGATTTTCAGAAGGCAGCAACTGAATTTAAGAATGGTTTTTTAGGATCACAAGGGGATATTCCTCAAGATGAAAAAGCTATTGATATGGTTAACTCTGCTTTAGCAGAACCTTTTGGAAAACTATATATTGAAAAATATTTTTCTGATAAAGTCAAAAAGGATGTTACAAATATAACCAATGAAATTATATCAACATACAAAGATAGGATTAATAAATTAGATTGGATGAGTGATGTAACTAAGAAAAAAGCAATTGAGAAATTAGATAAACTTAATGTTCAAATTGCATATCCAGATAAATGGGAGGATTATTCAAAGGTAGAAATAAGATCTTATGAAGAGGGTGGCTCTCTTTGGGAGAATATTGAGAATTTAAGTAAATTTGCGCGTGAAAAAGCAATAAGTGAGTTAAATGAACCAGTAGATAAAAATAAATTTGCATTTCCACCACAAACAGTTAATGCTTGTTATAATCCAACAAGCAATACAATAACAGTGCCAGCGGGAATTATTCAAGGTGGATTCTATGATATAAATGCTAGTAAAGAAAAGAATTTAGGTGCTATTGGTACTATTATAGGTCATGAAATAAGTCATGCATTTGATAATACAGGAGCTAAATTTGATGCAGATGGAAATTTAAATAATTGGTGGACTCAAGAAGATTATAGCAAGTTTGAAGAAAAGACTAAAAAAGTAAGAGAATTTTATAGTCAAATAAAATTAGATAATGGAAAAACAGTTAATGGAGATCTTACTGTAGGAGAAAATATAGCAGATATTGGAGGGATGGCTTGCGCGTTAGATATATTAAGCAAAATGCAAAATCCAGATTATAAAGCATTCTTTGAAAGTAATGCAGCTATATGGCGTGAAATTGATACAAAGGAATATGCAGATTACAGACTTCAATATGATGCACATTCACCTAATAAAGTAAGAAATAATATAACAGTAGCACAATTTGATAAATTCTATGAAACTTACGGAATTAAACAAGGAGATAAAATGTACATTAAACCAGAAGACAGAGTACAAATTTGGTAATATAAATAAAATATGAGTGCAATAAATTTTCACTGATCACCAATTTGGTGGTCAGTGATTTTTTAGATGAACAATTTGAAATTATTCTAAAACTTAATAGAGGTAACATTTCGGGTATATTACCAATATACTGAAAATAGTAGTTAATCATTATATTAGGAGAAGTCAATTATGCTATCTACTAGCAAATTCGTAAGGGAATCACTAGAATTACATCTTTTTTTTGCAAGAATTATGAAGGAACATTCATTTTTTTTAGAAGTAGGATTTACACCTAAGGATTCAGATTATATTAATCAGGCGGATGCCTTTAGAATGGAGTTTGACAAACTTTTAATTGATGCCATTTCTCTTTCTGATGGTATTGTTAGCAAGGATGTATTACAGTCTGGTGAAATAATAACCCCATTTACATTAGCAGCTGAACAGGCTTCAGCTTATTATACAGGAGTGAAAATTCCAACTGATATTACTAAAGCAGAACAAGGATTAATGGGTGATTCTGCAATGATGGATAAACATATGAAAATCGAACAAAGAGTATTTAATCTTAATAATAGAGCACTGAAATTAATAAAAGAGTTAGCAGAATTTAAAACAGTGATATTATCGAATGTTATATCTTGTAAGATGTTTACAGTTAATTATCCTTTGCTTATAGACCATATTTTAAGAGAAGCAAAATTGTATTTTAAGTTACTTCAAAGATTGCAAAATCGTGAAGAAATTGATATAGAGAGGGAAGCATATGAGGAAGAAACTTTCTGGAACAGAATTATGGCAGAACATTCAAAATTTATTCGTGGTCTTCTTGATCCAACAGAAGATGAACTAATCAAGACTGCAAATAACTTCGGAAATCAATTTGATCAGTTAACAAGAGAGTCAAAAGAAGCAATGGATAATTCCATGTTACTTGCAGATGTCACAGATGATAGTTTCAAAGCAACTGTGGCAATAAGTAAGTTTAAGGCACAAGGTACTCAAGGATTGTTAGAGTGTAAAATTAAGTCAATAATAATACCATTATTGGGCGATCATACTTTACGTGAAGCAAATCACTATTTGCGTTTGTTAAAAATATTTGAAAAAGAAATGTAAAAGTTATTAGCAGTTAAAATATCGTCTACTATCATAAAAGCAATTTTGGGACTCCGGTTTGCAATTGGTTTATAAGAAACAATCTGTATATTTTTTGGATTAACTAGAGGTTCAATAAATTTCATTGAACCTTCTTTAAATATGTCATCGGAATCTGCGTACATAATATTTTACCACTATTAAAGAATTCACTTTTAAGTAGTATATTCTAGTGGGAATATAAAGTATCTATACGGTTGTTTTAGGTATATATAATTAATTTGACTAAATTGGTAATATTTTTTAGTTTTTCAGTGGCCTCTTTAATAATTAGATTTATTAGTGTAATATATTCACATATTTACTAGACTTTAAGTATGCATCTACACCAGAAATCAAATACATTTGTGTGCAACAGGCATTTGAAAATTTCGCTGCTAAAAGCACTTAATGGGAGCTTGTTCAAAATTAGCTTGTCACACTGAAAGTGGGAGCAAGCTAATTTTGGAGCAAGCTTCAATTTAGTGCTTTCAGCGAAATTTTCATAGTCCTGTGAAACACAAATGTATTTGATTTCGGTAAGTTATCGCATAAGTATAGTTTGTGAACTGTATATATATAAGTCTAATTTATGCTCTATTTATTTAGTTTTGATGTTGAAGAGGATTTTGAGAGTGTTAGACGTAATTTCTTTATGTTCTTGATAAAATATATATAGATTAAATCAAATACTGAGCAGAATATTCCAATAACAAGGGCGAGATTATTTCCATAGATTGCACCAAATAGGATAGTAGGTGCTAATGTGCCAATCCATTTATTAATAGCAATAGTAAGATCTTGGCCCTTAAAATCACTTCTATGAACTAGCATGTTAATAAATAATATGGACATTATTAGATTTTGAAGAAAAGCGGAATATACTTTTCCTAAATCTCCAAATTGTATAAAAAAGAAGTATTGAAGAACAAAAGACATAAGAAATATAATAAGAGTCCAAGGTGCAAAATATTCCTTGCTGCAGTGCTTTGGAAAATACTTTTTTCCATATATTAAATAGGTGAAAACAACTAAGGTATCTAGAATAAGCCAAATCAATGTAATCCAAGTTTGAATACTTGTAAAATAGTACTTCAATCCAATATAAGAATAAAATGCTTCCCAAGCAAAATTGAGAGCTAATGCAACAAAAGGCATGCCATAAGTTTTTTCTTTAAAGCCTAAACAAATCAATTGAATATAAACAATTGTCCAACAGAAACCACTTAACGATAATAAAAATAACACCATAAAATTTCCCCCTCATAATTTTAACTGTTACGATTGCAAATTAGTCAGATAGCAATGTTCTTTGATTTTATTTTAAATTATCTGAAACATATATTAGATATTTACAGATTAAGTAAAAATAACGTAGACTTTTATTTTTCTAGAAATTCATATTAATATAAAATATTCGCTTTTAAAGGAAACTAGAATTATTTTAATTTAGAAAACTAAGAAAAGTATTTTATTTTTGACGGGGTATCAAATAAATTTAGCCTAATTTTGATATGTTTGTTATGCTGCTAATTTTTTTTAAAACCTAGTGTTGTTAGCTTAGGGCAAATATTACTTTATATCTTAATGTTTTGTGGAATTTATTATGGTATTAAATATAAAATTAGTATAAATTTTATGTTTTGTATCATATTACTAATAGGATTTATTTTAAGGGGAATGTATGTACTTAGTGTTGATAGCATTCCAGTTTCAGATTTCAGCCTAATGTATGAGGCAGCAGGGGGAAGTAGCTAGTGGGAATTATAGTTCTATGATGGGAACAGCCTATTTGGGCAGACTTCCGCATCTGATAGTCTTTATTTTATATCTTTCACAAATGATAAGGTGGTTTGGCGGCAATACATTACCAATGGTAAAAATTGTAAATGTAGTTTTTTCAACTTCGACAATAGTAATTATATTTTTCATTTTACAAGAAGTTTTTAAGGATTATAAAAAAGTTGTAATCGGAACGTTTATAATTACGTTAATAATAAGATAATTAATCTTTTTTATATAATATTTTGTGGATATGGGATGACGTTTTTAATAATAGAAGCTCAACAAAGATATGCATTTATAATAAGTTGGCTATTTATAATACTTTCTTTAACTGGGTTTACATTAAAAAAGGGGAAGAAATCTATAGTGATATAGAATAATATTTAGAATTATAACTACTAAATTTATTTTATATAAACTAAGGAAACTAGAATTGGTGGAAAATTAGTCGTTGAAGAAGAAAAGCAATGGGCTTTTTATAAAAACACTATGATTTTATCTGTTAGATTATAAAGTTATTTTTATAATTTTAAATCCTATAAAAATGGAGGAGTACCTAATGAAGATGAAAAATATTATAGTGAACAATTATAAAATTTTGATCACTATAACTGCAATTTTAATAGTTATTGGGGTATTATTTATTAAACCGCAGGTAGGTGTTGCTGATCAAGGTGATTTTGATAGAATAATGCACATTTCAGGTCTATCGTTGTTAGAGAAAGATGAGAGTAATCTATATTTCATTAGATTTTATCATTACATCGTACCTGAGTACCAGATTAGTGAAATCGATAAAATTTCTAAGACAATTAAGGGCTGCAGCATAAGTTATTTAATTGTTTTTGTCAGCAAAATTTGCAAACTATCTGGGCAGACTGTATTTAAAACTCAATATTTAGCCATTATTTATAGTATCTTATATATTTTTGCGTTTATTATAACATTAAAATCTTTAAATATAAAAGATAGATTTAAATTAATAATAATTTCATCATTAATAGTATTTATTTTCTTTGATGGTAATTATTTAGTTTGGTTTAATAGTTTATATGGTGAACCAATGATGATAGTTACATTCTCCTTATTTATTGCATTTGTTTTAAATTATATTCATTATAAATATGTAATTAAAGGAACTAAACATTTAATGTTGCGAATAGTTCCTATAGTGATTGCAGCATTTTTATTCTTAGGCTCGAAACTGCAGGTAACTACTTCCTTACCGTTTATAATATTTGTTGTAGGAAAAATAATATGGGATAATAGGCGCATTTTAGGTAAATTGAGTTTGGCTAGTTTATGTATATGTGTTTATATATTAATACTTTATCCTATTGGAATTGGTAATAATAGTGATAATTTAAGTAAAGACACGGAATATAATTCTGTTTTTTACGGAGTGCTAAATGGTTCTAAAACGCCTAAACAAGATTTAATAGATTTAGGTCTTAATCCAGACTTGTCTGTGGAAGCTGGAAAACATTCTTACTTAGATACGGATGAATATGTTAAATATATTCCTGGGGCAGAAATAACAAATGAAGAATTCTATAGTAAGATAAGTAATTCCAAACTTGCTAAGTTTTATTTAACTCATCCTTCAAGATTATTAAAAGGTATGGAATATACTGCAGGAAAGGCATTTAATACTAGCACTTTATTAGGTAAGTGTTCTCAAAGTTATAGTGAAACTCCTGTTGTGAAATTCCAAAGGTTTACCCTTTGGTCATATATTAGAGAGCATGTATTACCTAAAAAGTTATATTTCATAGTTTCCATTTATCTTATAATTATATTATTTACTGTTCATAAATACATTAGTAATAAGTGGAACCTAGAAGTAAGGAATAAAATACTATTACTTTGGGTTGTTATGCTTATTGGTGCAGTCCAATTTCCTATGCCATTTGTAGGGAATGGTATGGCTGATACTGCGAAACAATTATTTCTTTTTAATTTTATTTTTGATGGTTTACTTTTGCTCATTTTTAGTTATGCTTTGTTAAAAATAATTAAGGCACATTTTTGAATGTGCCTTAATTAAGGAAATAGGTTATCTGATAAGCCTAAGGCACACTCAAAAAAATAACAAGTCCATCTACCAGTCTATTTTCCATCATCCTGCGTCAGCAAAATGCCATAATAGGCCCGCTATGATGGCACTTTACTTCCTTGCCTGATGAAAAATAATCATGGCAGCTTTGGACTTGTTATTTATTTTCATGTGCCTAAATAGCAGCTTTTGAAAATTTTCTATAAGCATAAATTGCAAATATACTAAAAAAAATCAAACCAAATAAACCTTCCCCATTAACCAACTGTGGTTTGCCAATAATATAGCCTTGAGATGGGAGAAGTTTGTAGGAATATCCTAGGATAGCTAAATTTAAATTGTTCCATAGTGTATGCATTATACTTGGAAGTATTACATTTTGTGATAATGTAAATAGATATGTAAAGGCATAATTCATCGCAAAAATTACTGCTGATTGAAGCAGGGCATACATAATTGCTTTAGTTATACCATAATGTAAATTTAAAATTAAAATTACTGGTAGATTATAGCATACTACGATAATACCAATTAAGAAATTAGCACGTTTTAAATTATATCTTTTGCTAAGTCTAGGAAGTAAATATCCCCTCCAACCATACTCTTCAAATAATCCTGTAATAAAAAAGATTACAGAAATTAATATAAGATTTCCTATTGCCATAAATACATCATTCCAACTGGCCAATAATGCACCTTGCTTTGTATATATTGTCACTAACATGCAAAATAAAATTGCTATGAATGGAAAGATTATTGTAAAAGATAAACTTTTAAAAGAGATTTTCTTGAGAAATGGTTTTAGCAATTCTTTAAAGGATTTAAATTCTATTAATATTGATATAGCAGCTGCAAAAGCTGGAATAATCATAATGATATTTAATGCTCCATTAAATTTTTGAAACCAAAATAGTATACTAATTAAATAAGTTAAGGGAAAAATAATTGACAAAAATATTTTTTCAAATTTCATATTCTAATTCCTTTCGAGTGATTATCCCTATGCATGGATAAACAACATTTATCTTAGAGTTGGTGTTAACTAATCGAAATAAGTAACATTAGGTAAGTTACTACATAATTCCAGATTTCACGTTGGTTATTTATATAATTGTATAGATAGTATGATACAATGATGGTATCAATTTGTAAAGGGAGAGCTTGGTAAATTTGACAATATGCTATACTTGCATATGATTGTTAATACTAAATTTAACTATTGTCTTAGGTACGGGGGGTGAAATCTTTTTTATAGATGTTGCATTGTTTAAAAATGAGAATACCAAAGAACTGTGATATATAATTGTTTAATTAAGATTAAGGGGTATGTTCTATGAAAAGGAAATTAATAATTATTAATGGAACCATGGGGATTGGAAAGACAGCTGCTTGTAAAGGATTGAATAAAAGACTTCAAAATTCAGTATGGCTTGACGGTGATTGGTGTTGGATGATAAATCCATTTATTGTTAATGATGAAAATAAAAATATGGTAATAGATAATATAACTTATTTATTAAAAAACTTTCTTACTAATTCTTCATTGGAATATGTTATTTTTAATTGGGTCATTCATGTAGAGGATATTTTTGATGATATATTGGAGCCTTTAAAAGAATTAAATTTTGAAATTATAAAAATAACTCTTACATGCAGCGAAGAAGCTCTTAAAAAGAGAATATTAAAAGATATTAAACATAATTTAAGAGAAGAAGACTGCTTAAGTAGAAGTGTTAAGCGACTTGAAATGTATAAAAATATGTCTACAAGGAAAATTGATACAAGTAATCTTTCAATATCAGAAACTGTGGATGAGATAATAAAAATGATTTAAGTAGTTGTGTTGCAATGGCAGGCTGTATTTGAAAAAACATGTTCAAGGCAATATAGGGGGCGGAACCCTGTGATATGAAGGTAAGAAGAACATCTAAGCGCATATTGAAAAAAATGAGAGCATAACGAAGAAGTGTGTAGTTAATATCATTATAATAATGTAGTAAGAGATGCTAATAGAAATTCAGTAGTATGCGATCAAAATAATAATCCCAATACTACTAATAATGCAGGATGTACTGCAAATAATGATAATACAACAAACACAGCAAATACAAATAATACTGTAAGTACTACAAATGTAGGAGATACTACAAGCACAGGAAACACAACTAGCACTGGAAATACTAGTACAGGAACTGCGACAGGAACAGGAAGTATAACTAATACTTCTACAAATGTAACTTCGGTAGATCTACAGGGGTTACCTAAGCTGTCAACAAACTATTCAATAAGTATACAAAATTCTGCTGAAGATCAAATTCTTCAATTAATGAATCAAAAAAGAGTTGAAGCAGGTCTCAAGCCATTAACTTTAGATAACACATTAATAGAGGTAGCAAGATATAAGAGTGACAATATGATTCAAAATAACTTCTTTGACCACACAAATCCAGACGGAACAAAGTGGACAACCTGGTTATAAGCATTAGGTTACAATTATACAACAGCAGGAGAAAATATAGCATACAATACTTATGATGCAGTTCAATTGTTTACACAATGGTGGAATTCACCAGGCCATAGAGCAAATATGATGAATGCTTCATATACTAAGGTCGGTATAGGAGTACTCTCTGGTGACGGTAAGTATATGTGAACACAAGAATTCTCAAATTAGGATAAAATTACTGATCATGAACTCGTGGTCAGTAATTAAATAAAGTTTTATATACAAAAGCTTAAGTTTAAGATATTATACCAATATCCTGTATTTAAGCTTTTATATATGAAACTATTTTTATGTATTACTAATAATAAAAATTTAATAATTCAAAATTGTGATAAAATATAATAATTAACTAGGAAAAACAAAAAATAAATGAGGAAATTTTAAAGGAACTTATATAAATATAGAAATTATAAATAAAGTACGCTGATATAAAAGTAAAAAACACACGTAAAACTATTTGTAAAGTTATACTTAAGTACCAGCAAATAGAGTGGAAGTTAGGATGGAATTAGTAAGAATGTTACATTTTAGTGCGAACGTTATTTAATAATACAATTGAAATGAAAAAAAGAAGGGGAGAGCCTTGTATTGACACCTGTTAAAGAATATCATAGAGCATGCTAGAAGAAATAAGAGCATACTCAAGAACATCATAGCTAATGTTATTTAAAAGAGCCATTCAAGGAAAAACTTATGTTGAATAATGTCGAAAATGTGGTAACATAGAGGTATAGACTTTACTGAAAATGTAGACATGCATTATAATGTTTACATAATTGTACATTTTACTTTATTAAAAATGGTGAGGTCAAATACAAAAGATAAAGGAGAAAAACTAATGAAGAAAGCCTTTTTAAAAAAGACAGTAATAGCAGCCATTGCAGCAACAACAATGACTACTTTAGTACCATTAGGAGTATCTGCAGCAACTATTAATTCAGCACATAGTAACTATTACAATTTACTTGCAAATTCTATATCGAATAGAGGCTGGATTAATAACAATGGTAACTTGAATTACTTAAGTAATTTAAGATTAATGCAAACCGGTGTGAATATCAATGGTAATACTTATAATTTAAATCCAAATGATGCAACCGGAATAGAAAACGTTACCGCAAACAATAACACATATACATGCCCTCTAAGTGGACAAGTTGTAGAATCTAATACTCCAATAGTAAGCAATCAAAATAATAATTTGTTAACTACTGCAAATGCAAGTTGTCCGAATAGTATAGGGATTATAAACAATTCTGGAAGTATTGCGAATGCAGGAAGCACTACAACTTCAGAAAACACAACTAGTGCTGGAAATACTAGTACAGGAACTACAGCTAATATTGGAAGTACCACAACTTCGGGAACTACAACTAATGCTACTACAAGCGTAACTTCAATAGATGTACAAGGGTTGTCTAAGTTACCAACAAACTATTCAATAAGTATACAAAATTCTGCTGAAGACCAAATTCTTCAATTAATGAATCAAAAAAGAGTTGAAGCAGGTCTTAAGCCATTAACTTTAGATAACACATTAATAGAAGTAGCAAGATATAAGAGTGACGATATGATTCAAAATAACTTCTTTGACCACACAAATCCAGATGGAACAAAGTGGACAAACTGGTTACAAGCATTAGGCTATAATTATACGACAGCAGGAGAAAATATAGCATATAACAATTATGATGCAGTTCAATTATTTACACAATGGTGGAATTCACCAGGCCATAGAGCAAATATGATGAATGCTTCATATACTAAAGTTGGTATAGGAGTAATCTATGGAAGTGGTAAATACATGGGAACACAAGAATTCTCAAATTAGCATATAACCACTGGCCACGAATTCGTAGTCAGTAGTATATTGATATTTTTACGTATAGAAAAGATGGAATCTAAGGTGAATAATACCTAAGATTTCATCTTTTTTGCATAGCTTTTTTAAGGTAAGGTAAGATTGTCTGAGAGTACTTTGTCGTCAACTTTAGCAAAGCCCATCTTCTCATAAAGAAAATGATTTTAAAGTCCCCATAAGGTACACAGTCTTTCTGAAAGAAATAAAGCTAGGGCTTAAATATAGGCCTAGCTTTATTTCTTTATGTGTAATTTGGAATAGTAATAAATAAAATCCAAGGTAACTGTGATATGCACCCATTCCTACTGGCGCAGCATTAGTATAGTATTTAAGTCTTCAGTTTTAATTTGCTCAGATTTATAACTTCTAGTAGATTTACGAATTGCAATAGCTTTCATTAATTCTATATTTAAAATCTCCTTTTCGTGAAACATTTACTCAAATTAATAAACTAGGTATAATTATTATACCTATCCGCATTAACATGAACAAGTACGCAGAATTTTATGATTAGGTATTATTTTTCATCCCATTTTGGTGTCATTAGTTCAGTATGGCCGCAATTAGGGCATTTAGCCATACGTCTGCTAAATACATGAATTGCAAAAATATATTGTAAAATACTTAGCTTAAAATGTGCACCGCATTCAGGACATATAAAATGAGATTTAGATGCTCTAAATGCAACAAATATTAAAACTACAATTACAACTATCAAGGCTACTATGTTCATTAGTTTTCCTCCTAGTATTTATCCTATGAAATAATGGTATACCACATGCAATTCCATTTTTGCTAAAGAGCAAAGATGAAACATACAAACTATATTAAAAATAGGTAGAAGCATAAAAATAATTAGTATGTCATATATTTTCTCCTATCTAAACAAATATATTAATAATTCTATGCAATAAAAATAATTAATTATTTAATAGTTATTTTTATTATGCCAAAGTAATGTGAATATTTCAGCTACAATTATTAAGATTACAGCAATCCAGCCCATCTCGTAATCAGAGAGCTAACAACAATCAAACTTAAAATAAAGTTGCTTGAAAGCATAATAGACTATTACTAAAGCCTTGTATCACATTGCCTTTATGTTTTAAATAAACTGGATTACATCCATAAACAGGATGAATAAATATACCTACAAAACATAAAAAAGTAATGTTTTGTTTGGCTATAATTTACCATTACAAATAAATTATAGCATATTTTGAAAGTGTAGAATTATTTAATTTTAATTATTAAAAAATCATACTATACAGTGTTCTAGAAATTCAAAATAGGGGAAGCCAGAAATGACTTCCCTTAAATGCGTATTAGTTGTCCTTTAATTCTATGAGCTTAAACACTATTGTACCCAATATTGCAGCTAAAATTGAAGCAAGCATAATGCTTATCTTTGCTGTAGAAAGCAAGGTTTCATCTGCAAAGTATAGAGATGAAACAAAGAGGGACATAGTAAAGCCAATACCACCAAGGACGCTTGCACCATACAAATGCCTTTTAGTTACATTGGATGGAAGTTTAGCAATGTTTAATTTTATTAAAATATATGAAGTTCCAAATATGCCTAGTTGTTTTCCAATTAACAAACCAAACATAATTCCTAAACCAACATGATTAGTTATAAGGGGTGAAAAACTGCTGAAATCAATAGTTATCCCTGCATTTGCTAGAGCAAATATTGGCATTATTACAAAGCTAGACAAAGTGTTAATATATGTTCAAATCTATATAAAATTGATGCCTTAAATTTATAAACGTTTTTTCCAAGGGGCAATGTCATTCCAAACAGCACACCAGCTATTGTTGGATGGATACCGGACTTAAGAAGAAAAAGCCACAATAGTATTCCTAAAGCAAAGGCTATATCTGTAGCCATTGGAATTCCCCAGCCTTTAATAGTTGTTTGATTGTAGTTAAACAATGTATAAATAATTGCTGGCACAATCATGCCTCCTATAGCAGCGGATATGGGAAGAATGGTTTTTTCTTAAGGCTTTAAGCTCTCCCAATATGATCACTCTCTTTATTTCCATGCCAACTACTAAGAAGAATATAGTCATCAATCCATCATTAATCCAGTGAAGAGCTGACATGGATATTGAGAATTCCTTATATCCAATAGTAATATTGGTGTAGAGTATGTTTTCATAGGTTTCGGCAAAGCTAGAATTTGCAATGATTATTGCAACAATAGTGCAAATTAAAAGTATGAAGCCGCTAATAGATTCACTTTTAATAAAGTATAAAAATGGATTAATAATTTTGTTGCAAATTTTATTTTTCATAATTAGTCTCCTTTATCTATTATTTATTTGCTAAGTTAAAATTTAATAAAAACATATTTAAACTTTTTATTAAAAATTTAAACAAAAAAAAGGGAGGGAATACTCAAAAGAGTTTCCCACCCCAGAAACTAAAACTGCTTGAAATCAAATTATATAATTTGCCCAACCGAGCATAGTTATATTTATTTATTTATTTCTAAAAGTTATTATATTATATGATACTAGAATAATCAAGGCTTAGAAATTTTAAAAGGAGCTCATAAATCTAATGAACTCTTGATATTCCAGATTTTGTGCTTTTAAATAACCTTGGAAATTACTAATGATACATGTATCTAATCGTCAAAGTATTCATCAAAAGCAGACCTTAAAATTTTCATCATCTTTTCTTTGTTTTTAGGATCCATTTTTTTTCTAGCTCTTTCAATTCTTCTTATATCATCATCTTCAGTTATAGCTTCTTTATTATTACCTGTAAGACTTATTTCTTCTATATTATCTGATAGTAAAAAATCAACGGTAGCATTTAAAGCAGTGGCAAGCTTAATTAACGTGTCATTGCTGGCACCTTGTTTATTACCTTCTATCATCCCAATTGTAGATTGGCTCACACCTATGGTTTCGGCCAATTTTTGCTGTGTGATTTTCATTCCCATTCTTAATAATTTTACTTTCTCACCTAACATATTAGTTCACCTCTTATGATAATTTTATCATAACAACCGATAAAATCAATAGTAGATTAGAAATAAATTGGTATGTGTATAGTAAAACAGATAATTTCTGAAAGCTAAGAAGAACATTATTGCATTAATACATAAAACAACAATTAAAAAAGGCATATGTTAATTATTGCTTAAATTATAAAGAACTTTACTGCTATAGAAAATATGAAAGGTGCTGTGTAGCTTGAAAAATGAGAAAAATGAGGAATTAGCAAGATATTATACATACTAAAATATTTTTTAATAAAAAGAGATAATATTAGGTGATTTATAAGTGAATTTAAATATTATCTCTTTTTAATGTAAGTGGGTCATAATACTTCTTTCTATAAACGAGCGAAATTGCAAACAAATATTTCCAGTCAAATAACCAAAGGGATATTTATGCAGCATTGAAAATCTCTAAAATGGCATCAAGAGGCTCTCCTGCTTGAGTTTTTTCATAAATGAAAGTGATTTTTTCAGC
>JARLHR010000208.1 GCA_031292145.1 Clostridium sp. | reverse complement strand
TCCATCATTTATAATGTCATATTCCCAAGCTCCAGCTTTAAGTTTACTTAAAGCATCTTTTGATTGACCATGCATAGCAGTAAATCTCATATACTTAAGTAAATCTTCATGACCTCTAAAATTATTATCATTAAAAGTAACTGCTCCTCCTTCACCAGTAGTTAAATTCTTAACTGCATGAAATGAGAATGAATGAAAATCACATTGAGAGCCAACTGGTTCTCCTTTATATTTAGCACCAAAAGAGTGTGCTGAATCACAAAGTATCATTATATCTTCTCTATTTTTATCCTTTAATACTTTTTTTAATGCATCATAATCAAATGGTAAACCTGCAATGTCCACTGGCATAATTACTTTTGTTTTATCTGTAATTTTCTCTGCTACTTTATCTATATCCATCTCAAACGTATCTTTCTTAACATCAACATATATTGGTTTAATACCTCTATGGATAGCAACACTTGAAGTTGCTGTATAAGTGTACGGAGTAGATATAATTTCATCTCCTTCTTTTAAATCAAACACTTTAAGTACCAATTCCATTGCCGCTGTTGCACTGTTTAATGCTAAGGCTTTATTAACTTTTAAATATTCTTGTATTCCTTCTTCGAATTTAGCAAGTTGTGGTCCTGAAGTAATCCAGCCAGATCTTAAGACATTAGCTACTGCTTCTATTTCCTCTTCTGTTATATCTGGTGGTGAAAATGGTATCTTCTTCATATAATTCAATCCTCTCTTAATCAAATAAAGTACCTTAAGTTAATTTGGAATCCGCTAGGCCACACCAAAAAATAGCAAACAAGCATATGGTTTATTATTTTTTTGAAGCTCCCTTAATAACTAAATTATAATATAAAATCGAACTCCTTTAATGCTATTATAAACTCTACCCTTAGGTCGGAGTCAAGATAAATCTGATTAATAGGAATATTATATTTCAACAATTACAGGTAGTATCATAGGTTTTCGCTTCATCTTAATATAAACAAAATCATCTACTTCTCTTCTTATACCATTTTTAATTTCAGCCCATTGGGTTATATTTCTTTCTAAGCAGCTTTCTACGACATTAGTTACTATATTCCTAACTTCATCTATCAATTCTTCTGAATTTCTAACATATACAAAACCTCTTGAAACTATATCAGGACCTGATATTATAATCTTATTTTTTATATCTATAGCTACAACTACAGTTATAATGCCATTTTCCGCCAAGTTCTTTCTATCTCTAAGTACCATATTCCCAATATCACCTACGCCCATACCATCTACAAGTACCCTGCCAAATGGTACTTTTCCTGCTACATTTCCTTTATCTTTAAATAATTCAAGAACATCACCATTTTCTAAAATAAATGTATTAGATTTATCTATCCCCATACTTTGAGCAATATTAGCATGTGTTACCAAATGTCTATATTCTCCATGAACAGGAATAAAAAATTTAGGCTTTAATAATGCCTGAATAAGCCTTAGTTCTTGCTCACAGGCATGACCTGAAACATGTATATCTTCTATAGTCTTATAAATAACGTTGGCACCTTTTTTTATCAAATCATTTATTACATTTGATACAGCTTTTTCATTTCCTGGAATTGGTGTTGCTGAAATTATAACCATATCTCCCTCTTGTATTTGTACATGCCTATGAGTAGAAGCTGCTATTCTTGTAAGGGCTGCCATTGATTCTCCTTGGCTTCCTGTTGTAACAATAGTTAGCCTATCACTAGAATAATTTTTTATTTCATCTAAACTTATTATCATATCTTCCGGGATAAATAAGTAACCGAGTGATATTGCAGCTTCTGATACATTCTCCATCCCTCTGCCACTAAAAGCTATTTTTCTTCCATATTTTATGGAGCAGTCAGCAATCTGTTGTAATCTATGGACGTTAGAGGCAAATGTAGATACTATAACTCTTCCACTTGCTTTGCGAAAAAGATTTTCTAAAGTTTCCCCCACTGTTTTTTCTGACATAGTATAACCCTTATGAAGAGAATTAGTACTGTCTGCCATCAAAAGCAATACACCTGTCCTTCCCAATTGCGCATATCTTTGCAAGTCCATGACCTTTTCATCAATAGGGGTAAAGTCCACTTTAAAATCACCACTATGAACTATAACCCCTAGCGGAGTATGCAGCGCAATCGAACAACTATCTGGTATACTATGATTATTTCTAATAAATTCTATTTTAAAGTGCTTTAATTTCGTTAATTCTCCAGGTTCAACTATATTCAAAATGCAGTCACTAAGCATTTTGTGTTCCTTTAGTTTCAGCTCAATTAATCCAAGGCTAAGTTTTGTGCCATATACAGGAATATTAATTTGTTTTAAAATATATGGCAATCCTCCTATATGATCTTCATGCCCGTGTGTAATAAAAATTCCTTTTACTTTATCTTTGTTTTTTATTAAATAAGTTACATCAGGGATTACAATATCAATTCCATAAAGATCTTCATCTGGAAATGCTAATCCACAATCTATAACTATTATTTCATTGTTGTATTCAAAGGCAGTCATGTTCTTACCTATCTCTCCAAGACCACCTAACGGAATTACTTTTAATGGAATTTGCTGTGGTTCAACTTTTTTATTAGGTTTAATTTCTTCCCATTCACTTTTTTCCATTTTTCCACCCCTCAATATTTATTGTATAGGCATATGAAAGAAAATAATGAGTCCATTGAATATGCCTTAATTCAATTATTTGCAATTATTCATAATTATATGAGCGTAGACTTTAAATTTATTTAAGGCACATGAAAGAAAATAATAGACAAGCGTACTGGTCTATTATTTTCTTTCATGTGCCTTAAACTACAAGTCAGACATATGGTATATTTATATATGTAATTACATTAGAATTTATATTATTGAAAATATAATGATTTCATCTTATCTACAATTTCTTTTTCACAACTTGATATTTGCCTAATGCCATATCCTAGAAGCAATGGAGAACTAGTAAATCTAGGCATAACTTTACATATAATTTTTTCTTTTAAATGATAGAAAAATATATTGAAACTATCACATTTTACAAAATAATTATTTAAAAGATAATGAACTATTTTTCTAAGGTTTTGTGCCAGTTCATTTATAGCGCATAAATCATCATTTATAACTATGTTAAATTCCGTAAATCCATTAAATGGTCTATGAGATAGATTTACCAAACAGTTGTCGCTTTTATGAATCTCTAGCCCTTGAAAATAGTCGTCTTTTATTCTTGGCTTATAATCAATGTCCTTGAGCCCTACAATTTGCATATGTGGATGCTTTAAACTTCCACCAGATCTTGGGCCATGATTTTTATAAAATATTACTGATTCATATTCTCCACTTTTTTCTATTTTAAGCCAGTGCTTAACTCCAAATCTTATGAGATTCTCCATATATTCTTCTGAATATTTCCCCATATCAGTATTACAATCATAAGTTTCTATAATAACTAACTGATAAGTATCCTTTATTGTTGGATACTTATTTTTAAGTAACATAAATGGACCTTTTTCATCAATAATATCACTAAGTTTGGATCTATTACAAAATGGGCAATCCTTCATATTTATATTTTGAAATTCATTTGGCTTATCCTTATTAACATCATTTAAAAACACTAAGTATTTCTCTTTTTCCACTTATATCACCAAAAACCTTCCATCAAAATCATTTTTTTACTAAAACATATGCACACTTTGAAGGAACAGTTACATTATTACCTGTTATAGCGTAAATTTCATCTACTCCTGCTCGTTCTTTATTTACAAGAACACTCCATCCACATTCCTTTAAATCTACAAAGGCCTCTGCATCATTAGGATTAAATATTACTACTATAGTATTGCATAAATTTTTACCACTGTTATCTTCTATTTTGTATGCAACAACATTTTCTTTATAAAAATCCTCTCCATATTGTAAAAATGTTAAATTCTTTCTTATTTCCTCTCTAGAATTCATTCTAAATGCTTTATATTTTTTTCTTAATTTTATTAATCCCCTATAATAATTAACAATTTCTTTATATTCATATACCCTATTCCATTCCAGGTTATTCACTCTATCTGGTGCATTATAGCTGTCATGATTAAAACTGCCATCATCATTTTTCTTTGTTCTTAAAAATTCTTCTCCTGCTTGAAAAAATGGTATACCTTGAGAAGTTAAAACTATAGCAGCTGCTAACTTATTCATACTTATTCGTCTTTGCAGCGATGATTCCTTATTAGTCATATATAATTTATCCCATAGTGTGTAATTATCATGGGCTGATATATAGTTTATACATTGATAAGGTTCATTTGCCCAAGCCCAGCGTGAATATATAATCTTATCGTAATTAATGCCTACTTGACCTGTAGCTCCAACTATACAAAATTTTAAACTTTCCTCAAGACCAATCCTTCCATTTACATATCCTCTTTCATTTATATTGAATACATGCCCTTTAACACAGTCTCTAGTATCATCACTAAATGCTGCAATTTGCATATTGTCAAACTTAACCACATTCTGTTTTACGGCTGAATCCTCGCCTCTAAGAGGAGTCCATCCGCCAGTCCAACCTTCCCCATACATAAGTATAGAAGGATCAATTTTATCCAACTCTGCTCTAATTTGTTTCAAAGTTTTAATATCGTGAAGACCCATTAAATCAAATCTAAATCCATCTATATGATATTCTTTAGTCCAATGTATTATTGAATCAGTAATGAGCTTCCGTACCATAAATCTTTCTGACGCTAATTCATTACCACATCCTGATCCATTAGAAAAATTTCCATTTGAATCCTGCCTATAATAATATCCTGGTACTGCTAAATTAAAATTAGAATCATAACCCCTGTAGGTATGATTATAAACCATATCCATAACTACTCTTATTCCTGACTTATGGAGACTTTTAACCATTTCTTTAAATTCAATTATCCTTTGGGTACCACTGAATGGATCTGTAGAATATGAACCCTCAGGTGCAAAATAATTTTTAGGATCATATCCCCAATTATATTGTGGCACATCAAGCTTGCTTTCGTCAACAGTTTCATAGTCAAAGGCTGGGAGCAAGTGAACATGAGTTATTCCTAGCTCCCTTAAATAATCAATCCCGGTTTTTGTATATTGACCAGGAATAGTAGTTCCACGTTCACAAAATGCAACAAATTTTCCTTTATTCTCATCTTTAATTCCTGAATTCTCATTGATAGAAAAATCTCTTACATGAAGTTCATATATTATAGACCCTGTGGCGCTACTAAGCTCTGGTCTTTCATCTTTATCGAAGTCTATTGGATCAGTTTCTCTAAGATCTACTACCATACCCCTATTCCCATTAACTCCTAGTGCTTTAGCATAAGGATCTGTAACTTCTCTTTCATTTCCACTATTAGTAACTAAATAATTATAGAATTCACCTTTTAAATCTTTATTTACTTCTATACTCCAAGTACCTTTTTCTCCTCTATTCATATCTAGTATTTGTTGCGGTACATTTGTATAGGCCTTTCCATCTTTTCCGAATAAGGCTAACCTCACATTATTTGCATTAGGTGCCCACACCACAAATTTTGTACTTTCTTCAGAATATATAGCTCCCAATACCCCACTATAATTATTATAATCGTTGTCTAATAAATTCATTATATTATTACCCCTTTGTTAGTTTTAATAAACATTTAATTTTATGAATTAATTTCTACTTATTTTTTACCTCTTGTATTATTTTAGATGAAAATGCTGGAATTTCAAGCCTAATTCTTCCACCGTTAATTATATTTTCATGTTCATCTAATAAATCAATTCCCTTTTCAAATGATAATTCAAAATCTAAATAGCTTTCTTTATCGCTTAAATTCAAAGCAACATATACTTTATCATCATCGCTGGTTCTAGCAAAAACAAATTGCTCATTCTTAACAACAACTTGTTCATAATTTCCATATCTTAAAGCTTCACTTTCAGTTCTAATCTTTCCTAATTTCTTAATTAATTCAAATAACTCATCATTTGAATCACCTATTTTTCCAAGCTCTAATTCTGGTCTTAATGGTAAATCTGTACCTTTCCCTTTAACCCCTTTTATGCCATATTCACTGCCATAATATATACTCGGCACTCCTGGCATTGTAAATATTAGCGTATAAGCATTATAAATATACTCTGGGATTTTTAAAGTACTAGCCAATCTATTAACATCATGGTTATCTACAAAATTATATAAACATAAATTCTTATAAATTCCACCCGCACCAAATAATCTATTTAATGAATAAGCAATTTCAAAATAATTCTTATCATTATGACTTGAATAAATTCCTTTATAACATTCGTAATTTGTTACAGAATCTAGGTTTTCAGGATTTGCCCATCTGTTGTAATCTCCATGGATTACTTCACCCATAAGCCAGAAATCCTTCTTTTTATTTTCTGTGAATTTCTTTAAAATTTTGAAGAATTCAAAGTCTATACTATCTGCTGCATCTAATCTTAATCCATCTATATCAAATTCATCTATCCACGCTCCAACTGCATTCAATAAATGATCTAAAACTTCTTGATTTCTTAAATTAAGTTTAACTAAATCATAACAACCATTCCAACTTTGATAATTAAATTCATCTCCCATTGGACTTCTGCTATCAAAATTCAAATTTGCAAACCAATTGCAGTACTTAGAATTTCTCCCACAAACTCGAACATCTTCAAATGCCCAAAATTCTCTTCCTACATGATTAAATACTCCATCTAATATTATTTTTATATCATTTTCATGGAGTTTTTTGCATAATTCCTTAAAATCTTCATTGGTCCCAAGCCTTTTATCAATTTTATAATAATCTTTGGTATCATAACCATGATAACTTGATTCAAAAATTGGAGCAAAGTAAACTGCATTTACACTCATCTCTTTTAAATGAGGTATCCATTTTTCAATTTTAGTAAATCTATTTTCTTCTTCATACTCTCTACCTGGTTCTAACACTCCACAGATACCTAGAGTATAAAATTGATAAAAAATACTTTCTCTAATCCACATATTCATAAAGCCATCCCCTTTAATTTATATATATATTATATCATTTTTTTTATAATATTTACCAGTTTGTCCTTTTATTTTATGAAATATACTTTAATCTATAAACGAGCGAAATTGCAAACAAATATTTCCAGTCAAATAACCAAAGGGATATTTATGCAGCATTGAAAATCTCTAAAATGGCATCAAGAGGCTCTCCTGCTTGAGTTTTTTCATAAATGAAAGTGATTTTTTCAGC
>JARLHR010000207.1 GCA_031292145.1 Clostridium sp. | reverse complement strand
TTATTCTGTGTTAATCTGTGTAATCTGTGGTTGATTAACTGAGTACCTGAATAGTCACAAAAATAATGATTCGTAATTCAATTTGTAGGTATAATTTTTATACCTACAAAAACACCAAAATGCCTGTAAAATCAGGGTTTATTAATGTAGGTATAATTTTTCACGGGAGTCAAGGTTATAATAGATTCAAATTACAAATAATTTGGCGGTGTATAATGAAAGCTTTAAAAATAATGTCAATTATCGGCATCGTTTATTTTTCTTTTTGCTTATTGACCGACATTGGTTTTAGTAGATCCAATCCATATGCTGCCGCAGGTTGGGGCTTACTTAGTATTTTATATGCAATACCTTTCAGTATTGTAGTATTAGTTCAAGCTAACAAGAAAACGGCTAAAGTTTCATCAGAAAGTGATATAGCTTTAATCAAATTAAATGGACTAAAGGAACATGGAAATCTAACGAAATCAGAATTATTTAATTCGAACAATGCTAAAATACTTGATGTGCAATCTGAAGAGATTGAAAGTGTCGAGAGGTTAGAAGCGCAACAAAGCTATGAGGTTTTTAAGCGTTTAAAGCTAAGGAGTTTGCCTATTTGGTTGGTGATAAGTTTCATTATTACCTTAGTCATATTAGGTATTGCAAAAGTTAATATTAAAGATCCGTTAATAAATAACTTTATGGAGCTAATTCCTTATGTCTTAGCCATTATCTGGTTATTAAATAAGAAAAGAAAACTCAATATTCAATTGAAAAGCTTAATTGGGAAACCACCAGAAAATTATAAATGGTGGAAATTAATATTTGGAGTTATAGTTGTTTTTTTATTCTCGTTTGGCTCGACCTTTGTTTTAAATTACTGTTTATCGTATTTGGCACCACATTATCTGTTATCCCATTACAATGCTTCAAAACCAGCTTATACCATAGTTGCCAAAGCATTTAAGATATTAGTAGCGGTACTCGTAGCTCCTTTTGTTGAGGAACTTTTCTTTCGAGGTTTAATGCTGCACCGATTCGCCGCCAAATGGAATATCAATGTTGCAATCATACTGTCATCTATACTATTTGGTATCTTACATTTTAACTTTATTGGTATTACCATGTTCGGCTTCATCATGTGTATTGTTTATTTAAAAACTCGAAGCTTGATACCTACCATGATAATGCACTCACTAAATAATTTATTAGCCGAGTCAATCACTTTGTTAGCTAGTAATAGTTCAAAAGCGCCATTAACGGTTAATAGTATGAGATCGACATTTTGGCTGGGAATCGTTCTGATGGCAATAACCGGGCCTTTACTTATTCATTATATCTATCGTAGTTGGCCAAAGAAAGACGATGATTTGCCATATTTTAAACGAGAAAGTATAGATAATAACACACTCAACGAACCAGAAATACTAAGTAGCTGAAATTATTTAGATAGTTAGTTCTTTGAAGTGCATTTTCGAACACATCCGGGCACCAATTTGATGGAAATAGGAATACAATTTTAAAAAGGATCCGAGCAAGTTAAAGTCAATTAGAATTGATAACATAAATGGGATATCATTAATCTCACTAACGTTGCATTAAAATAATCTGATCTTGTCAAAAGGTTAAATGGATAATTACACCATGGAGATCTTAATATTATTTGGTACATACATCCAACTAACTTTTCCCGACCTGAGGAAGTCAACCACCACCTAAGAGGT
>JARLHR010000206.1 GCA_031292145.1 Clostridium sp. | reverse complement strand
TGAGTACCCTGAGGTCCTTGAGTACCTTGAGGTCCTTGAGTACCCTGAGGTCCTTGAGGTCCTCTGAAACCTTGAGGTCCTTGAGTACCTTGAGGTCCTTGAGTACCCTGAGTACCTTGAGTGCCTTGAGGTCCCTGAGTACCTTGAGTTCCCTGAGTACCTTGGGTTCCCTGAGTACCTTGAGGTCCTTGAGTTCCCTGAGTACCTTGAGTGCCTTGAGGTCCTTGAGTACCCTGAGGTCCTTGAGGTCCTCGGAAACCTTGAGGTCCTTGAGCGCCTTGAGGTCCTTGAGTACCTTGAGTTCCCTGAGTACCTTGGGTTCCCTGAGTTCCCTGAGTGCCTTGAGGTCCTTGAGTACCCTGAGGTCCTTGAGTACCTTGAGTTCCTTGAGTACCTTGAGTACCTTGAGTTCCTTGAGTACCTTGAGTACCTTGAGTACCCTGAGGTCCTTGAGTACCCTGAGGTCCTTGAGTACCTTGAGTACCTTGAGTTCCTTGAGGTCCTTGAGGTCCTCGGAAACCTTGAGGTCCTTGAGTACCTTGAGTTCCCTGAGTACCTTGAGTTCCCTGAGTGCCTTGAGGTCCTTGAGTACCTTGAGGTCCCTGAGTGCCTTGAGGTCCTTGAGTACCTTGAGGTCCCTGAGTGCCTTGAGGTCCTTGAGTACCTTGAGGTCCTTGAGGCCCTTGAGTACCTTGAGGTCCTTGAGGTCCTTGTGGTCCTTGAGGTCCTTGTGGTCCTTGATGACCTTTATGGTGACAGTGATGGTGACAGCAGCTACCTTGGTCCATTGGATCAAGTAATCCTAATAAGCACATGAGATCTTCTTGCCCATGACATTTATCATCATTATCTTGGTCGCATGAACATTTTTTTCTTTTTTCTATTATAGAATCTAATATATCATCAAAACTATTATTGTCTCCCACGATTATGACAACCTCCTTTAAACCCCATAGTATTTTATTACATACTATGTTATTACATACTATGATAGATGTCATAATATGTTACAAATTAAGATTAACTGCCTTGAAATTCATAGAAAATCAATGAACTTATAAACTCAAGTTTGTAAAAATGTAGTAATTTCTATTTTCATGGAAAAAGATGCGTTCTTTAAATAAGGGTTTTAATTATGTGAAGGTTAGGGTTATAACAATATTTAATATTAATAAACAGAGTATATTATAAATCATTTTTATAATAGAGTTCCATAGATTGGAGAATATATTATTACTATTTTTCATAGAGTGTATTTAGAGAAACAATTAGGAGTAAGTCATATATAATAAAAATTTAGCTAAATATCCATTAGAAGATAAACATAAAACAACAGTAAATATTATTTGAATATTTTTAGTATGATGGGTGGGGTATAGATATATGAGTAGCTTTTATTCCCAAGATGAATTAAATAAAATAGGATTTAAAAGTTTGGGCAAAAATGTATTGATTAGTAAAAAGTGTTCTATTTATTCACCAGAACACATAGAAATAAGAAGTAATGTAAGAATAGATGATTTTTGTATTTTAAGTGGGAAAATAAAAATAGGTGGCAATATACACATATCGGCTTATACTGCATTATATGGAAAAAACGGTATTATATTAGAAGATTATGTGACAATATCCGGACGTAATCTCATTTATTCGGCTAGTGATGATTATTCTGGTGAATATATGACCAATCCAATGAATAGTAAATATACTAATGTAACAGGCGGCTCTGTTATTTTGTGTAAGCATACAATAGTAGGTGCTGGATGTATTCTATTACCTAATATTACGTTAAAGGAAGGAACTGCTATTGGTGCAATGAGTTTAGTTAATAAATCAACTGAAGAATGGGGAATGTATGTAGGTATTCCAGCTAAAAAGATCAAGAATAGAAGTAGAACATTATTAAAATATGAGGAGGCAAATAGCTAGTGTCAAAAATAGGAAAGAATGAATTTTATGAGGAATTTTTAAAGATTTGCAGTAAAATATCTACTGATGAGATAAAGAATAATATCTATTACATTTATCCAATGGCATATCTTGCTAGGCAATATAATCTTAAAAATTATGTACAAGTAGGAATTAATAATGGAGAAAACTTCTTACCTATGGCATATGTTTTTGCTCAAAATATGGGATTCTCTTTTGGAGTGGCAAATAATATGTGTGAAACTACATATAATGATATAGTTTTGCGTAAAGAAAAATTAGGACTATCACCATATTCTAATATAATTAATAAAAATGATAGTAAAATAATTCAAGAAATTCGTGATCGAATTATATCAATAGATATGCTATATATTAATTTTGATTATAATAATGGAATTTTAGAGAATAATATAGATCAGTTTCTACAATTATTGAATGATAGTGCATTTATAGCTTGCACTAATTTGAACCAAATTAGTAGAGAGAGAATTGATAATTATGAAGAAAATAATAATAATAATAATGAGCCAGCAAAAAAAATGATGCTTTTTATGAGCATTAATAATTTTGAAATATATATAAAAACAAATCAATCTACTAAACAGATAAATTTCGTTAATACTATAAAAAAGAAATTTGAATATCTAAGTAACAAATTATATAACAAAAGAAGTAAAATTGAAACAGAAATCCCTAGAGTTTTAGTAGGGATACTTACTTATAATCACGAAAAATACATAAAAGCGTGTATAGATGGTGTTTTAATGCAAGCAGGCAACTTTAAATTAAAAGTTATTATTATTAATGATTGTTCAACTGATAACAGTCATGAAGTAATTAGTAGGGCCATTGAAAGTAATAGTAATGAAAATATAGAAATTGAGTACATTCATTATAAAAAAAATAGGGGATTAGTAGAAAATTTAAAATCAATTATACATTTAGCAAGAGATTATGATTATCTTACTTTTTGCGAGGGAGATGATTATTGGATAACATCAAACAGAATTGAAACTCATATTAATTATTTGAAAAAGCATCCTGAGGTTGGTGTATCATTTAACGAGATAAAATTATATTATAACGATGTTAATATAATGTATGATTCTGATATTCAAGAGGGGATGGATGAAGGTATATATAGTTGTGAAAGTTTAGTTTCATGGAATTATATAGGTAATTTTTCATGTTGTTTTTATGATGGATTCATAGCGAGTAAAATTCCGGATGAATTGTTTAATATGTTTACAGTAGACTGGATGTTTAATATTTATTGTGCAACAATGAGCGAAATTGGCTATATAAAACAACCAATGACTGTTTATAGAATACATAGTCAAGGTGTTTGGAGTGGATTAGGGAGGATTAATAGTGCAAGAAAATTAATAGGTTATATTAATCAATACAATGAATTTACCGATTTTAATTATGACGAATATTTTACTCAGATGAGAGATTTAAATTTAATAAAAGAAAATGACCAATATGTAGAAAGTCTTAATCTTATTATCATAGATGATGTTTTTCCATCTACACGAAGTGGATTTAGATATCAAGAGTTTACAAGTTATTTAAAACATATTGAAGGAACAAAAATATTAGCTACAGGAATGTCATTACCTTTATTAGCTGAAGTAAGTTTATCGGAGATTTTAATTAATTATAAGAGAACGTATCCTGAATTTGGAGGCAAAGTATTTAATTTTAATGGTATTTGGAAACCTGTAGAATGCAAATTATTATATTTTACTTTTTTAATTAATGTGTATTCATGCTTAAAATTTGCTGAGGAGAATAAAATACCTTTTGTATTTACGTTATATCCAGGTGGAGGATTTGCTTTAGAAAATGAAGAGTCAAACACACTATTGAAGAGGGTTCTTACATCTCCATGTTTTAGGAAAGTTATTGCCACACAACAAATTACTTATGATTATTTAGTTAAGAATAAGTTTTGCCCAAAAGAAAAAATAGAATTTGTTTTTGGTGTTGTTGTACCATTAGAGAAAATAGAGCTAGCAGAAAAATGTCAGAAAAAACATTATGGGGTTAATAAAGATACACTTGATATATGTTTTGTGACATATGAGTATATAAGTTATGATAAGGACAATGGGTATGATATTTTTGTTAAAGTAGCTAAGGAACTAGTGAAGAAGCATCAAAATATATATTTCCATGTAGTAGGATTAGTTAATCAAAACGTAATAAATATAAGTGAAATAGAAGATAAGATAATATTTTATGAACAAAAGGATGAAGAATGGCTTAACATTTTTTTTAAGGACAAGGATATTATTTTATCTCCTAATACTCAAGGTAAAATGTTTAAAGGCTTTTTTACTGGTTTTCCAACAGATTCGTGCATAGATGCAGGACTGCAAAAAGTTGCTATTTTATGTACTGATGAATTAGGACTTAATAAAGAAAGATTTATAGATAATGAAGAGATAGTCATCATTTCACCTGATAGTAAAAAAATTGTCCAGCAAATAGAGGAATTTATGAATAATCCCGAAAAATTACAAAGCATAGCTGAAAAAGGGCAAAAAAAGATTATAGAATTATATAATTTTGAGGCACAAATAAAACCGCGTATTAAATTATTAAAAGAAGAGATTAGTAACCAGATCGTATAATGGAAGCTTTTATAAATCAGAACTATATAAAGTTTTAAGACATATGAATAAATCATTGGTCCAATGTGTTAAAAGAAAATATAAAAATTCCAATCTATCTACTGTGGCTGTATCAAAATAAGTTTGATGCTGGCTGTCAAAAGAAGGGGATTCACAAATTGAATCCTCTTTTTTAGCACATAATTTTATCTATCTTATTTTATATAATATTATAGTGCTTTAAAGCATGTGAAATTCCATCTTCTTCAATATTTTTGTAACAAACGAAACTAAATCAAAAAGTAGTGGGTGACTATTGCCCATAGCAATGCTATTTTTTACAAATTCAAGCATTGATAAGTCATTTGTGCTATCGCCAATTGCGTATGTTTGCTCATATGGAATATCTAGATATTCCATAATATACTTTATGCCGGATGCTTTAGAAAATCCTAAAGGTACAATTTCATAAAAATTTTCACTACGATGAATAAATTCAAAGGAATTTTTATATTCATTATAAAATGATTCGAAGTTGCTATTTTCATTGTTCCAAATTACTAATTTATCAAAATCAATATCTGAATCATCAAAAGTATGTCCTTTATAAAAACCTTCCCCAGTGTGACGAGATTTAATTCTGCTAACTTCGTTAGAATTTATATTTTTATCATAATCATAGTAAACACCATGTTTACCTTCTAAAATCGCATCTATGTTACATTTTCTTAATTTATTAACAATTTGTTTTGATAATTCAATTCCAATACTCTTATGAAACAATTCTTTAGATTTAAATTCTACATAGGTGCCACATCCACAAATATAACCATCAAATTCTAGCTCTTTAATACAATTATCAATTTCTAATATTGGGCGGCCTGTATTAATAAATATAAAATTTCCATTATCTTGAGCCATTTTTATAGCTTTTTTTGCACTATCTGGGACAGTATAAGTTTGTTCATTTAGCAATGTTCCGTCAATATCAAAAAATATAATATTAGGTTTCATATATTCTACCTCCATGCTTGTACCAAGGTCATTCAAAAATTAACTAGTCCTATGCTGGTATGAATACACCTTTAGTCTAAAAATTATACTTGTTTATTATACATATTTTATCAAATTATTACAAGGTAGTCTGCTTTTATTATTAATAGGAACGCATTATAATATATGTCTATTTACGAATCGCTAAAACTTTGCACATAAATGCATAATATAGTATAATTACAACAATGATTAAACTTAAGGTATATGAGATAGAATGGCAAATTCACCATGCTATTTATATTTTTTGAATATGTCTGAGCTCGTAATAAATAATAATCAAGGAAGGAGGAGTAAAGTGGAACTTAACAAAAAGCAAAAGAAGATAATTAACAGTAAACCTAATGGTCATTTATTAATAAAAGGCGAAAAAGAAACTGGAAAAACTACAGCTTATGTAAATAAGATTCCTACATTACTTAATAATTATTGTATAGATAAAGATGATAAAATACTTATAGCAGCTTGTAATGAAGAACATTCTCAATATGTATCATATATATATGAAAATTTGGATAGTAGAAAATATCACCAAAGTAGTTTTTTTGATGAAGATACTAGTAATAAGTTAGAAATAAATACTATAGACTCATTAATATTATATTATTTTAATCAATATCAGGAAGAACATAAAATAAAAATTCTAATTGCATCAACTCAAGAGTGCGAAAAACAATTAAAGAATGCAATAAAAGTTATTCATAAGAAATATGAGAAAGAAAAATTTGATATATTTGATTCTAATTATACTAAATTTATTCAAGAAGAAATCACTTGGATTAAATCTTCTAATTTTATGGAGCTTGATGAATATCAAAAAGCATATAGAAAAAGTCGTGTTAATAGACTAACTGGTGAAACTAAAATACTTAGAAAGAATTCAAAACAAAGACAAGCTATTTACGAAATTCTAATTGAATATAACAATAATTTAAAAAAGATAAATAAAATAGATTTGCAAGATAGGGCAATTATAGCACTTGAAAGCGCAAAAGAAAATAGAACTAAATATTATACCCACATTTTTATAGATAATAGTGAAAGGTTAACGAAAGTTGAATTTGAATTCTTAAAATTACTTTATAATGATAAGAATTATTCAAGTATAAATTTTATATTTAATAGTGGAGAAGAAACAAATTTAGAAGCTTGGTTAATAAATGGAAGATCTTTTAGTAGTTTAGGATATGATATGAAAGGAAAGAGTATTACATTGACTGAATACTATATGAATGAAATAAATATATTTGAATTTAATACAATCGATTTACATAAAGGTAAAGATGTTCGAAATAAAGTTGAAGCTGATAAATACTTAACATTGAATACTATAGAATATATAGATCTAAAGAGAAATGTATCTCATAAATTTATAAAAGATCCTGATACTATAGATAATATATATATTGAACGTAATGGGACTGAGGAAAAAGTAGAAAACACTTTAAGTATTCCAGTATTCAATGAAATAGCAGCAGGTAGTCCAATTCTTATGAATGATTCCATTGAGGATAATTATATTTTACCAAAAGAATGGATAAGAAATTCTAAGGATACCTTTATTCTTAAAGTAAAAGGGGATTCCATGATAAATAAGAACATTGGTGATGGAGATTATGTAGTAATATATAAGCAGCCTTATCCAAATGTTAAAGATATAGTTGCAGTTGATATTGATGGTGAAGCTACATTGAAAACATACAAAAATGTTGATGGACATATTGTTTTAATGCCTGAAAATGAAAAGTATGCCCCAATAATTATAGAAGATCAACAAGTTCATTTCCTTGGAGTGGCTATTGGTATTATTAAAAATACGTAAAATTAATGAATAACCATATAATAATTGGTATAATTATTATATGGTTTTCTATGGTGACTTGAAATTAGTCAGTTATGTGCGTTTTAAATATTATTAAATACAACATTTAATAATGGCTACATACCATTTAAGATCTTCTTTATGTATTAGATAAATGATACTATTTGTTAGGATGTGAAGAATTATATGTTTGAAATAAAGAGCTTAAAATTTAAAGATATATTAGATATTCCATTTTTAAGAATCAATAAAAATATCACATGTATCGTAGGACCATCTGGAAGTGGAAAAACAACTTTATTACGTATGTTAAATGGTTTAAATGTACCTGATGAAGGCACAATTTATTATAATAATAAGGATATTTCTAAAATGGATACTATAAAATTACGACGTAATGTAGTTATGTTAGGACAGACAACTGTCATTTATAGTGGAACAATAGAGGATAACCTTCAAATTGGATTAGAATTTTCACAAAAAGTTCCTGCTTCTAAAATGGCAATGGAGGAAGCTCTTAAAAGAGTAGAGCTTAAGAAGGAGATCTCAGATACTTGCAACAATCTTTCTGGTGGTGAAAAACAACGGTTATGTCTCGCAAGAGTAATGCTGATGAATGCAGATACATATTTACTAGACGAACCTTCAGCTGCGTTAGATAAAGAAACTGAGGAATTTATAATAGAAAATTTCTCAAAGTTTGTTTTGGAAAGTAATAAGGAACTTATTATGATTACGCATTCAGAGCAAATAGCAGAAAAATTTCTAGATTCAATCATACGAATTGAAAAAGGAAAGGTTGCGGAGGCAGATAATGAATAATACAGTAATGAATCTTTCTATTTTACAGCTATCCATAGCATATATTTTTGTTCTAATAATGTTAGTTATATTTAAATCAAGGGGAATTAAACGAGAAAGACAAATTATTATTGCTTCTACAAGAATGACTATACAGCTTACAATAATGGGGTATGTCCTTATGTTTGTTTTCAATAATCCAAGCTGGTGGTTAACTTCTATAATGATTGTCATTATGATTTCATTTGCAATTCACAATTCAATTAAAAGAGTGAAACTTTCAATGTCAAAAGAATTGAAAAATATAATAGCCTTTTCAATGGCCTTTGGAGGACTGTTGACTGCAGCTTTTTTTATTGTCGTAGTACTAAATGTAAGACCTTGGTTTAATCCTCAATATTTTATACCCATTTCAGGAATGATTATTGGAAATAGTATGACAGGAATAGCTTTAGGTGCTAATAAATTATGCAGTTCATTTGAAGATAAAAGAGTTGAAATTGAAAATTCTTTAATGCTTGGAGCAAGTCCAGCTGCAGCTACTAAAGAAATAGTAAATAATGCTTTCGATACTGCTATTTTACCTACAATGAATAATATGCTGACTATGGGAATCGTATCATTACCAGGAATGATGACAGGGCAAATACTTTCTGGAACATTTCCAATAACAGCTATAAAATATCAAATTGGTATTATGCTTGCTATCTTAGGTAGTACAGCTGTATCAACTGTTATATTTGTGACACTTGGGTATAAGACATTTTTCACTAAAGATAATAGATTGAAATAGATTTTATAGTCTAATAAATTTTAAATTATTTATATAATTTTTATAAAATGAAAAAGAAGTTTTAATGTGATATATTGCAAAAAAATAATCTACATTGTAAATAGCCAATTTAGGCTATATTCTACTGTAGATGTAAAATTTCAGCATATATATTTACATTAAATAACTTCTTTTTCTTTTGAAACTTTATCTATAAAATCTAAGATTTCTTTCCAATTGTATACCCTTATAATATTATCATTAAGTGGAAATCTATTATAATTAGTATCAATTAACAATACTTTAAAACCACTAGTTGATAATTGAATAGCATTATCATAGCTATCTTCTATAAAAATATCACAATTTAGATTTCTTGCAGCTGGAACTTTATTATGAGTACCTAGGACTAAAACTTCATCTGAAGGAATATCATGATTTTTTAAATAGAGATTAGTTAACAATTCTAAGGATCTATCTCTTGCTGTTACAAAATATATATTATTTTGTTTATACAACATATCTAGTATAGCTTTAACATCATCTCTTAATTCTTGTTTACTATGAATTTCGAATTTATACTCTTCATAAAATCTAAGATAATCATCTTCTTTAATTTTTAAAACTTTAGCAATTTCATAACATGTAATTTCATTTACTGAAACATTTAATTTAAAATAGTTATTTGCATAACTAAGCCAATAGTATGGATCCGTTATAGTTCCGTCAATATCAATACAAATGTTTAAATTTTTCATTTTATCACTCCCTTTTATAAATATTATATTCTTAAATTATTAAGCGCAAATTAAAACTATGTTATATTTCGAAGTATATAAATTTGGGTATTATAAACAAAAAATATTTCACCAGCAATTTAAAATAATATATTTGATTTATATTAAAATAAAAATAATGAAAATCCTTAGGATAATTGTTATAATTGTTCTGGGGATTTTTAGGTGTATAATGAAATTTATATGATATTTATAATTCCAAGACTATAAATGGAAACTTAAAGGAGGAAATTAATTATGGCTTTAACGCCAATGATGGTAGAATACATGAAAACTAAAGAAGAATACAATGATTGTATTCTTTTTTATAGATTAGGTGATTTTTATGAAATGTTCTTTGAGGATGCAATAACTGTATCAAGAGAACTTGAACTAGTGCTTACAGGGAAGAATTGTGGACTTGAAGAGAGAGCGCCTATGTGTGGAATTCCGCATCATGCAGCAGCGGCATATATTCCAAGACTTATTAGTAAAGGCTATAAGGTTGCAATCTGTGAACAGCTTGAAGATCCAAAGGAAGCAAAAGGCATCGTTAAAAGAGGCGTTGTAAAAATAATTACCCCTGGAACTTTTATAGATAGCAATAGTTCTATTGAAAATGATAATACGTATTTAATGGCTATCCACATAAATGATGATAAAATCGGTATTTCTATTTCAGACATAAGTACTGGTGAATTTAAAACAACTTCTTTTGATAATATAAGAATAAGCTTATTAGATGAAATTGCTAAAGTTTCCCCTAAAGAAATTTTAGTAGATGAAAAATTAAGTGAGGATATTCTTGGCGATATAAAAGGAATCACATCAGCACTTATATCTAAAAAGAATTACGATGAATTTTTAGTTTCAAAGGAAGAACTTATAGCGCAATTTTCTGAGATGGAAGTAGCAGGTTTAACTTATGAAAGGGAAATTACAAGTAGCGTGTTACTTAAGTACATATATGAAACTCAAAAAATGAGTTTGACTAATATAAATTTATTAGAACAATATGAAATAATAAATTACATGACTATAGATGGAAATTCAAGAAGAAACCTAGAACTTACCGAAAGTATAAGAGAAAAAAATAAAAAAGGTTCTCTTCTATGGGTTTTAGATAAAAGTGCAACATCTATGGGAGGCAGAACTATTAGAAAGTGGATAGAAGAACCTCTGATTATTAAATCTGAAATAGAAAAGAGATTAAATGGAGTTAATGAGGCCTTTAGTTCCATCAGCTTTAATGAAGATCTAAGAACTGCTCTAAAAGAAATCTATGATATAGAAAGAATTGTAGGCAAGATATCAAATAAAAATGTAAATGCAAAGGATATGTTATCTCTTAAAGCATCTTTGGAGAAAATCCCTATGATTAAGCAGCTTTTAAGTGATAGAAATTCTGCACTTTTGAAAGAATATTTTGAAGAGCTTGATGAATTAACCGATATAAAAGATTTATTAGACTCATCTATTAAAGAGGAACCATCTTTAAGCATAAAAGAAGGAAATATAATAAGGGATGGATATAATAGTGAAGTAGATGAATTAAGGCAGTCAAAACTCCATGGGAAAGAATGGATTGCTGCCCTTGAAAATCGTGAAAGAGATTTTACTGGAATTAAGTCTTTAAAAGTAGGTTATAACAAAGTATTTGGTTATTTCATAGAGATTTCGAAATCTAATTACAGCTCTATTCCAGAAGGGAGATATGTAAGAAAACAAACTCTGTCCAATGCAGAAAGATATATAACTGAAGAGTTAAAGGTAATGGAAGATAAAATTCTAGGTGCAGAAGAAAAGCTTATTAATTTAGAATATGCTTTATTTACGGATATAAGAGATAGAATAGAAAAAGAAATTTCAAGACTTAAGCAAAGTGCTAGAATAATTTCAAATCTTGATGGAATATCTACCTTAGCGCTAGTAGCTTTAGAAAATGACTATGTTAAGCCAGAACTTAACGAAGAGGGAGTAATAGAAATAATTGACGGCAGGCATCCAGTAGTCGAAAAGGTAATTGGAAGGGGGGAGTTTGTTTCTAATAACACTACCTTAAATCAAAGTGATAAGGAATTACTTTTAATAACAGGTCCTAATATGGCCGGTAAATCTACATACATGAGACAGGTAGCACTTATTACGCTAATGGCTCAAATTGGGTCCTTTATACCAGCAGCAAATGCAAATATTTCAATATGCGATAAGATATTTACTAGAATTGGAGCATCAGATGATTTGGCTGGAGGTAAATCAACTTTTATGGTTGAAATGTGGGAAGTATCAAATATACTTAAAAATGCCACATCAAAGAGCTTAGTTTTATTAGATGAAGTAGGAAGAGGAACTTCAACCTATGATGGACTTTCCATAGCATGGTCAGTTATTGAATACATAACAGGAAATGAAAATTTAAGATGTAAAACCTTGTTTGCAACCCACTATCATGAACTAGTAAAACTAGAAGGAATACTACATGGAGTTAAGAATTATTCTGTAGCTGTTAAGAAGATGAAGGATAGCGTAATATTCTTAAGAAAAATAGTAGAAGGCGGTGCCGATGAATCCTATGGAATAGAAGTAGCTAAACTTGCAGGCCTTCCAGAAGCAGTTATTAATAGAGCTAAAGAAATACTTTTAAGCTTAGAGGGAGAAAACAATTTTGATATTCATAAGGTAACAAATAGCGAAATTAAAGAAAATGAGGCTGCTGTAGATATAGTTGCTGAAACAGTTTCTGAAAGCAAAAATGAATATATAGAAGAGATAAAATATGAAAATGAAACTTCTACAAAAGTTGAATTTAAGGAAGAAACAAAACATAAAAAGCATAAGGAGAAGGAAGCTTCTAATAATATGCAATTAGATTTTAGTTATATGGAAAAAGAAGCCTTACTTAAAGAAATCAGTGAAGTTGATATATTAAACTTAAATCCTATGGAGGCTATGAATACTTTATATAGGTTGATAGGTGAGGCTAAAAAGTTGAACAATTAATTAAGGTATGGGGGCTGGTTACGGCTCGTCTTCACCATGAACCCACAAAAATCTAGAATTTGGATTTCTGTGGGTTATTTTAGTTTGTGCCTTAATTACATTAAAAAAATTCACTTAAATATAAGAGTTCTATCTATTTTGTATATCAAGTCTATTAATCATCACATCACCATATTTCACCATATCGTCAATGCTAAGAGGCATATTATTTTCAAGCCACCAACTAGCTAAGTTAACAATAGCAGCAGAATAAAATTCTGAAATGATAGGTATTGGAATAGTAAAGTTAACGCCATTTGCTGCATTACTTTCTAAACTGGATATTACACACTCAAGTACTGTTCTTTTTAATAACTTTCTCGCTGAACTGTTATTTAATAATCCTACAGAATATAATTTTTTGTTCTCATACATATGTTCAAAAAGAAGTTTAATTAAAATTATATAATATTCCCTTGAATTTATATTAGATGTATATTGCATACTTTTTTCTTTAAATTCTATTACTATTTGCCCCAGTAAAAAATCAAGTAATTGATATTTGTCTTCAAAATGCTTATAAAAAGTAGTTCTATGAACCATTGCTTTATTGCAGATATCTGAAACACGAATATCATCAAAAGCTTTTTCTGTAAGTAAAGATGTTAAAGCATCTGATAACAGTTTATGTGTTCGTCGTATTCTTAAATCGAGAGTTTCATCAATTATTATATTGTTCATATATTCCTCCTAAAGAAATAATCTACACATATGTCAATGCTGTAGATTAACTATATAAATCAAGATTATTGTTTCTTGATAAGCTTATGGTTAGAGTATAGACTGTAAATATACAATTGTAAAGATAATATACACGTGTAGATTATGTGTGGTGTTTTAAATATTAACTTAAGGCGAATTCAAAAAATAAAGGGGTGTATGTTAATGAAACAAAATATTAAAAATATAATTGCAATTGGGATTGTAGTTAGTGTTATGAATAGTAGTATTGTGCCAGTATTTGCAGTAGATAATACTAGTTCAAATGAGTCCGAATCAACGATATCTTATAGCAATGATGAGAATAATTCAAAAACTGTACAAAGTGGACAAAACGTTGCGGGGAAAAAAGCTCTTAAGTTAAATGATGCAATAAATGCAGCAATAAGTAACAGTGACAAATTTGCACTAAAATCACAAGAAATACTACACTACCGAAATAAAGAGGATCTTCAGAAAAAAAGTACTGATTTTGATAAATCCATAGCAGCGAATAATTACTCTGATGATGTATATGATTATCCTTACGATAAACTTGAATTGCAGGAAAAACAGACAAAACAATCACAGGAATTTATGGAGGATCAAATAGCAAGTGATATTACCAATAAATATAATGATATGGTTTTGAAACAAATTGATATAGGCAAATCAAAAAGAAATTTGGAATTAAAGAAAAACGACTTAAATTCTTTGAATGGAAAACTATCTTTAGGAATGGCAACATCTAATGAAATCGATGATGCACAAATTGAAATCAAATCCTTACAAGATGAGATAAGTTCAAAAGAAAATGCTTTAAATGATGCTGAAGATTATTTTAAAGTGTTAACCGATTTAGATTTAAAGGATACTTATATACTCGATTATGAGATGGATTATACAAAATTTAAAATAGATGGTTCAGTCGATGAATACATAGATGACAGACTTAACAGCTATTTTGAATATGATGATAAAATATTAGATTTAACTAAAGACTATATGAAAAATTTAAAGGATGAAGGAATAAAAGATGTCATGAATGAAGAAATACCAACAGCTCCAAAGGCATCTGATTATATGACGACTGATACTAATGGTAATGCTACTTTAGATTCAGGCAAATATGCGTTAGGTTTAATAGCCTATGAGCAAAAAGAATTAAAATATTATAACGATCTCAATTCTTATGGATCTTATTTAGATGGTAAATACCAGTATGATGAATCAAAGGTTAAGTTAGATGATACAAAAAAGAATCTTAAAAATATTTTAAAACAAAATTATTCAACACTCATTGATATAGAAAATAAAATAGATACTTTAAAAGAACAGGTTAACTCAACAGATATAAAGCTTAAATTTGCAAAAGCTCAAGTAGACATGGGGTTAATTTTGCAAAATGATTATGATAAACAAGTTCTAGCAAGTGAAGATTTAGATACTTCTTTAAGAAAGCTTGTGTATGCTCATAATAACTTAAGAGACAGTATTCAAAAACCATGGATACTAAGTAACCAGTAAATTTTTTCAATGAACAAAATTATAGGGGAAAATAAAGACAATATATATTATTTTACATATGATATCGTAAATATAAGGAGGATATATGAATAAGAAGGTATTAGCTATTTGCTTAGTATTTTTAAATTTTGTTACATTAAGTGGATGTAGTGGTAAATCTGATTCAAAAGCTGAAGTAAAAACTTATCCAGTAAAAACTGTGGAGCTTCAGGAGCAAAGTTACCCAATTTCCTTAGAATATGAAGGAACAACAGGGGGGAGTGAAGTGAGAAAGCTTTCCTTTAAAAGTTCAGCCAAAATATCAAAAATATATGTTTCAAAAGGTCAGCATGTAAAAAAAGGAGATAACCTTGTTGATTTAGATAAAAGTGATTTAAACCTTGCACAGAACGCCGCAAAAGCTCAAATGGATGCAGCTTCAGCGCAATATGATAAAGCGGTAAATGGGGCACAAGAAGAAGATATAAATAAAGCTCAAATAGCAGTAAAAAATGCTCAGGATAATTATAATTACTGCAAAGATTTATATGATAAGACTGTTAATTTATATCAAATAAAGGCAGCGACACAGCAGCAGGTTGATGATATTAAAAATAAATTAGATAATAGTGAAAGTGCATTAAATGCAGCTAATGAAACTTTAAATCAGCTTCAAAATGGAACAAGGGAAGAAGATAAACAAACAGCATTGGCTCAAGTAAACGCTGCAAAGGCTGATTATGATTCAAAAGTCAACTTAGTTCAAGATGCTTCTCTTACCGCAGATGAAGATGGATATATAGTAGATGTTCTTTGCAAAGAAGGAGAGCTGCAGCAGGCTGGTTATCCAGTGATTTTAATTAGAAGTGAAAATCAAGTAGTTACTGTGGGATTATCTGATGATGATGTAAAGAAAGTACAGATTGGAACAAAAGCACAAGTTAAAATAGATGATACAACTTCAGATGGAGAGATTATAAATATAGTTCAAATGCCTGATAAACAATCTGGTACCTTTAGTGCAGAAATTAAACTTTTAAATCCGATAGATAATAGCAAATTTTACATAGGCCAATCAGTAAAAATTTATATTAGTGATGGAGAAATGGATGGAATATGGATTCCTATTAATAGTATTTTGAATGATGGAGAAGACTACGTTTATGTGGTAGAAGATGGACGTGCGGTTAGGAAAAATATAACTTTAGGAGATACAAATGAAAATGAGGTATGTGTAGACGGATTAAAAGTTGGAGATAATCTTGTTACGGAAGGTATGAAAAATATAAAAGCTGGATATCAGGTTTCAGCAGAATAAAGGAGGATGAATTATGGGATTGATTAAAGCGGCTATAAATAATAAAAAAATAGTATTATTTTTAGTAATTATAGCTATTTTAAGTGGATGTTATTGTTATCATATTATTCCTAAGCAGGAAAGCCCAGATGTTTCATCTCCAGCAGCAATGATTACAACTATTTATCCAGGGGCTTCTTCTAGTGATATAGAAAGTTTAGTCACAAAAAAAATCGAAGATAAAGTTGAAGAAATAGATGGTTATGATTATGCTGAATCTTATTCTGAAAATAGTGCATCTATAGTTATTCTTTACTTAAATAATGATGTAGATAAAGATAAAGCGTGGAGAGACTTAAGAGATAAAATAAAGGACATAAAGTCTGATCTTCCAGATGGATGTCAAGATAGTGTAATAGATACTAATCTTACAGAAACTGCTGGTACAATTTTAAGTGTGTCTGGTGATAATTATTCTTATGAACAATTAGGAAATTATGCAGATGACATAAAGAAACAATTAAGTGGTGTTAGCGGCATCTCTAGATTTGATATCAAGGGTAAACAGGATAAACAAGTAAAAGTTGATGTAGATTTAAGTAAAATAAATAAATATTCTATTTCTCTTGAAGATGTATGCGGGGTATTAAAGGCACAAAATATAGATATTCCTTCTGGAAATTTAGATTTAAAAACTGGGAAAATAAAAGTGCAGACACCAGGTAGTTTTACTTCTCTTAAAGAGATAGAAGATACAATTGTTGGAGTTTCAACGGATACTGGACAAACTATAAAGATTAAAGATATAGCAAATGTCCATATGGATTATGATGATGATTCTAATTATAAATACACTAATAATGGGGAAAATGCAGTATTACTTGCAGGTTATTTTCAAGATAATAAAAATATAGTTTTAATAGGTGATGATGTAAGAAAAAAATTAGATGAGATAAAAAAACAATTACCACAGGATTTAAAGATAGAAGAAGTTACATTCCAGCCTAAAGATGTAAATGAGTCAGTTTCTTTCTTTATGGAAAACCTTAGAGATGGTGTAATTCTCGTAGTAATAACTGTTCTTATAGGAATGGGCTTTAGAAATGCAATGGTAGTATCAGCAGTAATTCCAATATCTATTTCTATGTCCTTTATTGCTATGGAGGCGCTTGGGATAAAAGTTCATCAAATGTCTACAACAGCACTTATAATAGCACTTGGAATACTGGTAGATGATGCAATTGTAATTGGAGATGTGGTTCAGGTTGGAATTGATCAGGGAATGTCAGGAGATGAAGCAGCATTTCATGGTATAAAGAAATTATTTGTTCCTGTATTTACATCTACATTAATTATTGTTGGTGCTTTTTCACCTCTTTTAAATATACCTGGTGCAGTTGGGGAATTTATGAGAACTCTGCCACAAGTGGTAATGATATGTATAACTTGTTCGTATATTTCAGCACTATTTATAACTCCTGTAATGTCATCTATATTCTTTAGGAAAAGTAAAAATGTTAATAAAGAAAGTATAATCAGAAAGATGTTCCTTAAAATTTTGACATATGGACTTAAGCATAAAAGAAATATTATTATAGTGGCCTTATGTGTATTTATGGCATCTATAGGTTTAATGAAAACCCTAGGGATGCAATTTTTCCCTTATGTAGATAAGGATGTTATTTATATAGATGTTTCTAATGAAAAAGTTGAAGATATGGATAGTACAGTTAATTTAGTAAAACAGGTAGAAGATGTTTTAAAATCGCAAGAAGAAGTTACAAGTTATACTTCAGCTATAGGTGGTGGAATGCCTAAGTTTTATATTACTTTGCCTACAGTAGCACCAGCAAAGGATACAGCTCAAATTATGGTGAAAATAGACTTAAGTAAAACTAAAAAGTTTGATACAAGACAAAAGTTAGTTGAATATTTGCAAAGTCAATTAGATAGTAAAATCTCTGGGGGAACTGCTACAGTAAAGCTTTTGGAACAAGCACAGCCAATAGGAGCGCCTATTCGTTTAAGACTTACAGGAGATGATTTAGATAAGATTTATGCTGCCTCAGATCAAATACAAGAAAAATTAAGAAATATACCAGGAACCTTAAATATAAGAGATGATGCAGCAAAAAAGACTTATGAGTATGAAGTAAATATAGATAGTACAAAAGCATCCCAACATGGCTTATTAAAATCTGATATAGAAAAACAAATAAACATCGCTTTAAAAGGATATAGTAGTTCTGTATATAGAAAGAATGGCAGTGACTACAATATACTGGTTAAAACTAATATTGCATCAGTAGAAGATTTGAAAAATTTAGAGATAAAATCAAGTGTAACAAATAATAAGGTATTGTTATCCGAAGTAGCAGATATAAATCTTAATTCACAGTTAGATCAAATAAAGCATTATAAAAAAGATAAAACTGTAACAGTATACAGTGATGTAAAAACTGGGTATAATGCTGTTAATATAGAAAATGCAGTAACCCAGGAAATAAATAAACTGAATATAGATGGTGTAAATGTTGTTTATGATGGTGAGAAACATCAAATAGAAACAAACTTCACAAGTCTTGGTATAGCTGGAGTTATGTGCATACTAATAATTTATGTAATTTTATTTGTTCAATTCAAATCTTTCTTGCAGCCGCTTGTAATAATGTGTGCACTTCCACTATCATTAATAGGAGTAACAGTAGGGATTATGCTGTTTAAGATGCAGTTATCTTTAACTGCTGTAATGGGAATAATAAGCTTAATTGGAGTAGTTATAAGAAATGGTATTTTGCTTGTGGAATATATAATTGAAGGAAGAAATGAAGGTCTTTCCATAGATGAAGCATGTTTGCATGCTGTAAGCCAAAGATTTAGACCTATAATATTAAGTTCAACAGCAACAATTACAGGACTTATACCGCTTGCATTTTCTAAGAGTGCATTATTTGGGCCTATGTCTGTAACTATAATATTTGGACTTGCATCAGCTACATTCCTTACCTTTGTAGTTGTTCCAGTGGTTTATTCTTTAGTTAATACTAGATTAGAAGAGAGGCCAATAAAACTGAATAATTTAAATACTAAATTAAAGATGGATAAATTGAACATTAAATCGTTAATGTTTTGGAAAAAATAATTAAATGCAATTAACAATGCACAATTATCCCTATACTCCAGAGGTCGGATGCATTATGTTAGCAGAGGATTTAGATAAAACAGAAATACTTACAGATGAATTGCGTCAAGATATTTATGTTTTGAGATTGTTTCCGAAGACGAAATGATATTCTAGTGGATTTTAAAAGTTACATATCGCCTCCACTATGAATCCCACGAAAATCTAAAACTTGGATTTTCGTGGGTCTTTTATTTTATAGATATAACCTCATTATATTAAGTAATTCTCATGTATTCAATACAATTGAAACACAGGGAGATAAAATTTAACTCTTTAAAATATTTAAATGCAAAATTATGTTATAATATAAGAAAGTTAGTAGAAAAATGACGATGTTATATTATTTGCTCATATGTCATAAATTAGATATTTAGGTAAATTGGATGACACGTGAGTTATAATATTTACAAATATAGGCTATAATATCAGAGAATTTAGTTAACATTTTATGTTTTGAGGAATACAATTATGATAAAAAAAATTATATTATATATGATAACTTTAATAATAATATTTTCAATATTATTAAATGGCTGTTCACTTATTGAAAGTGATAAAAATAATAAAACACTAGCTTTAAAAGAAAGCACAAATGGGATTAGCAAGAATTTTCAATCAAAGATAATTGATTATATTAATAATTATTCTGAAGATTATAAATTTAATGGTGCGGTTCTTGTTGCGCAAGGTAGCAATATAGCATTAAATGAAGCATTTGGAATGGCAGATTATGATAATAATATTGCAAATACAACACAGACAGCTTTTGAAATTGCCTCCATCACAAAACAGTTTACAGCTGCAGCAATATTAATGCTGCAAGAAAAGAACCTTTTAAGTGTTGAAGATCCACTTAGCAAATACATTCCAGATTATCCTAATGGGGATGAAATAAAAATTTATAACCTTCTTACTCATACATCTGGAATCCATGATCATATGGATTTGGTTGAATCCATAGAAAGTGGAAAACATACATATACTTTAGAGGAAATAATTGAATTATTTAAAAATGAGCCCCTTGATTTTAATACTGGGACAGAATTTGAATATAGTAATTCGAATTATATATTGCTAGGATATATAATAGAAAAGATAACAAAAAAGAGTTATAAAGCTTATATAGAAGAAAACATATTAAAACCTTTAAATTTAAGTAATACAGGATTTCTAAGTGATAAATCTGCTATAAAAGATAAAGCAGTTGGCTATTATACAATAGATAATAGTCAAAATGACTATGAAGAAGCAATTGATACAGAAGGGTCACTTATAGCGTCAGCTGGAGAAATATATTCAACAGTTGAAGATTTATATAGATGGGAGGATGCTTTATATTCAGGGAAAGTAATTAATAAACAATCTCTAAAAGAAATGTTTACTCCTAATTTAGATGATTATGGATATGGATGGTATATTGATGATAGTACTAAAGGAAATATGAGTATTTATCATGCCGGAAATCTATCTGGTTATACTTCATATGTTAAAAGAAATATTGATAAGAAGTATTTAATTATTATATTAAGCAATAAAGATGATGATCCGTATGTTAATTATATAGCTACAGGAATATCAAAACTATTAGAAAATGGATAAGAGGCGTTAGTTTGGAAAGAGAAGAAGTAGAATTATTACCATCAGGACTTGTAAGTTGTTTATTAGATAACAGAGAAGTACGTATATTAAGAATATCTCCTAAAAAGTTAACTGTGCGTGTGGCTGAGGAAATAGAAAAGATAGATAGCATAAAAGTAGTATTTTATATATTTGATGAATGCAGATACGAAGAGGTAATAATAAAAGATTTTGATATTATAGAGAAAAGAAAAGGCGAGTTTAGTTTAATATATGTATTTTCTATTGAAGTATTAGAATATTTACATAATGTAAGAAATGTTTTTAGAAATTATTCAAAATATATTATGTTAAAAGCTTTTGGTGATGGAAATGAGTTTTCAAAGGAAATGGTTGAATATCCAACAGAATTGGATTATGAATTTTATAAGTATTATTTAGAGCAAAAAAAAGACTGGATGTCAGAATTAAATTATCCAGACTGGAATGAGAGCATTAAAGATTCAGTAGAATTATCTATTACTTTAGATAATGATATTTTATATAAAAAGTATATGGATAAGGATATAAAAGCTTTTAAGAATGATTATTTAAAAGAGAATTTTGCAAGTAATCATAAGCTGTTTCAAAAAGATATTACCAGGCTTTATATTGGAAATGAATTCTGCCATAATTTATTTCCAGAAGTCAAATTGTTAAAGAAGATGATGCAAAAAGCCAAAGAGGAAAAACTTTCGATAACACTATGTTTTACATATATGAGAGATTGTTATATAGAAAAAACAAAAGATGTTATAAGTGAGATATATAATTGGTGCGATGAAAATAATAGATCGATAGAGATTATAGTAAATGATTTTGGAATGCTGAAATTGGTTGAAGATAAGACAGATTATTTTAAACTGTCACTAGGTGTTTTGTTAAATAAGAGAAAAAAAGATCCAAGATATATTTATAAGAAAGGATATACACATAAATCTGCTGCAGAAAACAGTCTTAATAGTTCAATTTTTAATAAGTTTCTGAAAGATTGTAAGATAGAACGATATGAATATGAAAATTGTGGTCATAAAATTTCTATTGCAGAAGGATGCCATAGTTTACATATTCCTTTTTATCAGACAAACACATCACAATATTGTCCACTATATGCAATGTGTACAAGCATGGACAGAGGAAATCAGAAACTTGTTACTAACTGTCCAAAATATTGCAAGGATTATGTGTTTGCGTATCCTAAGCATTTAAAAATGGTTGGAAGGTATAATTCTTTATTTGCTTTTGATGACACCCTGCTTAAAAATACAAAAGAATTGGAGTATTATATAGATAACGGGATAGATAGAATTGTTTTAAATTTTATATAATATAAGGCACAATCAAGAAAATAATAGACCAGTATGCGTGTCTATTATTTTCTTGATTATACCTGGGAGGAAACTATAATGAAGATAGTAGCGGGATTAGGATGTATTGATGATTATATAACCTTGGTGAAAGCTGGGGCAGATGAAGTATTTTGCGGATATGTTCCTTATGAGTGGAATAAAAAATATGGCAATCTTTTTCCTTTAAATAGAAGAGAGGTGCTTTACTATAATATTCAGATAAGTTCCATTGAGGATATGAAAATACTAAAAAAAATGGTTAAAGCATATAAGGTGCCAGTAAGTATAACCTTTAATTATTTATACTACCTCGAAGAACAATATGAAATGATAGCTGGAATAATAAAAGAGTTGACTGCTATTGGTTTTAATGATTTTATTATAGCAGACATTGGACTTTTATTATATTTAAAACAAACTGCTATAAAATGTTCCATACATTTAAGTGGAGAATGTGCTGAATTAAATCGTCTTTCCATTGATTTTTTTAACAAACTGGACATATCCCGTTACATATTTCATAGAAAAAATTCAATTGAAGATATGGAATCATGTATAAGTAATAATAAAGTGAGAAATCTGGAGTATGAAGCATTTATTTTAAATGAGAGATGCCATTATACCGGGGCTTTTTGTAATTCTCTACATTGTGATGAAATGATACATTTATGTAAAATGCCATATCATTTATCAAAAGTGAGTGGACATGCAAATAACTTTGAAGATGTTGATAGGAGACTTAAGCTTTATTATAAAGAGCTGGATGATATGGATAAAGAGGAATTTTATATGGAAAATCAATGTGAAGTAGAAGATGAAGAAGAAATATCAGATTCATATATTCTTGGCAGCACTGGCTGTGGTTTATGTTCTTTAAAAAGGTTAAAAAAAGCTGGTGTCACACATTTGAAAGTAGTTGGAAGAGGAAATTCAATTAAGAATATGGAAAATGATGTGCAAAATTTAAAAAAAGCTATAGGAATGTTAGATGATATTGGAGATAGTGAGACTTATGAAAAAAGAGTAAAAGATAAGTTGCTCAATGGTAAATGCAGTGGACAATGCTATTATTATTAAATATTATATTACATGATTGGTTTTAAATGGAGAGAAGAAATGACAGATTATTATAAAATATTAGGTGTAGAAAAAAATTCATCAAAAGAAGAAATAAAAGAAGCTTATGAAAAGCAGGTAGCAAAAATAAAAAGAGAAGTAGTTAATGAAAAACGACTTAATCAATTTTTGAAGTTGTTTGATCAGGCATATGAAACTTTAACTAGTTTAGAAGAAAATCAGTTTGTTGATAAAAATGCAACATTAATTATGAATCCGCAAGAAGTTCAAAAAGAACTAGAGGATAATAATAAAAGTAATAATATAAATAGACGTAATTCTAAAAGTAAAGGAAAAAGTACTAGTAAAAAAAAGAATGATTTTACTCAAAAAGGAATTTCAAAAAACAAATATAAGAAAAATAAATTAAATGATGATAACGAAGAAAAGGACAGGAAACAAAAAGCATCTGAAAAAAGCACTAAACGCAACACTGAACAAATGTTTATTTTGATTATGCTTCCATTTAAGATATTAGCTTTACCATTAATAGCTATATTGTCAGTAACAATATTATTACTCCAGATCATAAATATAATTTCATGGATAGCAACTAAATTATTAATCGTTGGAGCCATATCTGCAGGAGCGATACATTTATATCAGGTTAAATTAGGACAACCAATAAATTATAACATATTGATTTTAGCTGTTTCAGTGTTACTAGCATCATTCTTTTTACCGTATATTTTGAAACTTATGTTAAAAGTTTTAAAAACATTAAATGATGCATTAAAAAAGTTTGTTTTTTAGAATATATTATTGGTGGACTAGTAAATAAAAAGTAATATTAAAATTATGTTAAAATAATCATTGGGTCCAATTAACATGTAAGGAAGTGAAAACAATGCCTATATTTCAATTAACAAAAGAAATTATCTTTCCAAATCCAGAGCTTTCTGAAGAAGATGGACTTTTGGCAATTGGTGGAGATTTATCTTTGAAGAGGTTAATTCTAGCTTACTGCAACGGTATTTTTCCATGGTATAACGAAGGAGAACCAATTCTTTGGTGGTGCCCTAAGCCTAGATTTATAATAATACCAGAAGAAATTAAAATTTCTAAATCTATGCAAAAAATTATTAAAAGAGAAGAATTCAAGATAACTTTTAATAATGATTTTAAAGGTGTAATAAGTAATTGCAAGTACATACGGGAAAATAATAATGAAGAAACTTGGATTAGTAATGATATGAAAGATGCATATATAAATCTTTTTAATAATGGATATGCAATGAGCGTTGAAACATATCTTGATGAAGAATTGGTAGGAGGGTTGTACGGAGTTAAAATAGGAAAATGCTTTTTCGGAGAAAGTATGTTTTCCAAAGTAAGTAATGCCTCTAAAATAGCGTTAACAAAGCTCTCAGAAAAACTACATAATGAGGGGTTCATTTTTATAGATTGTCAAATGCATACTAAGCATTTAGAGAGTATGGGAGGAAAATTTGTAGAATGGAGTGTTTTTTCTGATTTGCTTAATAAAGGTCTAGAGTTAAGTTAAGTTACTACAAAAAAGAGTTTGCATTTATGAATTGGGTATATATAATAATATTATTGAATATACCCAATTGAAGCAAATTGAAATAAATAATAAGGTGTGTTGTAAAATGGAAGATTTAAAGAAAGCTATTAGTGAAATAATTAAAGAAGATATTATAAAATTAGTTATCAGTAATAAATTAAATAATAATACTGAATACAATAAAATAACATTTGTACTTAAACAAAATAATGGTAAAGAATATTATCAAATAGAAAAGTACACTGATAAACAGGTATTCCATGAAAATATTAATGTAGATGTTTTAGAAGAAAAATTGCTGGAATATGTGTCATCTTTCAAGCAAATTTCAGCTTGGTCAAATATTACTTCCTTTGATTTAAAAATATCTAAAAAAGGAAAGATATTATTTAGTAAGAAAAAAGGTGACAATGGGAAGTTAGTTAATAAAAGTCATAATAAAGAAAAGAATTATATTTTAAAAGAAGGAATGATTATTGAACCTCTTATAGATTTGGGAATCTTTACAAAAGAGGGAAAAGTAGTTAATTCGAAATATGATAAGTATAAGCAGATAAACAGATTCGTTGAGATTATTGATGATGAAATTAAGAAGAATGATTATACAGATTTAACAATTTTAGATTTTGGATGCGGAAAATCCTATTTAACTTTTGTACTATATTATTACTTTGTAGAAATTAAGAAAATAAGTGTAAAGATGATAGGCCTGGATCTTAAAGCAGATGTAATCAAGAAATGTAATGACATAGCTAAACGCTATAACTATGAAAATTTGCATTTTGAACTTGGAGATATAAACGGTTTTAAATATAATAATAAGGTTGATATGGTAATTACATTACATGCATGTGATACAGCTACTGATTATGCATTATATAATGCAATAAAGTGGAATGCTAAAATGATTTTTTCAGTACCTTGCTGTCAACATGAATTTAATCAACAAATGAAAACAGAATCCTTATCTATATTAACAAAGTATGGAATAGTACAAGAGAGAATTGCAGCACTTATGACAGATTCAGTTCGTGCTAACCTATTAGAATGTGTAGGGTATAAAGCACAACTACTAGAATTTATAGATATAGCTCACTCTCCTAAAAATATATTAATTAGAGCATCAAAAACTAATGTATCAAAAGAGAAAAAGCAAAGGGCTTTAGCTGAAGTTAAAAATCTAATGAAGCAATTTAATTTTAATCCAACACTATATAATCTATTGAAGGAAGACACGTTGATTTAAGGCGCATGAAAGAAAAAATAACCACTCGATTTTGAACGAGTGGTTATTTTTAGTTAAGAACTATAATTTATTCATTTTTAAATGCAGTACTTGGAGAAGGATCATCCTCTCCATATGGACTTTTTTCATTTGCTTTATTTTTTACTTGTTTTGCATAATTACGAGTTAATGGTTCAGATGTAGTTTTAATAGAATTTTTATTACTCATTTTAAAGCCTCCTTTAAACAATTAAATTTCCGTATTATCTTATCCATGTAAATTAAGTCATATTCAAAAAAATAATAAGTCAGTATGCGAGTCTATTTTGTGTCATATTTCGTCGGCATGTTCATTTTTTTCTTTCTCTCATTCTATCTAGCAAATCGCCATCTGAGTGATTATTTTCTCCAATTACAAATTTATCTAAGTGATGTTTAAGATATTTGCCGTAGTTACTTTTTGCATTAACAAGTAGTTCATCAACATAGTAGATTCCTCGGGGAATATTATCTAATAATATAGTAGCTAAAGCACCATAAATTCCAGCAGCGACTTGAAGATAAGTTGCATTAGTTTTATATTTTTCATAGGTTTTGCTGTTGTTTAAGCTGTTGTACATATAGAGTTCTTTATCATCATAAACAAGAAGTATTCCAACCAAATCTTCACCTTTTAAAGGAGAAACTTCTGGATTTAAAACGCTCATTGGTTTGCTCCATAAATCATCAACATTATCTAAATTATCTGTAATTAAGTTAGTTGTATGATCATTTATTTTATATATAAAACCAGTTTCCATATCGTACATTTTCCCTAGTGTAATGGCTTCTTCATGTGGCATAAGGCATCCGTAAAAATTTTTTTCTCCTAAAACAACTTTAAATTCAAGTTCATATACATCTTTATAAAGAAATAATGAGTGGTGCTTTTTCACAAACGAAGGATAGCTATAAATAGCTTCATCTAAGAAGCATTCTGTAGACCAAGTAGTATAAAGTGTATTTTTATCTGCCAATGTTTCGTCTTCATAAAAAGAGGTATCTTCTTCAACGATGTAACAAGCTTTAGGAAGTTTGTTTGGGTATTTTTTCATTAAATCAATTGCCATCCATTGAACAACTCCGGGATTCATTCCTGAACATATTATAGCTGAGGTATTTTGAAATTCATCTCTATGACTTTCAAAAATTTCATATCTTTCTTGTAATGGGAATCCTTCTAAATCATTGTTTTCATCAACACTTAAACTTTCAAATGCAGAGTTTATATATATTACACCTAATGAATCGCAGCATCTTAACATATTAACTGTATCGGCAAAGGATACATCTAGTACAATAGTGGTATTTGTTTGTTTTAAATGTTCAGTAAATACTTCAGTGTTATTTAGGTCAAATTCATATAGCGATATTTTATTTTTTAAGTTAGGAAATCGATTTTCATAATATTTCATGTCATTTTGTTTTAAATCAATTAGATGTAGTTTGCATGAATTAATGAAGCTATTAATAGGATCAGTTTTATCTTTGCAGGCTTTATTTAATATAGATAAAACAGATTTAGCTACACCGCCACTACTACCTAAAATAGATATGGTTGGATTAATATATGAAGAATTACATCTTAAATTTATTTTCGAATTAATTGGTAATTCAATATAGGGAAATAAAAGAGAATTTTCATTATGCATAATTTCATTTATCTCGCAAGTTTTTGCTTTAAGAGTTTTATTTAAATATTTAAAAGCAGAATATGAATTAATATCAGCTGATATAGTAAATAAATCAAGAGTTGTACAAGTGTTGTTATAGTTTGTATTAAGTGTTAATTGGCATTTGTTTAAAACAACAACAACAGTTATTCCATATGGATTAAATAAAAAAAATGAATTTTTGATTTCACCTATATTTAGCTCCTTAGCAGCTTCACGAGTATATAAATCTAATAATTTTCTATTACTTAATATGTTGTGATTGCAATTAAAAAACTTAACTAAGATGTGTCTAAAGGAATGGATATATTCCATGATAGATCTCCTTTAATTTTTAATTATAATATTATTAATATGATAAATTACTTGAAAAAGACACTAATTCACATTGCAGGTGACAATACTATAATAATTTTGATAGATTAAAATTGAAAAATATATCAATTACGATTTGAATTGTTATTATTATATAAATTCGATATAATACAATTTGAAAGAAAAATAAGGTTATTAATATAAAAAAAGAAAGGAGGAAAGCATACTTTGAAGAGAATTAACATATTAAGTGAAGATACTGCTAATAAGATAGCAGCAGGAGAGGTAGTTGAAAGACCTGCTTCAGTAGTTAAAGAATTAGTTGAAAACTCTATTGATGCGAATTCTAAAAACATAGTAATTGAAATTGAAGAAGGTGGGATATCTCTCATTAGAATTATTGATGATGGAGATGGTATATATAAAGGCGATATAGCCAAAGCCTTTCTTCCACATGCTACTAGCAAGATAAATCAATCAGAAGATATATATAATATACATACTTTAGGTTTTAGAGGAGAAGCACTTCCATCAATAGCTTCTGTAGCTAAAGTCAATTTAAAATCTAAAGAAAAAGATCAGGGCTTAGGATATGAAATAACTATTGAAGGCAGTAAATTTTCTGATGTAACTGAATGTGGTGTTAATAAAGGAACTATAATAGAAGTTCGTGATTTATTTTATAATGTACCTGCTAGAAAGAAGTTTTTAAAATCTGCTTCAAAAGAAGCTTCTGTAATTAATGATATAATAACTAGGCTTGCTATAGCTAATCCTAAAATAAGTTTTAAATTATATAATAATGAAAAAAAGATTATTCATACTTTTGGCAATGGAGAACTTAAAGATGTAATAAGAACTCTATACGGTAAATCTATAACGGATAACATAATTTATTTTAGTGATACTTCTGATCTTATTACTGTCTATGGTTATATAGGCAATGAGGAGATAGCAAGAGGCTCTAGAAATAATCAAAGTATATTTGTTAATAAAAGATATATAAAAAATAGGTCACTAGCAGTAGCTGTTGAACAAGCATTTAAGTCTTTCTCTACAGTAAATAAGTTTCCATTCTTTATTTTATTTATAGAAATTTATCCTGAATATGTAGATGTTAATATTCATCCAACTAAAGCAGAAGTAAAGTTTAACGATGAAAGAATGATTTTTAAAAATATATTTGGAGCAGTTCACACTTCTTTTAAAAATGAAGTATTTGAGACCTTTGCTATAAAAGAGGAAAGCACTAAAAATTATACGCCTCCGACTTTTGAAGAAATTACTTTTAAAATTAAGGAAGAAGAGGAAAAAGTTAAATTTGTAAATTCGGCAGTTAAAACTTTGATTGATGAAGGTAAGGACTTAAAAGTTGATAATAATAGTGAACATATAGATACTAGTTTTGTATCTACACATAAGGAATATGGTAAGGCAGACTCTGAAAATAATGATATAAATGAAATTGAGAAAACGGAAATCAAGCTTCCTATAGGTCTTAAATCACATTTTATTGATGAAATAAAAGGGAATGACTATGATGATGATATCGATAATATAAAAAATAATTCTGAAAATGTTAAAATATCAAGCTTTAAGAATGAAACAGATTATAATGAAATAAAGCCAAGTGCTAAATTTCCACCCATTTCTATAATTGGTCAATATAATAAAACTTATATATTGGGTGAATTTGATGGAACTTTATACATGATTGACCAACATGCAGCTCATGAAAAGATACTATTTGAAAAATATTTAAAAGAAATTGAAGATGGATCAATTATAATTCAACCACTTATGGTTCCAAGTGTCATTGATTTAAGCGCAGATGATTATTCTTATTTTGAAGAAAATAAGGAGATATTTAAATATGCCGGTTTTTTACTTGAGGAATTTGGTGGTAATTCATTATCTTTAAAAGAAGTTCCATACTTTCTTGGAAAACTTAATCCTAAAAATTTATTCTTAGATATTCTTGATAATCTAAAAAACTTAGGTAATGGAAAGACCACTGAGGTAAAACATAATGCAATAGCTACTAAAGCGTGTAAGGCTGCTATTAAGGCAAATGATAAATTAGAAATAAGTGAGATGATAAATTTAGTAGAGGATTTAAGATATATAAATGATCCTTTTCATTGTCCACATGGCAGGCCTATAATCATAAAATTTACTAGTACAGATATTGATAAAAAATTTAGAAGAATAATATAATAAATATTTTTATATAACATTAAGGCACATTCTAAAAAGTAATAAACCAGTACGCTCGTCTATTATTTTATTTCATGTGCCTAGATGCTAAAAACGAAAGGGCATATAATGAAACAAAAATTATTGATAATTGGTGGACCAACAGCAGTAGGGAAGACTGATCTTTCTATAAAATTAGCAAAAAAATTAAATGGAGAAGTTATTTCAGCTGATTCAATGCAAATATATAAGTATATGGATATAGGTTCAGCAAAGGTAACAAAGGATGAAATGGATGGAATTAAACATTATTTAATCGATGTAATTGAACCTGATACTCCATTTTCAGTTGCAGATTTTAAAGAATATGGTGAGTTCGCATTAAAAAATATTATATTGAAAAACAAATTTCCAATAATATCTGGCGGAACAGGTTTATATATTAATTCATTAACATGTAATATGACTTTTACAGAAGCAGAAAAAGATGAAGAATATAGACAATATTTAGAGAATTTAGCCATAGAAAAAGGGAATGACTATATTCATGAAATGTTAAAAGAAATAGATCTTATAAGTTATGAAGAAATTCATGAGAATAATAGGAAGAGGGTTATAAGAGCATTGGAAGTATATAAGCTTACAAATAAGCCTTTTAGTTCATACAATGCTGGTGATGATTTTTATAATAGTGATTATGATGTATTTTACTATGTCTTAACTATGGATAGACAAAAATTGTATGAAAGAATTAATAAAAGAGTAGATATTATGATGGAAAAAGGTCTTTTAGATGAGTGCATAAGATTGAAGGGAATGGGGTATACTTCAGATATTCAATCAATGCAAGGTATAGGTTACAAAGAACTTTTCTATTATTTAGAAGGCAGAATTTCTTTAAGTGAAGCAATAGATATGATAAAGCAAGGGTCAAGAAATTATGCTAAGAGGCAGTTAACTTGGTTTAGGCGTGATAAAAGATGTATTTTTTTAGATAAGGATATTATGAGCGATGACGAAATTATAGATAAAGTAAATAATGACATAATAAACAATTAGATGTTATAATGTTGTTAGAGAGTTACTTATGGAGGTGTTATATTTTGGTCAATAAACAACAAAATAATCTACAAGATGTTTTTTTAAACAATGCAAGAAAAAATAAAATTTCATTAATTATTCATTTGCTGAATGGATTTCAATTAAAAGGCATTGTAAAGGGGTTTGATAATTTTACTGTTATTTTAGATTGTGATAACAAGCAGATGCTTATATATAAGCATTCTATATCAACTATAACGCCCGCTAGACCAATTTTATTTACAGATAGTGAATATGCAGGTGATTAATAAATAGGCAAAAATTTTGCCTATTTATTTTTGGGTTATATACTTAGGTGCAATCAAAAATAATAGATGAGTGTGCTTATCTGTTATTTTTTGAAGATTACTTACTCAATAAAATAGATTACCTTTGTGTTAATTATTTTAAATAAATACTAAAACTATAATAATATACTATACTTTGGAGGATGTACTTAAATATGTTAAATAAAACAGAAGAATTTTTGATTAGTAACTATAAGATAAATGAAAGGACTTTTGAAATATATAGACAGGCCTTAACAGATACTGAATCTCAATTCAAAGAATATGATGAAATTAGAGAATTCAATCAGCTTAAAGTATTAAATGCGTTTCAAGCTGAAAAAATAAGTGATTCCCATTTTACTAATACAACAGGATATGGACTTAATGATTTAGGGCGTGATGCTTTAGATAAGGTATATGCTGATATTTTCAATACTGAAGCAGGTTTAGTTAGACCGCATTTTGTTAGTGGTACACATGCTATAGGATGTGCTATGGCCGGCAATGTAAAACCTGGTGATAAAATACTGTGTGTTTCTGGTATGCCTTATGATACTTTGCTTGGAGTACTTGGACTATCGAAAAAAAAGAATCCTGGTTCTTTAGACGAATATGGAATCAAAACTGAAGTAGTAGATTTAGATGAAGAAGGTAAGTTTCAATTTAATAAAATCAAGGAGTCTTTGAAATCCGATTCTAAAATTAAACTTATACATATACAAAGAAGTACTGGGTATGCTTCAAGAAAATCTTTTTTAGTCTGTGAAATAGCTGAAGTAATCAAACATATAAGAGAAGTTAGAGAAGATGTGATAATTTTTGTTGATAACTGCTATGGAGAATTTATTGAAACTGTGGAACCTACAGAATTCGGTGCCGATATTATGGCTGGATCACTTATGAAAAACATTGGTGGCGGAATAGCACCTGGTGGTGGATATATTGTTGGAAAGAAAAAGTATGTAGAAGCAGCAGCTAATAGAATGACAGTTCCAGGAGTAGGAGGAGAGTATGGCGCAACTTATGGTTTAATGAGAAGTTTATATCAAGGATTATTTTCTGCTCCTCATGTAGCTATTGAAGCTGTAAAGACAGCTATATTTTGTGCACGTGTAATGGAGATAGCTGGTTTTAGGGTATTCCCATCTTCAAGCGACAAGAGAACAGACATAATTCAAGCAATAGAATTTGGCGATCCGAAGAAATTGGTTAATTTCTGCAGTGGAATTCAAGCAGGTTCTCCAATTGATGCATTTGCAGTCTGTGAGCCATGGGCAATGCCAGGTTATGATAGTGAAATTGTAATGGCAGCTGGTGCTTTTATTTCAGGATCAACAATTGAATTATCAGCTGATGGACCAGTAAGAGAACCATATATAGCTTATATACAAGGTGGATTAAACTTCGATCATGGTAAAATAGGCATTCTTATTGGACTAAGCAGAGTACTAGAAGAAAATTAAATTTTATTATTTTTCTTAATGTGTGCCTAAATATATAAAAAAATTGTATAAATTATTGTTGACACGCTTGTAGCGCTAAATCAAAATAATTTATACAATCTATTAATTTATAATTGTAATTTTTGAGGTAAATAATTTATTATACAAAAGATCTGAATATTCCAACAAGTTTGCCTAAGATTTTGCAATCATCTACTATAATTGGGTCCATAGCATCATTTTCAGGTTGAAGTCTAATATGATTCTTTTCTTTAAAGAATCTTTTAATTGTAGCACTATCTTCAATTAATGCAACCACTATATCACCATTTTTAGCAGTTTGTGAACTTTCTATAATAGCTAAATCTTTATCTCTAATTCCTGCATTGATCATACTTTCTCCTGATACATGAAGGATAAATAAATCATTATCATGTTTTATATAATCCAATGGTAGTGGAAATGTATCTTCAATATTTTCTGTTGCAAGTATTGGGAGCCCGGCTGTTATTTTACCTACAATCGGAATATTAATCATTTCTTTTTTGGACGTTGAAAGCTCTGCTATTTCTAAAGCTCTTGGCTTAGATGGATCTCTTTTAATCATACCTTTTTTCTCTAATCTTTTCAAATGACCATGAACAGTTGAAGTTGATCTTAAAGATACAGCTTCACAAATTTCCCTTACTGAAGGAGGGTAACCTTTGCTTTCTGTATAAGTTTTTAAAAATTCATATATTTCTGATTGCTTATCCTTTTCGTCTGACATTACAAACACCTCACTATTCTTATAAATATTATAACATAGACTATATAATATAGCAAACTAACGTTCTTAAATTGATTATTAATCAGTAGTAACATGTGATTTCATCAATATTATTGCCACAATATAAAAAAAGTATTATCTTAATTGTTAACTATGGTATAATAACAGCATTATTGAATTAATTTCTAATTAACAGGTAATAATTTAAAATAATCTTACATTAATGTTAATGTTATTAATGTGTAATATTAGAACAGTAATTCATAAAATATTTAACAAATACAAGGTGAGTGCGAAATGTTTGATATAAGAGTTTTTGAAAATGTGAGTACAGTAAGCAAATTAGATAATATGCTTATAATGCTTGAAGGATTAGTTCAAGATAAAGATGATTTGCCTATTACTAAACTTTGCAATGCCGCTGCATTAATTAATGCTCTGATAGATGGAATTAATTGGTGTGGATTTTATTTAGCTAAAGATAACAACCTTATTTTAGGGCCTTTTCAAGGTATGCCTGCATGTACTAAGATTGAAATAGGAAAGGGTGTATGTGGAACTTCTGCATTAAAAAGAGAAACTCTATTAATTAAAGATGTACATAAATTTGAAGGACACATCGCTTGTGATGCAGCTTCTAACTCAGAAATAGTAATTCCTATAATAAAAAACAATGTACTTATAGGAGTTCTCGATTTAGATAGCGCTAAATTAGAAAGATTTACTGAAGTAGAGAAGGAGTACTTAGAAAAAGCAGTTTCTATACTAAATAAATATATAAATTGGGATAATTTGCTTATAGTTAATTAACTATTTTATATTTATACATAAAAATTTGCTTTGGTTAATAATTTTTGATATAATTTTAAAGTTATAAATACGTAAAAGAGGTGTTGTAAATGACATTTAAGTACACTGATGATGATTATTGTGATATATATGAGAATAAGATATGTGATAATTGTGGTAAATGCTTAGAAAAGGTTGGAGTTGATACAAAAGCAATTAAAATAGAGGATATTGCTAAGACTCAAGAAGAAAACGAATTATTGGAAGAAGAATTTTTGAATGACTTAAAGGCTTCTTTAGGCGAAGATGAATTGAGTGAAATTGAGGAAGGTAATCTAAATTTAAAAGACATTTATAATAAGTTTGGAAAAGAATTAAGCAATTCTGATAGCTTTGAGTATTCGTCTAATGAAGATGATTACGAGGACGCCTTTGATCATATTGAATATTTAGATGAAGTTGAGTTGCTTGATGAAATGAATCTAGAAGAGATGACAGAGGAAATATATCCTGGCGTCAGAAGAATTAAAAATTAAATAAATGCATAGATTTTCGCTTATTTCACATAATAATCTCGAAAGATATTTTCTGAGAAAGGATGATTTACTATGAAGCGAAGATCTAATCTAGCATTAATCGGAGCTGCGTTTATTGTGGCTTCGCTTTCCTTAGTAGAGTGTGGTAATGTTTCGAGAACTAGAACAGGTACTGGAAATAACGCTGCCAATAATATGCAGGATGGCATAAATAATTCTGGACGAAATACAACCCAAAATGCTGTAGACTCTGCTCGAAATGCAACTAATGCTGCCGGAAATTCTTTAGCATATACTGCACAAAATTTTAAAGATGATATTACAAAAGCAGGATACACTGTTACAGATTGGGCTAATAACACTAAGAATTATTTTAAAGGAAAAGAAACAGATTATAGGTTAGGCGGAGATACAGTTAGACTTTATGAGTACAATTCAGCTGCTGACTTAGAAGGGGATATGAATAGAATTTCTCCTAACGGAATGACTATAAATGGTACTAATGCAAAATTCATAACAAGTCCTTATTATTATAGAAAAGGAAATACGCTTATTATGTATGAAGGTAAGGAACCGGCATATATTGATGAATTTAATAGAGTTTACGGAAATGCATTGAGACCTTAAAAAGTTGCGATTTTTGAATATTTTATAAAAGGTTATTAGTTTAACGTACTAACTAATAACCTTTCACTAATAAATAATAAGATAAATGTAAACTAAAGTGGGAGAGTGTACTATTTTTATAATCAATACATAAATGTATAAATTATAATTTAGATAGCGGATTTGACTTTACGGCATCCCTTAAAGAATCATCATCTACATGAGTATAAATTTGAGTAGTTGATATATTTGTATGCCCTAAAATACTTTGTAAGCTTCGTATGTCAACATTGCCGTATTTATACATAAGGGTAGCGGCGGTATGCCTTAATTTATGAGGAGTATATTTATCGTCAGTTAATCCTGCATTTGTAATATGTTTTTTTATCATAATCTCAACAGTTCTTTTGTTTATAGGAACATTTCTTGATGATAAGAATAGAAACTTTTTATTTTCTAACATGGCTTTTGAATCATTTCTAACTTTCATGTAATTTCCTAAAGCTTTTAAACATGCATCATTTAAGTAAACTGTTCTTTCTTTATTTCCTTTTCCGATGATAGTAAGAGTATCGTCTCTGATTTTATCTATTTGTATACTGCAAAGCTCTGAAAGTCTCATTCCACAGTTCAAGAAAAAAGTTAAAATGCAATAATCTCTAGCATAATTTTTATCGCTTTTATCTAAAGATCCTAAAAGATGGATGCTTTGATTTAAAGTGAGATAAACGGGGTGGCGTTTATTAATTTTAGGGGACTCTAATTCTAAAGCAGGATTCTCGCTAATTACCTTTGCTTTTCCGTGAAGAAATTTAAAAAAAGATTTCAAGGTTGCAACCTTTCTAGCTCTAGCATAAGAACTATTATCTCTGTACTTTTCGGTAAATGAAAGAAAGGCGTATAAATCCCTAAGTTTGATGTTTTTTAAAAATTCTTCATCAATAATGCTTATTTCTATATCTTCAAATTCAACAGAATCGGAATTGACCTTACCTTTATATATCATCATAAATCTAAAAAAAATAGTTAAATCAATCTTATATCCTTCTATAGTGTTTATAGATGTGCTTTTAATGGTTTCTAAATAATTTAAAAAATCAACTAAATTTTCCGGAAGTTTATTATTTTGAAGTACTTGAATATTATATTTCATATTTTTCTCCTATATATCATTTATATTATTTCTATCAGAACTATAGCAAGTCCTAATTAGAATTCTATGATGCTATTGGTAATTTGCGGTTCGTTATAAATATTATATCAAATTTCGCAAATCAATGCAATTATTTCGCTAAATGTATATTTAGCGAAATAATTAACAGGTGTTTTTATAAACTTCAAATAATTTTGTTATTATTTTTATTAATCTACATTTGTTAATTATTTTCTAAAGCTGTTAATTTTATATTTTGTGTTCGATTGTTATTTCAGCAAATTGAAATACAAATAATATTTCAGCATTTTCAAATCTCATCTTTTATAAATTATGATTGGATAAATACTAATAGATTTTGGCTCAAGTTTGAAATTTTACTTTAGGATAATTTATAGTTTTTTTATTTTGTTTTATGCAGATAAATTTTTCTTTTTCGATAGATGATTGTTATATATTTTCCGTATTATTAATGATAATTATTATCATTAAAATTAATTTATATTCTACATTGTTGTATGTTCATCCTATTTCGATTTTAAGAAAATTTTAAATTTGAACGTAATTAAAACTTAGTAAAATCACATCTGACTTACGTTTTAATTTAAACAAAAAACTCAGGTTTAAGTCTAAAATCAAATATGGTATAATCTAGTTATGTATACTTATAGATAGTATAATACATTTATTTTTTTAAACCCAGGGAGGAATTTCAGAATTATGGCACAAGGAAAAACTAATGCGATGAGAATTTTAGACAGTAACAACATTATATATACAACTCATAGCTATGAAAATAAAGATGGCAAAATCGCCGGTGTTGCAGTTGCGCATAAAATAGAAAAGGATGTTAATCAAGTCTTTAAAACTCTAGTGACTCAAGGTCATTCTAAAGAATTTTATGTTTTTGTAATTCCAGTTGCTGAAGAATTAGATATGAAAAAAGCTAGCAAAGCAGCAGGTGAAAAAAATATAGAAATGATTCACGTTAAAGATATAAATAAAATTACCGGATATATTAGGGGTGGCTGTTCCCCACTTGGTATGAAAAAAGTATTCAAAACCTATATTCAAGAAGATGCTATGCTATTTGATTCAATTGTATTTAGTGGTGGAAAAATAGGTGCGCAAATAGAAATGAATCCGAAGGATCTTGAAAAAGTGATAGTTTGTTCTTTTAACGATATAATCAAATAATTCTTAAAGAGATACAGTTATATAATCAAATGAATAATAAGTGCTGTTTTGAGTGTTCTAGAACATTTGTTCTTGAATCATGTAAAGCATGCTTTTTATATGAGTTTATCATAAAATTAGGACTCTCCTACTTCATACAATATAAATTACTAAGAAAATTATTGTAAATTTATCGTTTTAGCCTGTTGTTATTTTCGTCTCCAAGAACATTTGTTCTAACGCGTTAAAAATGGCACTTATTATATGTTTTTATCAGTCTCCCACTTTATTAACATTTTAATTTATTCATAGCTAATATATAATAAAAGATCTTCAAAAATAACCAGTCATATTCTAGTCTATTTTGCACTGGTTATGGTTCTTCGCTTAGCGCAAAATATCCTCAGAATCTTTGACTTGTTATCTCATTTCAGATTCCAAACTAAATTTCATATTGTATTAATATAAAAAAGAACTAAAGTTTTATATTAAGTCTCTTACTTTAGTTCTTCTTTATTATTACTTATCTATATGTGATTAATATATAAATTAATTATTTAACAACTTCTCCAACTAAAGAGAAAGAGTTTGCTTTAACTATTTTTACATCAACTAATTTTCCTATTAACTCTACCCCACCTTCAAAATTGACTAGTCGTCCATTTCTAGTTCTACCAGTTAGTTTTGATTCGTCATTCTTGCTGAATCCTTCAACTAAAACATCATATATTTTACCTTCGGCTTCTTTATTTCCCTTTGCAATACCGTTATTTACTATTTCAACTAACCTGTTAAATCTTTCATGTTTTATGTCATCCGGAATTTGATTTTCCATCTTATCAGCTGGAGTATGATTTCTTCTTGAATAAATAAAAGTAAATGCTGCATCATATTGAATTTCTTTAGCTAGTTCTAAAGTTTCACTAAAATCTTCTTCAGTTTCGCCAGGGAATCCAACGATTATATCTGTAGAAAATGTTACATTAGGAATTTCTTTTCTTATTTTCTTTGCTAATTCAATATATTGATCCTTAGTGTAATGTCTATTCATTTCCCTTAATATTCTATCAGAACCACTTTGCACTGGTAAATGTATTTGTTCACAGACTTTATCGCAATCTCTGATAGCATCTACCACATCTAATGTCAAATCCTTAGGGTGAGATGTCATAAATCTGATTCTTTCGAGACCTTCCACTTTATTTACTCTTCTTAATAAATCAGCAAAAGTTATGTTTTCTTCCAATCCTTTTCCGTAAGAGTTTACATTTTGACCTAAAAGAGTCACTTCTTTGTAGCCGTTCGATACCATTTCCTTTATTTCATTTTCAATGTCTTCTGGCTTTCTGCTTCTTTCTCTACCTCTTACATAAGGCACAACACAATATGTACAGAAATTATTGCATCCATACATTATGGTTACAAAACCTTTTACATCACTTTTTCTGTCTATAGGTACTCCTTCTACTATTTCCGTTTCTTTATCAACTATTTCTTTAATTTGTACTCCGTCTGTTTTAACTCTATTTAAATATTCAGGAAATTTATATGAGTTATGAGTACCAAATATTATGTTAACATATGGAAATCTCTTTAAAATTTCATCTGCCATTCCCTTTTGTTGCATCATGCATCCACAAATACCAATAACTAAATCCGGATTTTTTTCTTTTTGCTTTTTTAATGCTCCTAGATTGCCATATACTTTATTCTCAGCATTTTCTCTAACGCAACAAGTGTTGAATATTATTATTGAAGCTTCGTCTCTATTTTCTGTTCTTTCATATCCCATTCTCTTGAGCATACCTGAAAGTTTTTCAGAATCTTCCTCATTCATTTGACAACCATAAGTTTGTATAAAGAATAATTTCTTTTCATCATTTACATTTTCATTAGTTAGCTTTTCTATATCAAAATTCATTAGTGTTCCTCCATTTATAATACAATTTCCATAGTATTATAACAAATAATACTCATAATTGAAAGACTAGAATGAAATACATAAAATAAATGAGATACATAATTTAACATATCTCATTTATTTTATACTTAATTAATGCTCTTATACCAACTGATGTATGATTGATGCTCCTTAAAACCCACTCTTCTATATAAAGCTAATGCAGTATAATTATCTTTATCCACTCGAATATAAACTTCGTTAATTGATTTATGATAACATAAATTAATTAAATATTTAACAAGCATCTCACCATAACCATGATTTCTGTATTCTTGAAGTATCCCTAGGTTAACTATAGTGAAAAATCCATTATTAAGAATAATTTGACCATAACCAATAGCTTGTCCTTTAGAATTGCAAATAAAAACTCCAAAATCATTTAAATAATAATCCTCTACCTCTTCTCGATAGACATCTTCAACACTTAGCGGAATTCTATTTTTATTGTTAAAAACATAATTTTGGATTTTACATCTCAATGCCTCATCTTGTCCTTCTTTGAAATGCCTGAATATAACTTTATCTTCATTAATTATATTGGAAAAATTATTTGTTTTTATTTTCATTAAAATATTTTTAGAATTTACATTAAAATTTAATTTTTTCATAAGCTTTGAAGCCTTTGAATTAGTTAACATATCGTATCTAAAGGCATTAATATTCAAAAATGATAACATTTTTGAATTGATCAAATCTACATATTCATCTTTTAAATAAATGGAATATATATTGCTGAAGTCTCTTTGAGAAGGATATTCATACCATATATAGCCGATATATTCATTGTTAACCTTAAATAATTTTATTTGTTTTCTTATAAGATATTTTTATTATGAAGTGTTCATTATCGTAAATTTCAAAAAAACTTCTATCACAAATAAAAGCATCTTCATTTCTATTATACAGTTTTCTAAAACGATCTATATTAAACAATGACAATTTCTCTAAAAAGACCATATTACTTCCCCGTTTCCCTTTTAATAAATAAATTATAATTCTTATAAATGTCATAGTCAACTAACAATGATAATTATCTACTTGTAAATTTATAACAAAAAAACTGTTTCCTTCATCTATGATAACCTTCTATCATATTAATGAAGGAAACAAAAACTTTACCTATAAGAACCAAATATAATATATATATATTTAACTTCTATTAATTAAGACCATTTACTTTTGGATACTTGCGGCTTCTTAACTTTCCCTTCAAATCCTTTTACCGTATAGTGTTCTGTTAGTATATTGGGATCATATGAGATGTAACCACCTTGAAATGCATAATAATTATCATTCATGTTATTTTCATGGTTTTTATATTGTTTACTCATAATATACCAACTCCTTTTTAAATCTAAGTAATATAATGTTACAATGTATAACTATTTAGAAGTAGAACACCATTGATTGTTTGTCGCAGTTTTTTCATGCTTACGAGTTGACTCTTCTTTATCATAAGTTACTGGCACTGAGTTCCAATCATTACAACCGCTATTCTTTTTATCACCGCTAATATTATTACCTTGCGAAGAATTACTACTTATATTTACCTGATTTGCTCCAGTTACATTTGAAAAACTTCCAAGACCATTTGATCTTGAAAAACTTTCAAGGCTATTTGATTTAGATTTATCATTCATAATAACACTTCCTTTCTACGATAGTATATTGTGCAGTTTAGCGCGTTTCTATCCGTATTTTAATTATCCTCAATTATCATTATTATCATATTCTATATCATTCAATACTTCTAAAAACATATTATACATTTCTACCTTGTTATCTTCGTGAGAAAGGATTTTCATTCCAAAACATAAAATTGTTAAAAAATATATTGCAAAAATTAATGGTCCAATTCTTTTTACGTAATTATCCAAACAAAAGATTATTCCGCTCGATGTTAAACCGGCAAAAAGTGAACCGCTTAGCCCACATCCACCACTATTATATGAACCAAGTTTAGATTTAATATAAATTCTCTCCATGCTAATATTAACATTTTTTTCATTTTCATACCATTTGAAAATTTTATTATACATAATGAAATTAGTTTTAGTTTTGTCATTAGTTATTTTAAATACTCTTTTAAAAGCATCCTTGTATTTAGGTATTATTTCTGGAGTATATATTTTAATGTCTTTAGTGTTTTCATGGCTTAATTTATGTTTTCTTTTTGTATAATTATTATCTATTTTTGCAAGGTTATCATTTGCCATCCAAATATTTCCTCCAAAAATTATTAATGTACAAACTTATTACTTTATATTATAATAGTTTATTCAAAATACATATATAAATTGCATATTAATTTCATTATATAAATCTAATAAATAAAGTATTTAGTAAAAATATTAAATGAAAACAAATAAATAAAGCAGGAATTTCTAAATAGAAAAAACCTGCTTTATATATGTAGTAAAAATTATACTAGAATAATTTTTACATATTTTGTATAAGCCTAATAACATAACTCAATGTATGAAAATCTCTATCAATTTCATATTTTATAAAATGTAATCCTTCTATAAGGGTTTCTTCATCAAATTTTTCGCTTAGAATCATTAATGTCAATGTATTAATAGTTCCATCTTTTGTATCAAATACTCTTGATTTTTTGATGAATTCATTATCCATTAAGTCCGCTACCAATTTTTTTATGTCTTCACTTATTTCAAATTCTGGCATTTGTTCAAAAACTCTAATTCCATTTTCATTTTCTTTTAAATTTTTGGCTTTAGTTATATCACAACCAACAAATATAGTATTTTTAAATTTCGCATCCTTAAAATCTACGGCGTCTATATTTGCTCCTTCAAATACTGTATCTTCAAATTTTGCTTCTTTGAACTTACACCCTTTTAAATTTGAGCCTATAAACTCCGATCCATTAAAGCTACATCTAAAAAAATTACATTTTTTAAAATGAGCTCCTCTTAAGCTAGCATAATCAAAGTTTGAATTTGAAAAATTGCAGTTGTAACATTTACTTCTCTTTAAATTTTTATAGATGAAATTTTTATTAGTTTTTTCAGCATTATCATAATAAAAATTTTCTGGTGCACTTCTATTTATAGCCATTCTAACATCCTCTCTAATCTTTGAGATAATATAATTATCTAGTATTGATTACGGTTTTTTATTTATTTTACTATTTTATCACATTTATTAATAATTATATATAGTATGAACAATATTAATCTACTAATGCTCTAACCTTATTCTATTTAATATAAAAAAATAGAGCAAGGACATAATTAATAAGTTTCATAGTTATTAATTATTATGTCTTGCTCTATTATAGTATAATCTTCTAAATTTATGATTATAAAAGCTGCTGTAATCCTTACATTAAAATAATTCTTCAATTTATTTTATTACAACTAATGTTTCTCATTAATTGTAATATCTTTACCTGGAGATACTCTTCTATTGGTGAATTCCTCCTTTTCCATATAAGACTTAACCCTTGATTGTGACATACTTCCAGTTTGTTGAATAAGTTTGTCTTTTTTGTTTTTTGACAATTTAATCACCTCCCATCTAATTAATAGTATTAGTGTTATGGTGATAGTTATGTATACAAATTTAATTTATTTGTTATTATTTAAATCTCCTTCTAACCAGTTAATAAATTGTATAGCTGTTCTTGGTGAGCGTGCATTATACCATCTTACCCACTTAAGAGCTTCCTTGTGAAGATAGTCTTTTTCTACTTCTATTCCTCTGGCTTCTACTATATTATCAATTATATTCAAGTATTCTTTTTGATCTGGTGAATAAAAAGATACTGTCATGCCGAATCTATCTGCTAAGGATAGCTTCTCTTCTATGGCATCGTTAGCGTGTACATCATCACCAGCTCTTTCGCTAAAGGTTTCTTTAACTAAATGTTTTCTATTAGTTGTTGCATAAATTAATATATTATTTGTTCTGTTTTCTACTCCACCTTCTAATATTGTCTTTAATGCTGAATAACTTGCTTCTCCTTCTTCAAAAACTAAGTCATCAACAAAGATTATAAATTTTAAGTTTTTATCTTTAAGAATTCTGATTATTTTAGTAAAATCCACTAACTTATCCTTATCAACTTCAATAAGTCTTAAGCCGTCATTATAATACTCATTAATTATAGCCTTAACTGTAGAAGATTTTCCTGTTCCCCTAGAACCATATAATAAAATATTATTAGCTGGATAACCTTTTAAGAAATGCTCAGTATTATTTATAATTGTTTCTTTCTGATCCTCATATCCAACTAAATCTTTTAATTTAACTGGATCTGGAGCTTCAACCCCCCTGAGATATGTCGTATTATCTTCATGTTCCCAAACAAAAGCTCTATATTCTCCAAATATTCCAGTTCCATAATCCTTATAAAAGCTTATAATATCATCTAAGCAGCTTCCCCAATTATTATTGCTTAGAATATTTAGCTTTAGTTTATCTATTTCCTTCAATGAATTAGAATTATCCTCCTCACGCTTAAGTTCTATTAATGAATTAATTATATCAACCTGAAAATCTTTTATTTTTCCTTTTGAAATAATTATTTCTTTGATATCAGAAGATTTTATATTTGTTATGTATTCAAGAACACTAAGTTCATATTGAACTTGATTTAATATAAGTATATTATTTAAGTTATTATTATCAATAATTTTGGTAAATGGATTACTATCTAAAAAAATCAAGTCAATTACATATTTCTTTAAACAAGTACTATTAGCCTTATTTAATAATTCATAAATAAAATCATTATAAAATGTTATGGCTTTTTCTATAGATATCTTATCTTTATCTAGATATTTTAATAATAATTTATATTTTTTTATTACACTATCTTCTTTAATATTTGTAAATATGCATAAAGAATTTATCATAATATTTGCCTTCTTTATTTGCTGAATTTCTGCATTCATGTTTATTGCCCCCTTAAAATTATAACATTTAGTAACATTTTACTACTATTATAGAACTATTACTATTATTTTTCTGTATTTATTGTTAATTTAATATTCATTTATAATTATAAAGCTCATGATACATATAAATTATTATTGAAATTTGTACTAATTTAATCATTTAAATATAAAAAATAGGACATACTCAACTAAACAGAGATATGTCCTACTTTCTGAAATTAATAGCATTATTTATTTTATATAAATTTACATTAGTTGCTTTAGCATTTTAGATGTACGCCTTACCTTCCCATTTTCTACTCCTCCATCGAAAGATAACCAGTATTGCCCTAAAACATTCATCTGAAGCAAGACCAATCCATATACCAATTAGACCAAAACCACATTTTATTGATAATACATATCCAATCCCTACAGATATAACCCACATTGAGAATATTCCTATATATACTGGAAATCTTACATCTCCTACTGCTTTAAGTGCACCTATTCCAACTACGTTAGTAGATCGTCCAATTTCCAAAATTACATCTATTCCAAGAACTATAGCTCCTAATTTTATTATCTCCTGGTTTTCTGTGAAAATCCTCATTAATGGATGTCCCAATATAGCAAATATGCCAGCCATACCTGTAGATAAAAGAATAGCAGTTTTTATTGAGTATATACCAAAATTTAATGCTGCAGTATTTTTTTTCTCACCAATTAAACGACCTACAATTATTCCATTACCTTGAGCAAGTGCAGCTGAAAATAATACTGCAAAACTAACTATATTGTTAACATAACTCCTTGTCGTAACAGTTTCTACACTTATAGAGTTTATAAAGCTTATTAGTACAAGTTGAGCCATGCTATACGACATATTTTCTCCAGCAGATGGAACACCTATTGATAAAACATTTTTAAGATGCTTTATTGGAAATGGCCATAATAATTTAATAGAATGTCCCTTAAGAATTTCTTTATATATGACTACACATAAAATACATAAACCAATAACTTTACTTATAGTTGTGCCGATAGCAGAACCTGTTACACCAAGCTCCGGCAGACCTAATTTACCAAATATAAGTATGTAATTAAGAATTGCGTTTATAATATTTACAAATAAGGTTACATACATACAAATCTTTACTAAACCATGAGGTCTAAGTATAGCAGTAATTGTCATTGATATAGCTTGAACAAATATAAATCCACCAACATATTTTAAGTAATTATTTGCTAAGTATAATATACCATTTGATGTATTAAGCAGCCTTAAAAATGCAATACCAAAACATGATAAGACTAGGCTTAATACTAAACCAATCAAAGCATTAAAACCTATAGATACACCGCAAAGTTGTATAATTTCATTCTTCTTTTTCCCATCTCTATTAGCTCCTATATATTGAGCAACTAAAATCGAAGTTCCTGATGTTATTATTACAAACATTAAAGTTATCATATTTATTATTTGATTTGATACCCCAACAGCAGCAACGGCACTATCAGAATATCTACTTACCATAAAAGTATCTACAGTTCCTAGAGTTGATAATAACAAACTTTCTATAAAAATTGGCCATGTTATTCTAAGTAATTTTTTCTTTATGCTTTTGTTTTCATCCATTTAAAATACCTCACATCTGGTTTCATTACTAAGGCATATTCAAAAAATAATAAGCCAGCATTCTAACATGGACTTATTATTTTGAATATGCCTAAACTAAATTATATTCTTAATCAAGTAATTATACCATTGTAAGATATGCTAAAATGAAAATAAGCCTCTATTCTTCAATAAACATCGTTTCCCCCAGTAATGCAAAACTTTGAAGCAGCATGAAGCACTTTATATCAAATTTTTCTTTACTTTGTATAAGTGTTTTTGCCTGGTCTTGAGAAATTAACATCGGTTCTATACATTCGTCATCTTCAAGATTTTCATCGCTTATTTCGCCTTCACAAGTGCAATAAACAAAAGCTAAAGATTCATCAGTCATACCTGCTGAAACATATACTTTATCAATCCCTCTATTTTTTATAATATTTATTACTTTAAGACCTGTTTCCTCCATTAGTTCTCTTCCAATGGTGCTTTCTGCATCTTCACCTGGATCAATAAGCCCAGCGGGTAATTCATAGACAAAGTTATTCAGCGGAATTCTAAACTGCTTTATAATAACAATTTTTTCTTTTTCCTTATGATATGCGGCAATTATAACTCCATCAGGTTTATCTTGCTTATTTTCAAAGAATTGCTTTTGAAGAGTGTTTTCATCCTTTCTTGACGCAATAGTCCAAGTTCTCATGCTGCCAACCTTATTTTCATATTCAGCCTCATATAAGCTTAAATATCTAGTTTCTGCTAAAGGTTTAATTTTAGTAACTTTATTTTGCTTCATAAGTATATTTCCTCCTAGTACATATATGACATAAATGATACTATTTCTTTTAGATTTTTTGTGTAAATTTTTACTCTAGTAAAATTATACTGCAAATTTACACATTATGTATATAAATATAACTGAAAAAACACATACTATATTCACTAGTATTTGCTAGACTTGATTTTATAATTAAACTAGAAATAAGGAACATGCTGTATTCCAAACAACATGCTCCTTATTTCAGTGGGTTTAAATATCTTTTATGCTTAAGCTTATTCTCTTATTTTCTTCATCAACGCTTAGAATTTTAGCTTTTACTTCTTGACCAATCTTTAAAATTTCTGATGGATGTTCTATTCTATTATGTGATATTTTTGAAATATGAACTAATCCATCTACTCCTGGTTCCAGTTCAACAAAAGCACCGAAGTCATTAAGCCTAACAACTTTGCCTAAAACTATAGATTCTTCTGGATATTTTTCTTTAGCATTATCCCATGGCTTAGGCATTAATTCCTTCAAGCTTAGAGATAGCTTCTTAGCTTCTTTATCAAGTCCTATAACCTTAACATCTATAATTTGGTCTTCTTTTAATACATCACCTGCATTTTTTATATGGCTCCATGAAATTTGCGATAAATGTAATAATCCATCTATACCATTAATATCAACAAAAGCACCAAAGTTTGTAAATCTCTTCACTTGACCTTTAACAACGTCTCCAAGATTAATATTTTCTAAAGCCTTTGACTCTTCTGCATTTTTAGTTTCTTCTAATAATACTCTTCTTGATGCAACTACCTTTACAGGTTTCTTTAAAGAAAAATCAATCAATTTAACTTCTATAGTTTTTCCAACATATTCATCTTTGTCTTTAGTGAATCTAATATCAATTTGTGATGCTGGTATAAAAATTCTCACACCGTTATAATTAGCAACTAATCCTTTTTCTTTAGCTTCACTAATAGTTACTTGGAATGTACTACCTTCAGAAAATAATTTTTCAAGTTCCTTAAAGGCTCCTTCTCTTTCATATTCAAGCCTTGATAAAACAACATAGCCATCATTATTTTGTAATTTAATAACCTTAGCTTTAATTAAATCCCCAATGTTAAGTTTTTCTGAAAAAGTTATCGGATCTTCTTTAGCTGATAATTCTGTAAATGGGATTATTCCATCAGACTTATATCCTACAAGTGAAACTAAAACAGAATCTCTTGTTTTTGATAATATTTCTCCTTCTACTTCATCACCAATAACGAACCTTTTATCTAGTTCATTCATTAATGATAATTGATCTTCGTAATTATTATTTTCAGTATTCATAATATCTAGTACCTCCCTAATTATCCAATCTGGCGTTGATGCACCAGCTGTAACTCCTATTTTTTTTATATTTTTATTTTTAATAAAATCTGCAGGCAATTCTTTGAAATTTTCTATATGAATTGTATTTTCACAGTTTTCCTTTGCAATCTGATATAACTTAGTAGTATTAGAACTATTTTTTCCACCAACAACTATCATAGCATCTGATTCTTTCGATATTTTATTAGTGCTTCTTTGTCTAACTTCTGTAGCAGCACAAATTGTATTAAACGCTAATATCTCTTTCACAGAAGTTAAATTTTTTAAAGTATTTTCCCAATTTTTAATTTTTTCAGTTGTTTGGGCAACTAAACATATCTTTTGTGGTATATCCTCTTGAAAAGTACCATCCTTAGTAATAATTGCTTCATGATTACACCAACCATTAATCCCAATAACTTCAGGATGGTCTTTGTCTCCTAATATTACTATATGATATCCTTCTTTTGAATATTTCTTTACTTTCTTTTGAATGTTAGTTACAAAAGGACATGTAGCATTAATAACTATTAATTGCTTTTTCTCAAGTGAATCTAAAACTGCTTCCGAAACACCATGAGATCTGATTACAATTACATCACTACTATTTAAGTTATCTAATTCCTGAAAGTTTATAGAAAATATATTATTTTTTTCTAAATATCTTACTACATCATTGTTATGTATTAATGGACCTAAAGTGTAAATTTTAGTATTATATTCTTTTTGTATTCTTATTGCTTCATTTACGGCTCTTTGAACTCCAAAGCAAAAACCAGCATTTTGGGCTAAAATAACTTCACTCATTTTGATCTCCCTGCTATTTCCCTTTTTTTATGTGCTCATTTATTACATTTACTACTCCACTGATATCTAAATTTGTTGTGTCAATTTCCATAGCATCGTCTGCTTTTCTTAATGGGTCCGTAGCTCTATGAGTATCTTTATAATCTCTATCTATTATATCCTGTAATATTTGATCATATGAGCATTCAATATTTCTATCTTGTAATTCCTTAAATCTTCTATTTGCTCTCTCTTCTGGACTAGCTGTTAAAAAAAACTTAAAATTTGCATTCTTTAGAACAACGGTTCCAATATCTCTACCATCCATAATCACATTGAACTTGTTTGACATATCCCTTTGAAGCTTTACTAACATGGATCTTACTTCTGGAATACTTGCATAATTTGATACAATATTACTTATTTCTGGTGTCGTAATTTTTTCTTGAATATTTTCACCATTTAAAATCAAGTCATCATTTTCAAAATGCATTTCAAGAGTATCTATTATCTTGCAAATTTCATCTATTTTATCTGGCGACAAATTATTTTCTTTAGCTTTTAATGCTACTGCTCTATACATAGCGCCTGTATTTATGTACATAAGCTTATATTCTTTTCCAACTAGTTTTGCTATGGTACTTTTACCTGCACCTGCTGGACCATCTATTGCTACTGAAATTTTCAAGACTTTCTCCCCATTTCTGAATCTTTTAATTTATATCTTCTATAAGATTATATAATTTTTTACCAATTCTAACAAGAAAATATTTTCTTGTTTGTGCTTAATGTGCTAAATATTATTTCCAGCAATAAATCCTGTAGAAAAAGCAATTTGTACGTTATATCCTCCTGTAAAGGCATCTACATCCATTACTTCTCCTGCAAAAGATAAATTATTTACTATTCTTGATTTCATTGTAGATGGATCAATTTCTTTAATATCTACGCCTCCTACTGTTACAATAGCTTCATCTAATGGTCGTAATCCTTTAATGTCAAAGGACAACTCTTTAATAATCCTACCTAAGTTCTTTCTTTCTTCTTTTGTTATCTCATTTACTTTTTTATTCTCTGGTATTCCAGACTTTTCAATGATTACTGGTATTAATTTTTGTGGTAACAACTCATCTAAAGAATTTTTAAAATCTTTATTTAAATACTTGCTAAAATCTTTTTGAATTCTCTTATCTAGTTCTCCTAAATTTAATGCTGGTTTTAAATCTATATTCAATCTATATTTTTTCCCTTTTTCAATAAATCTACTCCCACTTAACACAATAGGTCCAGAAACTCCATAATGAGTAAAAAGCATTTCTCCAAAATTTTTATAAATTTCTTTCTTATCGTTTTCTTTGATATTAATTTCTACATTCTTTAAAGATAACCCCATAAGCTCCTTTATTTTCTCATCTACCACTTCTATAGGAACAAGAGCTGGGGTTAATTGAACTATCTTATGCCCTAACATTTGAGCAAATTTTTGTCCTTCACCTCTTGAACCGGTTAAAGGATAAGATGCTCCACCAGTTGCAATAATATAATAATCCGCACTTAAGTATTCTTCATTATTTATTTCAAGACTTAATATTTTTTTGTCTTGAAATTTAATATTAGTTACCTTAGAATTTAATCTTATTTTAACATTTGTTCTACTTAATGCATTCGATAAACCTCTTATAATATCTGAAGATTTATCTGAAAGAGGAAATACTCTATCTCCTCTTTCAACTTTCAGCTTAATGCCTTCATTTTCAAAAAATTCCATAGTATCATTATTTGTAAAACTATATAATGAACTATATAAAAAATGAGGATTACCTGGTATATAATCAAAAAATTCTGATATGTCTTTTGCATTAGTTACATTACATCTTCCCTTACCAGTTATAAAAAGTTTCTTACCTAGTCTTTCATTTCCATCTAATAATATAACATCATGCTTTTTTGAAGCTTGCAATGCAGCCATCATACCAGCTGGGCCTGCTCCTATAACAATAACTTTACTCAACTTTTAAAACCACCCATCTTTTTTAGTTAAGAGGTAATAAGTAAGAGATAAGAGGTGAGGATAAAATCCTAAAAGGATTTTTTGATTAAAACATTATTATGAAAAGCCGCAGACTTTTCTTCCTCAACTCTTAGTTCTTACCTCTTACCTACTCAAATTATCTATTGTCAACCTTTTCTGGATACATATCATGATTCATCATTCTGTAGTTTGCCATTTCTTCAAATTTAGTTCCTTTCATTCCATAATTGCAATATGGATCGATGCTTATTCCTCCTCTTGGGGTAAATTTGCCCCAAACTTCAATATATTTAGGGTCCATAAGTTTTATTAAGTCCTTCATTATTACATTCATGCAATCCTCATGGAAATCTCCATGATTTCTAAAACTAAATAAATATAATTTTAATGATTTGCTTTCAACCATCTTTATATTAGGAATATAACTTATATAAATAGTTGCAAAATCCGGTTGCCCAGTAATTGGACAAAGACTTGTAAATTCTGGACAATTAAATTTTACAAAATAATCGTTATCTGGATGTTTATTGTCGAAAACTTCTAGAACCTCAGGATTATATCCATAGTCATATTTTACTCCTTGATTTCCTAGTAAGCTTATTCCTTCAAGTTCTTTAGATTTTCTTCCACTTTCGCTCATGATTTTCTCCTCTTATATAAAATTTATTTTTATTCTTAACAATTTTTATAATATATCTTTCAATCAACACTGTATATTTAACAATTAACTTAATTGTTATTTTTACTTTGTAGATAATTATCTAATCCTTTTTTTCTAAGTTTACAAGCTGGACAGTCTCCACATCCATCTCCAATAACACCATTATAACAAGTAAGAGTTTTCTCTCTAATATAATCTAATTTTCCAAAGCTATCTGCCATTTTCCATGTTTCAGCTTTATCTATCCACATTAATGGTGTATGAACAACAAAATCATAATCCATAGCTAAATTTAAAGTTACATTTAGAGATTTAATGAATATATCTCGGCAATCAGGATAGCCACTAAAATCTGTTTCACAAACTCCTGTAACTATATGTTTTGCACCTTTAACCTTAGCTAATACACCAGCGAAAGTTAAAAATAGCATATTACGTCCTTCAACAAAAGTAGAAGGTAATGAACCATTTTCACCTGCTTTAATTTCTATATCATCTCTAGTAAGTGCATTTGGTGCTAATTGATTAAGCAATGCCATATCAAGTACATGATGTTCTAAACCTAATTCCTTAGCAATATTAGTTGCACATTCTATTTCTTGTTTATGTTTTTGATTATAATTGAATGTAACAGCAATTACCTCATCAAATTCCTTAAGAGCCCAAAATAAACAAGTAGTAGAATCTTGACCACCACTAAATACAACAACAGCCTTTTTATTCATATTAAATTCCTCCCATTTATATATACAAAGTTAACTGATTTAGGCACAATCAAAAAAATAACAAGTCCATCTGCCAGTCTGTTTTCCATCATCCTGCGTCAGCAAAATGCCATAATAGGCCCGCTATGATGGCTCTTTACTTCCTTGCCTGATGAAAAATAGTCATGGCAGCTTTGGACTTGTTATTTATTCTCATGTGCCTTAACTATTTCATAATTAACAAGGCTTCTTGCCTTAACATATCATTAGTTTGTAGTTTTCCTATAAACGTGGTAGTAGTAGTAACCGTACCAGGTTTTTTAATTCCTCTTGAAGTCATGCATCCGTGCTCACCAGTAATTAGTACACCAACATCAGTACTACCCGTAGCCATAGAAACAATTTCTGCAATATCGCTGCCAATTCGTTCTTGAAGTTGAAGTCTTCTGCCTACCATGTCTGCTATTCTTGAAATTTTACTTAATCCAATTATTTTTTCTCTAGGTATATATACGACTGAAACTTTCATATTATACATTAGTGCTAAATGATGCTCGCAGTAGCTATGAATTGGAATCTCTTTCACGACAACCATATTATTATATGTTTCAGAAATGTATTCTTCATTTTCAAAAGTAGTACCAAACATCTCTGCTATTTCTTCATTTGTAAGAGTCATTCCTTCGAAAACTTCTTCATACATTTTAGAAACTCTTTTTGGAGTATCTAATAATCCTTCTCTATTAGGGTCATCTCCTAATGCAATTATAATTTCTCTTATACATTCCTCTATCTTATTAGTATCTATCTTTTTTGGCATATTAAAGCCTCCTCACATCTTTAAACCTTTTCTAACTGCATATTGCATATTTAAAATATGCTCAATCTAAATTAGATATAAACAAAACACTCTATTATTGTACCTAAACTCCTCTTGCATTTTTATCCCAAATAATTTTATGAAGCTGGATTTGTAATCTAACTTTATTCAATGTTTTGGCTTTCATAAATTCAACGATTTCCTGCATATCTATATTTCCCGATACAGGACTGAAATAAACTAAGCATTTAGAAGTCAAATCATGTTTACTTATAATATCATAGGCTATTTGTAAATCTTCATTACTTCCTATCACAAATTTATATACATCTGAACTCTCCACAATATTTAAATTATTTAAATTCATTTGTTTTGTCATATTGCTACTTGGAAGTTTAAAATCTACTATGTAACTTATATTTTTTTGGGTATGTCTTTTTTTAAATGGCTCAATATCAACAGCACCATTAGTTTCTATATGAATTGTTAACCCATCATCCTTGCTTAGCAATTCTAAAAGTTCATCTATATTTTTTTGAATAAGAGGTTCTCCTCCAGTTAAAGTAACATTACTAGACTCATTTTCTTTTATATACTTATAAATTTCTTCAGCATTTAATACTTCACTAGTACTACTTTCGTCCCAGGAATAAATTGTATCGCACCAAGAACATCTTAAATTACATCCTTGAAATCTTATAAATGTAGCTAATTCACCTGAACTTGGACCTTCTCCATCAACTGATAAAAATTTTTCAACAATATTAAACATGCCTTATCCTCCATCTAATCTTCTGTATAGATACAACTATTGTTAGGAGTTTCAAATAACTCTACTTCATATACTGGTAAACCTTTAGCTTTTAATCTGTTAAATATATCTCTAGACATTTCTTCAGCTGTAGGTCTATAATTTACAAAATATATATCGAAATCATTAGGAAGCTCTTCCAATTTTTTTGCTAAAGCTTTTCCTTCTTCATTATCTTCAAGTATTAGCTTATGATCAAAAATCTCTTCTATTTCTTTCAATGAGTCCTTAAAATTTGAAAAATCATCAACCATACCTCTAAGCTGGCCGTCTGAATGCAGGGTTTCTGCTTTTAACATTACAATTAATCTATATCTATGCCCGTGAATATTTGAGCACTTTCCTTTATAACCACTTAAATAATGTGCCATATCAAATTGCACTTCACTTTTTAATTTAAACATATTTCTCTCCTCACATAATGTTCTAACAATTTATAGTATCTATAGCAAAGGCTATATTAATTTTGAACAATAAAAAAGGTTAATATTGTTACATTAAAACTAGCATAACAAAATTAACCTTAAATTTCCCATAAATCTAAAATTTATAATGCCTAGTTTTGTTTAACGACAGGATGGTCTTAATGAACTGTCCGTATTTAATTTTTGAAAACCTTAAAACTTCCATAATAATGAAGTTTTACTTAACAATTTTTATAATAGCACATTTCATTTAATTATGCAAACTTTCTGTTGTATTTCTGCTGAATATGTTATAATTAGCAAGAATAAAATATTTGAGGAGGTCTTTCTTTGAAAACCAATATGGGATTTAGGCATAAATTTGCATACAGCTTTTTCGATTTCACTGCCTATAAGGAATTTTTAGTACAGGGACTTGGAAAATCTGTTTTATATATTTTTCTTGTCACTTTAATATTTTCAACTATAACTAATTTTAAAACCATAGATACATTTAATACAGAAGCATCAGATATACAAGAAGCACTTGTTAATAGTATTCCTAATTTTGAATTTAAAAATGGTGTATTATCTATGGATTCTAGCGAGCCAGTTTATTATAAACATAATGGAGAAATACTTATAATAGATACAGTTAATAAAACAAATACTTCCGCATTAGATTCGTACAGTGATGGTATTTATGTGAATTCCAACGAACTTATTTATAGGCAAAATTACACTACAATTTTCACAATAAACTTAACAGATTATAGTGAGTTAAACTTTACAAATACAAGTGTTGAAAAATTATTGCTTCTTTTAAAAATTATTTTTCCACTGGTACTTTTAATAGTTAATCCTATAATTTCTTTTGTTTTTAATTTAGCGGCAGGATTTGCAATAATAGGACCATTAAGTTTATTTATTAGTTCTTTTATGGGAATAGAATTTAATTATTCTAGAGCTTGCACATTAAGTTTCTATGCAATGACTCTACCACTTTTGCTTGAAGCATTATTAAACATTTCTGGTATGGAAATAGAAAATTTCTATGTACTTTTCTACATTCTTTCCTTAATATACTGCAGTCTAGCCCTTAAAGAGATTAAAAATACAGATAAATCAAATATGAATATTACTCAATAGATAAATGCAGAGGAGAGTAGAACTATTATTTAGTAGTGTCTACTCTCCTTTATTCACAAGAAAGAAAATAATAAATCAGTATGCTTGTCTATTATTTTCTTTCTTGTGCTTTATATTAAATTAGTATTTTATTATTTAAAATAAAGTTCTTAATTTCTTGACTAATTATGCTGTTATTATTTTGAGTAAATGTAAATATAGAAGTTATATGAAACATATCAAGTAGTACAATAATGTTAACACAGATTAAAATTCCACATAAGATATCTTCTAATTTACTATTTGTTTTAATATTACATAAGGAAAACCTTTTTTTACTAAAAGGATAAAACCAGGGTAAGCCCCCGATAGTAAAGCTATCTAAAATCAAATGAGATAATATACCACAAAAGATACCGGTAACTCCAACTAAAAGTGACTTTAATGTAATCATCCCAAAAACTATTGAATATAAAAGAAGATATATAAGTGGAGCATGAAATAACTTTCTGTGCCCAGCTATTTTGTTAATTGCTTTAGATATTCCTTTTGTTTTTTTTCCAATATAACTATTTTTATGATCAATATCTGGGAGTAAACTTCCTAAGATAGCACCACCGAAAAAAATACTTGCAGATAAAATATGGTTATTTGGTATTTGTGAGCTTATATATAAACCTATTAATGCTCCACCATTTATATGTGTTTTATAATTCATGATATCTATTCCTACTTTCATTATTAATAGTCTTTTTCTTTTGTTAATCCTTTCATATGCTGTATTTTGTTATTATACTATAAATCCGCTTGAGTTTTAAGCAAAAAAATTCCACTAAAATATCAGCAATTTCAGCGGAATTATACCATTTAAAAATTTCAAGTAAATTTTTATTTGATTTTAATATTATTTTTGTCTGAGCAAATCTTTTCTGCTTTGCATCCACTACATCCACAATTACATTTTCCCTTTGACGAATTCTTTAAAGATCTAAATATTATATATCCAGCTAAAGCTACTATTATTGTAGCAACTATCATTTCCATCATTTAATATCACCTTCTTATAATAAAAAAATTAGTAATAAGTATTAAATCTGAAATAACTTAAAAGAACAAGTTGTTGAACCTAAAAACAGAATGGCTAATATTAATAACTAAAGTTCCTATATTAAATACTAAGAATGCAGCAATCCACGCAACTGATAGTTGGAAAAATACTGAAAAGGATGTTAATTTTGCTCCATACTCTTTTTTCATGGTACCAACAGCAGAAATACATGGAGTATATAGCAGTACGAATACTAAAAATGCGTAAGCTGAAATACTTGTAAAATGCTGAGGCAAAACACTAGGTAAATCTCCTGCATAAATTACCTGCATTGAAGCTAAAACTGATTCCTTTGCAAGAAGTCCTGAAAGTAATGATACTGCTGACTGCCAATTGCCAAACCCTAGTGGACTAAATAATGGTGAGATGACATTTCCAATACTAGCTAATAAGCTATTGTCAACATGATTTACCATACCATTAAAGTTAAAGTTAGATAAAAACCATACTACTACACTCATTGCAAATATCAAAGTAGCAGCCTTCTTCAAAAAGCCATTAGCTTTATCTAATGTTTGTTTATATACTGAAGATATTTTTGGCATTTTGTATTCTGGAATTTCTATTATGAAAGGTTCTTCATCTTTCTTAAAATAAGTATTTTTAAACATAATTCCTAGAAAAAATGCAACTATTATTCCTAATAAATACAGTGATGATACGGCTAGTCCCCTATGAGACTTAAAAAATACTGCTGCAAAAACTGTATAAACAGGTAATCTTGCATTACATGACATAAACGGTACAAGTAAAGCTGTAAGCTTTCTATCTTTTTCACTCTCCAACGTTCTAGCTGTCATTATTGCTGGTACTGTACATCCAAATCCTATTATCATAGGAATAAATGCCTTACCTGAAAGACCCATCTTCCTCATTAACTTATCCATCATAAATGCTACTCTTGCCATATATCCACTATCTTCTAATATGGTAATACATATAAATAACACTAAAATTATCGGTAACAATACTATAATTCCTCCAACGCCAGAAATTATTCCATCTACAATTAATGAACTAAACCAAGACGAAGTACCAGATAAAAGATTTTGTGAATATGGTATAATATAATCATTTAAAATTGTATCAAGTAAATCTGAAATAGGTTGTCCAACCCAAGAAAAAGTTAATTGAAACATTAATGCCATTAAACTAATAAAAATTGGATACGCAAGAATTGGATGTAATACAAATTTATCAATTTTTTCTGTTGTATTCTTATCTTTATTTTCACTTATTGAGACACATTTATCTAATACATTTTCAATAAACTTATATGCTTCCTTTTCAGAATGAAAATCATATTTACTAGAATTTACAGACTTTTTAAAGCTTCCTTTTTTTAATCTTTCTTTAATTTTGTCAATTCCTATATTTTTCCCTGCTATTATAGGAATAACTTCTACATCAAGTTCTTTTGATAATTTATTATAATCAATTACTATTCCCTTATTCTCGCAAACATCGATCATATTTAATGCCAATATTATGGGCTTATTAAATTGCTTAAGCTGAGTTGTAAGGTATAAATTTCTATTGAGATTTGAGGCATCTACGATATTTAAAATCAAATCTACATCGCCCTCTTCTAGAAATTTTTTTGATACCTTTTCTTCATTTGAAAAAGTATCCATAGCATATATTCCTGGCAAATCTACAATTTTAATATCTTCGAAAAGATATCCTTCTTTTTTATCTACTGTTACACCCGGCCAATTTCCCACATATTGATTTGAACCTGTAAGTGCATTATATAATGTGGTTTTCCCTACGTTAGGATTACCAAGCAAAGCTACATTTATCATAAATTTAATTCTCCTCTATTCTGTCGCTAAATATCGCTTTAATTATTTTACTTAGTGCTCATATATAATATACCCCATTATTACTTATTTTTCCAACAATATATATTTTGCATCCTTTTTTCTTATGGCTAAATCAAAACCTCTAAAATTTATAATTATTGGATCTCCAAGGGGCGCTTTTCTTTTTAACAAGACTTCTGTCCCTTCAATACATCCTAAAGCAAATAATCTTTTAATTAATTTAGAATCTCCTCTAATAGATGAAATAGTTCCTTTTTCTCCTGGATTTAAACTGCATATACTCATAATAATTACACCACCTAATTGAAAATGCTTATCATATAATCAAGAATATCATTATTATCTAAATATATCAATACAAAATTGTGTTTTTTTCTCAATATTTTTCTAACGTAACAGGTCGTATATAGGATCAATAAGATAATAAAATCACCTAGAATTAATGCAATTCTAGGTGATTAATATCAATACTAAATTATAGCTTATTCATTCTATTCTTCATCGTCTTCTATTTCTTTTCTGGGAGAAAGCGGCATATCCCATGCACTGTGATCAGTATGAAGAAGTTTATGTGCTTTATGTGATAAAGGCTTTTCCATATAGTCATCATATAGTTTTATTACAGAAGGATTTTCATGGGAAAATCTGAGTATTGATTTCTGGTCAAGCATATATAAGTTATCTGCACGAACCTTTCCTAGCTCAAATCCATCTTTAATTGGTTGTCCGCCTCCGCCTGAACAGCCTCCTGGACATGCCATAACTTCTACAAAATCATAGTTAGCTTTACCTTTACGGATAGCTTTAATTAGCTTTCTAGCATTACCAAGTCCACTTACTACTGCTATTTTTATAGGAATTCCGGAAATTTCAAAAGTTGCTTCTTTTATGCCTCCAGTAGTTCTTACATCCTTAAATGCATCTGGTTCTGGATTTTTACCAGTAACTATAAAGTATGCAGATCTAAGAGCTGCCTCCATAACACCACCTGTAGCTCCAAAGATTACCCCTGCTCCAGAACTAACTCCAAGAGGCATATCAAACTCTTCTTCTTTTAAATCCTTGCATATTATATGTTCTGCCCTTACCATTCTTTCTACTTCACGGGTAGTAAGAACTAAATCGACATCTTGGCCTGCTCCTGCATCATTCATTACAGGAATTTCAGCTTCATGTTTTTTAGCAATACAAGGCATTATAGAAATACAATAAATCTTTGATGGATGTACATTTAAAAGTTTTGCATAATAACTTTTTGCCACTGCACCAAACATCTGTTGTGGAGATTTTGCCGTTGAAAGTTGGTTAACCATGTCAGGGTATTGTGACTTTAAAAAACGTACCCAGCCAGGACAGCAAGATGTAAACATTGGAAGTATATTATTTTCTTTATTACTTATTTTTTCTAAAAATTCATTTCCTTCTTCCATTATAGTAAGATCTGCTGAGAAATTTGTGTCAAAAATATAGTTAAAGCCCATTCTCCTTAAGGCTGCTACTAGACGTTTAACAGTTGCTTCCTCGCGTGAGAGACCAAGAGCTTCTCCCCATGCTGCTCTAACAGCAGGTGCTATTTGTACTACCGTAATTTTATCTGGATCCGCAAGAGCTGCAAAGGCCTTTTCCGTATCATCTCTTTCTCTTAATGCACCTACTGGGCAATGAGTAACACATTGTCCACATAGGGAACAATCTGAATTTTTTATTCTTCTATTATAAGATACATCAACTGTTGTTCTTGATCCTGTATTGGCAACATCCCAAATATTGAGACTTTGCACTTTATTGCAAATTTGAATACATCTCATGCATTTAATACATTTTCCTGCGTCACGTATTAAAGGAAAATCTTCATTCCATAGAAAAGGTTCAACTTTCTTTTTATAGTTTAAATTTATTATGCCTAAATCATTCGCTATTTTTTGCAAATTACAATTACCGCTTCTTACACAAGTTGCACAATGACAGTCATGTTGTGAAAGAATAAGCTCTACATTGGTTCTTCGAGTTTCTCTAGCTCTAGGACTGTTTGTAAATATCTCCATCCCTTCTTCGGCCATATTATTACAAGCAGGGAGTAACTTTTCTTTTCCTTTTACTTCAACTACGCAGACACGACATGCACCTATTTCATTTATTCCTTTCAAATAACAAAGACTTGGAATAGGAATTCCAGCAAGTCCAGCTGCTTCTAAAATGGTAGTACCTTCTTTAACTTCGACTAGTATATTATCAATTTTTAAATTTACCATTTTTCAACTCTCCCTCCCTTAAATACTCCATATCCAAAGTGATCACATCTAAGGCATCTAAATGACTCTTGATGTGCTTCAGCACAAGTCATTCCTTGTTCTATAAGCTCAAAGTCATTTTTTCGTTCCATTGCATCTCTTTCCAGCATATTAACTCGTCCACAAGCTGGTCTATCATCTAATCTTGCTGTTGGAATTTCTACAACAGTTTTAATAATGTGATTATACCCTAAATAATTATCTATATTAGCTGCTGCTACTTTACCTGCTGCAATTGCACGAATTACAGTTGCAGGGCCAGTTACACAATCACCACCAGCAAATATTCCTTTACTATTTTCAATTCCGCTAGAACTTAGTGCTTCAATAACACCTCTTTTAACAGGTACACCATGTTCTGCAAAATGGCGAGATTCTATACCTTGTCCAATTGCTACAATAACAATATCGCAAGAAATTCTAACTTCATCTTCATCTGAATCTACTATTGTAGGTCGTCCGGCTCCATCTATATTGCCAATTATTTGAGGCTTTACCCATAGTGCTACAACATTTCCAGCATTATCTTTTTCGATTCTAACTGGTGCTTTAAGTGTTAATATTTCACAACCTTCAGCAATAGCACCTTCTACTTCATCCGGCAATGCTGTCATGTCTACTTTTCTACGCCTATATACATTTATAACTTTTTTTGCTCCAAGGCGAACTGAAGATCTTGTAACATCCATTGCTACATTTCCTCCACCAATTACTACAACTGTTTTTTGAGTAAAATTAGGTGGAGTATTATCACCAATGCTACGTAGCATTTCTACTGCTGAAATGACACCATTGCTCTCCTCACCTTCAATACCTATTTTTTTATCTGTATGTGCACCAATAGCAATGTAAATAGCATCATAGCTATTTTTAAGATCAACCATTGAAATATCACTACCAATGGTAATGCCAGTTTTTATTTCTACACCAGTAGAAATAACAGCTTCAATATCTTCATCTAGACGTTCCCTCGGTAAACGATAACTTGGAATTCCATAGCGAAGCATTCCACCAAGTTTAGCACGTTTTTCGTAAATTGTTACTTTATGGCCCATAAGTGAAAGGAAATATGCGGCACTTAAGCCACCCGGTCCCCCACCAATTACTGCAACTTTTTTACCTGTAGCTGGAGCACATGCTGGTACTGGTACTTTTCCTGCATGATCAACAGCATAACGCTTTAGTCCACGAATGTTTACTGAATCATCTATCATGTTACGTCTACATCTAGCCTCACATGGGTGTTCGCAAATAAGTGCACAAGCAGTTGGGAAAGGATTATCTTTTCTAATAAGGCGAACTGCATCAGCATATCGTTCTTCTGATACTAGAGCAATATATCCAGGAATATCTACGCCTGCTGGACATAAAGCTACACATGGAACAGGCTGATCTAAATTGCATATGCATCTATTATTTTTAATATGTTCTACATAATCACTTCTAAAGCCTTTAACACCTTTTAATACCATATTAGCTGCTTCATATCCAATGGCACAATCAGCAGAATTTGAAATTACTCGTGCTGTTTTTTCGATTAAATCAATAGTATTTAATGTTGCATTCCCATCCAAAACATCATTAATCAAGCTTTCCAATTGCCCTAAACCGACTCTACAAGGAACACATTTTCCACAAGTTTGTGCATGGCATAATTTTAAAAATGAAGCTGCCATATCAACTGGACATAGTCCAGGAGGGCTGGCAATAATTCGACGCTCTAAATCTTTATAAAGGCCTTCAACAACAGTTTGAGCCCTGTTTGGTGTTGTAATATCAAGTCTACTCATTTTTTCTACCCCTCTCAACATTATTGTTTAGGCATATGAAAGAAAATAATAAATCAATAGACTATGCTGACTTATTATTTTTTCGAATATACCTTATGCTTTTAAAATTATAAGTAAAGCATTTCAACATAATATTTCTTAAAATATATTGACCATATTTCGACTAAATGTATGTTTTTAAGATTATATTTTTATTATACATTATTTTCTGAAAATTCACAAAATACATTTCGGATATTATTCCATATTGCAAAGCAGTACATCTTTTAATCTCTAAATATCGTTCTATTTCATAATGAGCCGCAGAATTCTATCATCAATACTGCTATCCTCCAGATTAAATGAATATTATTTAGAAAAATGGCCAATTAAAAAGACCACGATCCCACAACACGTTCCCCTTCTGCTAAAGGTCGTGCTTCATTTCCATCGCTAAACCAAAACATCGGATTATCTTCTGGTTCCTCATCCGTGGTTTCAAGTGTGTTGTTATTTTTCTTTTTGTTATTTGCCTTTTTCTTGCTTTTCTCAGTATTTAAAAGTATAGGGATAGTATTCTGCGAATTATTATTAATATTTTCGTTATTCATGTTAATCTCTACTTTGTTTATATCTTTATTAGTAACCTCTAAATTACTATTCTCACTATTCCTAACATATTCCACCTTGTTTTGTCTTATTTTATTATCAGTTTCTTTAACTTCAGTATAATTTGTTTCATTCTTTAAGTTTTCTTTTACCTGAACATCCTCTTCCTTTATATCTTCATTCTTAGGTTTAGATTCATTTTTTTCCTTTACCTTAATATTTTGATGCTTTGCAAAATTTTTTACCCTATAAATATTTTCATTAGTAAGTTCAAGCATTTGTAATTCCATTAATACATTTAAAGCCAACTTAATTTGATCAATACTCCTATTAAATTCTATTGATAATGTTTCTATTGTATATGGAATGTTTTTTGAAATATACAAATCCCCTTCTAAATTCACTTTTCCTGCTAATGTTACAAGTCTAGTCCAAACATAATGAATAAGATCTCTTTCTGGCTTCATATCTATTATCTTAAATTTAGTATCATCATACATATCAACTCTGAATTTTACATGTTTTCTTTCTCTCATATTTACCACACTCCTTAATTTTTCCCTCTCAATTATGTTATATATAGGATATATGTTTTTATAAACACTATTTCAGTAAAATCAATAAATTATTTTCAATTTCCCAATTAAAAATCAATATAGTGTTGAGAAAAAAGCTAAACTATAGTATCATTTTTAATAAAAAAATACAGAAATGAGGGATTGGATATGAATATTAAAGAGTCTGCGGCTTCAGCTAAAAAGGCATCTATAGCTCTTGCGAATTGCAATACTGATTTAAAAAATAAGGCTCTTATAGAAATTTTAAATGCTTTATTAAATAGACAAGACGAAATAATTAAGGCAAATAAAGAAGATACAGAAAGAAGTTTAAAAGAAAATCTATCAGATCCATTATTAAAACGTCTAAAATTTGATGAAAGCAAAATTAATGATGTGGTAAGTGGAATAGAAAGTCTTATAAATCTACCTGATCCTGTAGGAAAAACTTTAGCTGCTACAGAATTAGACGAAGGTCTAGAACTTTATAAAATAAGCTGTCCTATAGGGGTAACTGGAGTTATATTTGAATCAAGACCAGATGCTTTAGTTCAAATATCTACTTTGTGTTTAAAAAGTGGAAACTCTGCTCTTTTAAAAGGTGGAAGAGAAGCATTAAATACAAATAGAATTTTATTTGAAATCATAAAAACAGCTTCTGAAGCAGTAGGGATACCTGAAGGCTGGCTTCATCTTATAGAAACAAGAGAAGATGTAAATGAAATGTTAAAATTAGATAAATACATAGATTTAATAATACCAAGAGGTTCAAATGAATTTGTTCAATATATAATGAACAATTCAAATATTCCAGTTATGGGCCATGCAGATGGTATATGCCATTGTTATGTGGATGCAGAAGCAGATTTAGAAATGGCAGTAAATGTTGTAGTAGACTCAAAAACTCAATATGTATCTGTTTGTAATGCTACTGAAACTCTTTTAGTAAATGAAAATATTGCTAAAAGATTTCTTCCTTTATTAAAAATAGAGTTAGATAAAAAGAACGTTGAATTGGTAGGCTGCAATGAAACTCAAAAAATTATTTCTGTAAAACCAGCGTCAGATGAAGATTGGAAAACAGAATACCTTGATTATAAGCTTTCCATAAAAGTAGTTAAAAGCTTAGAAGAAGCTATAGAACATATAAATACTTATACCTCAGGGCATACTGAGTCTATTATTACTAAAAACAAAGATAAGGCAGAATTATTTATGAATCTAGTTGACTCTGCTAATGTATTTTGGAATTGTTCTACTAGATTTAGTGATGGCTTTAGATATGGCTTTGGTGCAGAAGTTGGAATAAGCACAAATAAGATTCATGCTAGAGGACCAGTTGGACTTGATGGACTTCTTATCTATAAATATAAATTATACGGTAATGGTAATATTGTTGCTGATTATGCTAATAAAACAAAGAGTTTTACACATAGAAAGTTGTAATCTTATATATCACCTAGACTTATGTGGTAGCTTACCGAAACAAAATACATTTGTGTTCTACAGGGCTATGAAAATTTCGCTGAAATCACTAAGAGGCAGGTTGCCCCCACTTAAGCTTGCTCCAGCCATTAGGCTTGACAAGCTTAAGTGGAACAACCTGCCTCTAAGTTCTTTTAGCATCGAAATTTTCAAATGCCTGCTTCACACAAATGTATTTTATTTCTGGTATAGATATCCATTCAAAGTCTAGTAATTATGTATAAATATTTTATCAATTTAGTGACTACTCCATTTGTTTGAGGTATTGGCGGAAAACACTTTCATTTTCATGTAAAACACCGAAAAACTCATCATCTGTTTTTTCAACTATAGGAAGGGCTAGCTTTACCATTTCTTGACCTTTGGGCAACAGTATAACTGTATTAGCCCTGCTATCATTTGGGTTGGCTCTTCGTTCTATGAATTCTTTTTTTTCCAACCCTTTGACAATTTGGGATACTGTCATTACATCCATATCAGCCATCTTAGCAATACTAGTCTGTGTCACATTATCGTCTGATTGGCTTAGAAAGAGATAAATTTTATTTATAGAAAATACTAATATTTAAAAATATTTATGATTTAGTTAAGTCACCACATAAGTCTAAGTCTTCAATTGCTTCTCCATTCACCCCAATAAGGATCATAATTACACAATCCCCCTTTAGAATAAATATCGGCCTTTTCAGTACATATTGGTCTGCAATCCTTGCAAACATATCTATATTCACAATCTTTGCATTCATTAATAAAATCCTTTGAAATACGCCAAAACTGTGGAATTAAATACTCATCAACAATCTCATTAATATCATTTTTTTGAGTATTAAACTTTTTATTTAAAAAGCAATTTCCCATTATGCATGGAGTAATATACCCATCGCAAGTAATATTTATTTTACCTTGCCAACAGCTATTTCCTGAATAATTTTTTTGAAACTGCGCTTCATTTAACGGTTTAAAATTAGGTTTACTTCTAATTCTTTCGAATTTATTTTCTAGTTCTAAAGGAATTAAATGATTTTTAGATAGTCCGACATCCCTTACTATATCTATTTTGCTATGAACACCTGTTAATTCATATGTATAAGATTGTATTTCTGAAATATTCTTAAAATTATAACTCATTATAGCACTATTGGCTTTTATATAAACCCCAAGTGCTTTTAATTTCTTTATATTTGATATTGTAATATTGAAACTTCCTTCTCTCCCAGTTATTTTGTCGTGAATTTCTGGTTTATTCGAATAAACTGACGTAATTACCTTAACGTTATTTCTTACAATGGCTTCTGTTATTTTTTCTGTTAATAAAGTCAAATTTGAGTACAGGACTAGTTCCGATTTTAGACACACTTCTTTACAATAATTTATAATTTCAATAATATCCTTAAATAATAGCGGTTCCCCACCTATTAAAATAATCTTCTTAGGTTTATATTCCTTTAATTGGTCAATTATTTTTTTCCAATCATTAATATTCAATAGATTTAAATCTATATCACTGCTGCTATTACAATCCATATAACAATGATAGCAATTTAAATTACAAGCTTTTCTTAATTCAAACCATACAGTAGATAATTTTCTATGAATAACTTTTTCTTTAGTGTAACTTCCAGATATTATTTTTTCATTACAATAATATCCCAAATTCTCACTAGTAAGTAAATCTAGATATTTTATAAAACCAGTATTTTCTGAGCTTGTTAATTGTGATAAAGCATCTTCAATAGCTTCACCTTTCATAAGCTTATCTAGAAAATACTTAGAGCTTATCCCTAAATAGTTTTACGTATCATCCGATAATTAAGAAAAAGACATAAAGGGTGATACAAATGATACAAAAGCAATCATGGGAAATAACTGATGAGTTTTGGGAAGAAGTAAAAGATCTAATACCGG
>JARLHR010000027.1 GCA_031292145.1 Clostridium sp. | reverse complement strand
TTAAATTTTTTTAACAAATCATTTGTCAGTTCTGGCGTTAGATCCATTGGTGATATAAAGCTATATTTATATGTCTTACAAACATTTTCCAAAATTGTATTAATTTGTTTACCAGTTTCATTTAATTCATCCACATCATCTCCGAATTCATTATCATCAGTAAATCCTGTTTCAAATCCGTGTGGTTCGTATCGTTCCAATGTTTTTAGTTGCGTATCAATAATTATAATATTGTGATGTTGTGTCAGTCTAGAACCTAAATACATTGGAACAATTACAAATCGCCGTTTTTGTGAATTGATAATTTTGAAGAACTCCGGTAATGGCATATTATAATTCGCATCAACAGTAATTTTATATTTAAAGTTTTTCATTCCTTCACTTAACTTTTCTTCATATTCATCTTCGCTCAAACCTTCGTATAAATCCTCTAATTCCTGCATTTTCTTACTGTATTTATCTTCTCGTTTTAATGCAAAATCCCAGTAAAACCTAGAAAATTTAGTATTTTTCTCATTAATAACAATATAGCAATCATTATGTCTTTGCATTAATTCGTAAATATAACATAATGCAGTAACTGCGTCAGGATTGTAATAGTCTTCTATATCATCCGAATTTTTTATATTTTTTCTATTAATATTTTTTTTTATAAATTCTTCTATATTCCCTCCTCTTAATTTGTTCATATATATTCTTGAATGTTTCATATAATTATTAATATTGTTTAAAATTATAAATTAAATATTAATGCTGGTACTTCGGGTATTTTGGATATTGTATATTATTTGTAATTAACTTAAAAATTACATAACATTGTATATTGATAGTGTGGTGAAATGGTAAACGCGGAAGATTGCTAATCTTTGGGAAATATTCCTTGTGAGTTCGAGTCTCATCACTGTCTTCATCGAAAAAATAAAACAATAATAGTATTGTTTTAATTGAATTAAATATAAAAAGAAAATGATGTGTTCTATAATTTCTTTAGATGCTTTTTATGTTTATCAGTCCTGATATGTGTTGATTTTGAACCCCAAGTATATTTTCCACCACAGGGACAATCTTTACTTCCTTTAAATAATGGATTGTTATTAGGCTTATTGCTAATATTATTAGCAGTCTTTGACCAGTATAAATTTTCAACATTATTATTATAACCATTTCCATCTTTATGAAGAACAAATTTTTTATGATCTAGATTTGATAAAAATGCTTCAGCAACTAATCTATGTATTGATAATGTTCTATTTGAACCTTTATCTCGAATACGAAAGGACTTAGAACAATTGCTATTTTTATAAATTATATCATAACAATCACATAAATTTTCAAATATATTTTGTTCAGGTAATATTTCATCAAAATGTTTAACATTGCCAACATTAGAAATCTGATAGTTAGAATAATCTTTGATAATTCTGTATTCTTCCATAGTAGTATATATATTATTATAGTAATAAATCTTTAAGTCAATTTATTACAAAAATAAAAAATGAGTACATTTTAGGGGAATATAAAAAGAGGAAAATAAAGGGGGTTCAAATTATTTTATAAAAATAGAAAAAAATGAAAAAAAATGAAAACTGAAATTTTACGGCGTAGGGCTTACAAGTCAAGTAAGTAAGCCACAAAGTGAAACGACCCGAAACGAAAGTGATTTCGGCGGTTTGTAATGTTGATTACAAAGCAGAGAAAAGCTTGAAGTGGCAGGGTTTGT
>JARLHR010000205.1 GCA_031292145.1 Clostridium sp. | reverse complement strand
TCAGTCTTTTGTTTATTCCTCAATACGAAACCTTTATAATTGAGATCAAGTGTATCAAACAACATTTTGGCAATATTAGTTGAAATATCGATATCACCATTTAACTTTACATAAGAATTTTCCACAGCTGAATAAAATTTAAAGTTTGCTATTTTATTTTTCAGGTTTATATCCAACAGGATATCTTGAATATCGGCGCCTGCAAAAACCCTATCAGTTCTTAAATGAAGTGAAGCTGACATATTCTCAAGCTTTTCGACCTTGTGATCATTCGCAACATTTATATCCAAATTAAGTTTTGAAAGAAAAAACACATCATCATTATTGTGATATTTTATATAGTCTATAGAAGTACTATAAGAAAAACAAGTACTATCTTTTGTGTCTCTTAATTCTCCGGACATTTCCCCATTTATTTCTATTTGAGCATGACCAAGAAATAACGAAAGAAGCGCAAAATCCTTAAATTCAATCAGATATTTCATAGAAGTTGTATTACCAACCGCAGGTTTGCTTTTGTTCTTTTTTAATTGCGTCGTTATAATTTCAGTTCTTAGAGGCAAAGGACTATTCGGGGGTAATATCTCCTGAATTTTATCTTTCGATACGTTTGAAATCAAATTGATTTCCTTCGACAAGGATGTTACTATGCCGGCAATGGTGAAATCTCCAGAAATTGTAATATCAGCCAGATCAGAAATTACATTGATTATTCTGCCGTTACCCTGATTTTTTCTTATGTCGGCAATTGCCCGAGTAGAGTCAATAAAAATACCGTTTATAGTTGAGTTCTTTAAAAATAAAGTTAGATACAAATTGAGACTGTCCTGATTGAATCCATCCCCTTCTGCATCCAGAGTAAAATTAAGGCTACTAATAAGAGAAGAATCTTTTACAATTTTAAATAGATCAAGCTTATTAATATCACCTTTTAATTTATATGAAATAGCTTGTCCATCAGTAAAATTGAAATTTCCATTTAAATCAATTGAAGTGGTATCCGCTATAAAATTAAGATCATAATTAATATTTTTATTATAAGCTTGAGCAGTGAGTCCAAAATTATCTATCCTATTACTATTAATTGTGGAACCATCTGCATTAAGACTTAATTCC
>JARLHR010000204.1 GCA_031292145.1 Clostridium sp. | reverse complement strand
TTATGTAGGAATGCTTGCAGGGGGAAATGATATTGAATTAATGGAATCAACTAAAAATGGTAGAGATATTAATCGTCACTATTATTCAAAAGAGGAAATTAAAGAAAACTTTGAAAATAGAAAAATAGTAAATGATATTAGGGATTTAATGAAATTCCGTAATACTAATCCGGCATTTGGATTAGATGGAGAATGCATTACAGAAATTGATGGTAACAAACTTGTAATAACTAGAAAATGTGGTAAATATATTGCTGTCTTAAAGGCTGACTTAAAAACTCATGAATTTACTATTGAATAGTGGTAAAAAAGCTAAATGGATATTAAATTGTAATGTTTAGGTTTTATAAGCAACTTTAGGATCTAAAGGAACGTATTTAAGTGTTAATGGAGAGAATGAAAAAGTATGGCTTCATTTGCTAATAAGGTAGGGACAATTACATTAAGAAATAGGAATTTGAGAATCAACTACATGATAAAATTCTAGTAGTTGATTCTTCACAATTAACTCCCTAAGAATGATTTGCTATCCATATTTTAAAAATTAAGTGTTTTTCCTTCCACATATAACTCCGAAGTGATGGTATTTATAGACACATCCTATATCGCTAAATCCACATTCTTTAAACCACTTAATATGCTGACTTAATGTAGCCTCCTTATCTAATTTAATTCTTTCATAACAGGATAATAGCTCTTCGGTAGATAAATCACTATTTTCAATTTTTAATTTCCATAGTTTCTTATTTAAACTTTCTATATAAGGTGTTTCCCCTTGAAATTGATCTGCGTTAATAAATATGCCACCAATATTAAGAAGAGAGTAGCACTTCTTGAATAATTTAAATTTCTCTTCATCAATAAGATGATGAATTGATAATGAAGAAATAATAATATCATATTTTTCATTAAAATCATAAGATAAATAATCCTCAAAAATATATTTTATATTGTTTTCATTCTTAAATCTTAATTTAGAAATTTCAAGCATTTTTTCTGAAATATCTATTAAGGTTAGTGAAGCTTTAGGATACTTTTTTAATATATATTCAGAAAAAATTCCAGTTCCAGCACCTAAATCTAAAATTTTAGGATTATCTAAATCAGTTTCAGCAATAGCTGTTGAAATACTATAAAAGTCTTCAAAGCAAGGTATTAATTTTTTTCTCTGACTATCATATTTTTGAGAAATATCATTGAATTTATTTTGTATATCTTTGTACATAGATTACCCTCCTAATAATTATTCCACCTACGAATTAAATAAATTAACTATTAGTTAATATTATATTTATTAATAATATATAACAGAAATACATGTTAGATATGTTTGATATAACTTCGGGTTATGTTATGATTATGAAAATTGTAGGATTGAAATTAGCTTGCAAATGCAAAGAGATAGACTTTAATTTTAAAATTAAATGATAGATATATATCAATAGATTAATTAAATTTAAAAAGATGCCACTTTCTGTTAAAAAGATGGTATCTTTTTTCTTTTCTCTAAAATTAATAAAGCACCAAAATATTAAGATTAAGGAAAAAGTTAAATTTAGTGATAAAGAAAAAGAAGAAAAGAATATTGAAACTGAAGTGATAGACAATCTAAAACAGGAAGTAGAAGTATATGAAAAGAGAGATAATGAATCAAAAAATAAGCCAATTCAAAATGAAGCAGTAAAATTTGATGCTAATGATAGTTGTAAGTTAGAAATTGCTTGTGAAAATATGACTTCGGTTAATAATAATATGGGGAATAACAAGAATAGTAATGATATACGAAATAATATTCCTATGATTTTAGAAATGAAAGGAAACAATCAGGTAAATAAAAAAATGTTCTTTGAAAATTGAATAATGCGATGGTAATATAATATGCTATAATTAGTACATAATGGTACTAAATTATTAAGTTATGGAGTTGAATAGAAAATGCACATGAATGATGAAGAATTTTTTGAGGCACTAAAGGCAGGATTTAGCGTTTTACCAACGTTATTTGCATCTGATGTAGCTATGTCAATTACAGACAAGGAAAGGTTTGTAATTTTTAAGCAGGCGGAAACCTTTAAATTGAATATAAGCGAGGATATGCCAATAGTAAAGGGTGGGGTTTCAGAAAATGCAATAAAAACTAGACGTAAGCAATCGTTAAATTATCCAAAAGAAACTTTTGGTTTTCCAATTATTGCTTATGGAGTGCCAGTAGTTAATCCAGGTACAAATAATGTTGTTGGAACAATTACATATGCAGTCTCTTTACAAAAAGAAAATGAATTAAATGAAATGATAGATGTGTTTCAGACATTTTCAGAAGAATTGGCGGCATCTTCTGAGGAATTGTCAGCGTCTACGCAAGAATTAGCTGCAAATAGTCAAAATGTTAATAGACTAATAAATGAAACTCAAAGTAGTATTGAAAGTATGGATAGTATAATATCATATATAAAAAGTATAGCTAATACAACAAATTTATTAGGTCTAAATGCAGCAATTGAAGCAGCAAGAGCTGGTGAACATGGAAAAGGATTTAATGTTGTAGCTGGTGAGATAAGAAAACTTGCTGCTAATAGCAAAGACTCAACAGGGCAAATTAGTGAAACATTAGAAACGATTAAAACTAATATAAATTCCATAGTAGATGCTTTAAGTAATTTTTCTGCTATAGGTGAAACACAAGCTGCACAAGCAGAACAAATCGCATCTGGAAACCAAAGATTAAGTGAAGTATCAAATAACCTTTTAAAATTATCTGAACATATGAGTAAATAGTTTTTATAACATACAAAAGTAAAAATAACCTAAAGTAGAACAATTTAAAGGAATTATACACTTGCCATTGTACTTCATTTGCTGTTAGAACAGAGATACATAAAAATCTGCCTGTGAGAGAAGTTGGAGTAGGGTTAGAAATAAACTGGTAATAGAATGGTAAATGAACATATATTATTAGCAAATGGTTAGCCAAATATGAATATCAAAGCTAATAAACAATCTTCTTTAAATGTGCCCTAAATTGTAATTAAAAAATAATTAAATTGTGAAACGTACCCTAGTGATAAATGCGGTAAGAATGAAAAATTGGATTTATTAAGGGTAGGCAAATAGAATTATACGTATGCTTTCTATCAGCCAATTAATAGAAAGTTTCATATTATTGACGAAGTAAGAAATAACATATACGAAAGGGTTTTAGATTATGGTTATATTGCTTGGTGGTGTTAGTTCCACTGGAAAAACATTAATGGCTCAAAAACTACTTGAAAGATATAAAATACCCTATTTTTCAATTGATCACTTAAAAATGGGACTATTTAGAGGCGATAGTAATTGTGGTTTCACTCCAATGGATAGCAGTGAAGTCATAGGGGAAAAGTTATGGCCTATAATTAAAGGGATTATAATGACAAATATTGAAAATAACCAAAATATAATTATAGAAGGCTGTTATTTATTGCCTCACTTGGTTAAGGACTTTGAAAAAGAATATTTAGATCAAATTATATCAGTATTAATAGGATTCTCAGCTGATTATATAAAAGAAAAATTTGTGTCAAATATTATTGAGTACAGAAATGCCATAGAGACTCGTAACTATGAAGAAAGTAGACAGATTGCGCAATTTATTAAGGAGCATGAAGAGCTAAGGAAAAAATGTATAGAAAATGGTGCTGAATATTTTGAAATTAATAGTGACTATGAAATGGAAATACAAAGAGCGTATGATTTTATTGACAATAGTATAATGAAGATGAATCTGAAAAGTAATTAAAAAAAGAGTATCTTTCCCATGAGAGATACTCTTTTTACGTTAAAATACATTGACAATATAAAATGTCAATGTTATAATATACAATTATAACCATTCAATTTAATCATAACACATTTTAAAATACATGTCAATAGTTTTTTGAAAGGAAGTTTTAAAGTTGAATGAAATTATGAATTTATTTGAAAACTCACTAGAAAAGCAGATATTTAATGAAGTAATTGAGTGCAATGATTTTACGCTTGAATATGGATTAACGCTCAATGCGGAAGATGTAAAGGAAATAATTAAAACAAGAAGTATTGCACTTGAAAAAAGTGGACGAATAGAATTTAATGGTCAAATCATAAATAAAATTATTACAGCATTTTGTGATTCGCCATATATCTCTCAATATAATTATAGTGATACAATAAATGAACTTGTAGAAATTTTCTATAATTATAAGAATGAAACCTTAGATTATATAGGCGATGATGAGTTAATAGAAATCATGAAGGAGTATTTTGATAACTATTGCCAAGGATCTTTAGAACTTTTAGAGGGAAAAGTATTGTATAAAATTGCTGACAATATAAGAAATGGTGTAAAAGATTATACAAATCTTGAGAGTGAAAAGGATTGATAAACTATGGGCATTTGTGAAAGTATTAGAAAATATGATTATTTCATAGAAAATACATTAAGAGAAGACTACTTTTTTAAAGATATTTTAATTGCTTGTTATGAGAAAAAATTACTAGATGATGAAATCTTAAAAAAGATCGCTCTTGAGAGATTAGAAACTTTAAAAGTACAATTAAAATATTACACAAAGGATGCCAGTAGTTCAGTTATGATTGAGGTGGCTGAAAGGCTAATGGAAGGTATTGATTACACAATAGGAGTGTATTTAAAATCTTTTGATAATTTTGAATTAATATTAGAAGAGTTAAAGAATACAAGTTTGTTTGATATGCTTAAAGCAGGAAATGATTTAATAAAGAAAGAAGTAGTAGAAAGTAAAAAGCTATTGAAAGAAATTCAGGAAAACAAACTTAAGGTTGATAATTATTCATATAACGATACTATAGATTATGGCATCCCATTATTTTTTAAAGAATATGAAGAGTTTTTTGTGCCTCATGAAGGCTCAGGATCTATAGATTATCAGCTTTGTATTGACAATATGAACTATAAAGGTATTGAGTATATAAAAAAATATTTAGAGACATTAAGTTTAGAAAATGAATTTTGCAGTAAATTTGATATTAATGAAATTACTGAATTGCTAAATGGATATGATGAGAAATGTGAATTATTGCTAATAAATATATTTGAATTAGTACTGATAAATGCGTTGGGATTAGTAATTAGTGAGAAGTCTCTAAAGCGTCTTAATATAAGCAGTATGGATAGGGAACGAATAAAGGATAAGCTAAGCAAATTATCAGTGGAAGAATTACAAGGATCACTATTAAAATATGCAGATAATTGTTGTGAGATTTTAGGTATAGAAAATAAAGAGCTAATAAATTACATTAGAAATTCTGTAGTTAAGATCACTTCATATATTAACGGAAGTATTGAGTTAAATAAATTAGAAACAGTATTTATATCATTTAATAAAAGTAAAAATAATGAGTTAATTGAGTATATGGATGGCACAAAATTGAGTAATTCCGCTTTCAGAAAATTAAGTGAAAGAATTAGGGAATGTTCTTCAATTAAAGATAAGATTAAATTAATAAAGAATAATATTAACAGCTTGGATGATTTAGTGGATATGTTAGAAGCTGAATGCTTATTTAACGATGAATTTAATGAACTATTTAAAAATTTATCCAAGATGGAAATAATCTTATTATCAAAATATGTGTCAGATCTAAGTTTAGGAAATGAATATAATAAGGAATGGTATTTTGAATTTAATAAGTATATCTCAAGTTTAAGCGAAGAAGAGCAGACAGCAATTAATAACATTAAAAATAGAGTAGAGCTAGTTTAAATAAATTAATTATAATAGATAAGCATATTGTAGTATGTTTTTATGGCAAAAGGTAGTTTTATTAAAATACAAAACTACCTATTATTTTTTTATAATATTAGAAATTAGCCTCACAATAGTGGATGACAACATTATACCAAAGGCTATAGCCCCCCCAATAGCCAAAGTTAATATACCTCTGCTTAAAGCGGCTGAAAAGCTGGCTTGAACTATAGCAATTATGGTACTATAGGCAGTTATACCTGGTACTAATGGAAAAATCCCTGGAACATAAAACATTGATGCCGGGGTTTTTATTATCCTGGCCATAAGTTCACTGTAGAGGTTAACAGCGAAAGCACCAAAAAATGAACCAATTACTTCGCTTCCGGTTAAGGATAAGTTTAGGCTGTATACAATCCAGCCAAGAGCACCAGCTAGTCCACACCATATGATTTTTTTTCTATCAATATTAAATAATATAACAGGAAATACACTTCCTAAAAAAGATAATAAAGTCATTTTAATTAACATATTAATTAGATTCCTTTCAGGCTAATAAATAATGAGGTTCCAATTCCGACTCCTACAGCTATAATAACAATCATTGCTTCGAAAAACTTTGCAGTCCCTGCTGAAAAGTCACCACAGAGAACATCTTTTATGCCATTAGTTAGTACAACTCCTGGGAGTAAAATCATTATTGCTCCTGTGATTACATTATGATAATTAATAGCAGGAATTAGAAAATGAGCAAAAATGCTTGCGCCCCCAATTAAAACCCCTGCTAGAAAAAAATCTAGAAATTGAAAAAATCCAAGCTGTGAAACTTTTTCAAATAATATATATGTAATAAAACAAATCATAATAGCTGCTATCCCATCTAGTATAGTTCCATTAAAAAATAGTGTATAAATAAATCCAGTCATGCAAGCAGCAAGTGTTCTAATTCTCATAGTGAAATTAGGTGCTGCTTCTATTTTATTTAAGCTTTTTTTAGCTTCATCGTATGGCAATGGATTCTTTTCAAGATTTCTTGAAAAAGAATTAATGAGTTCTATTCTATACAAATCTACATGCTTGTCTTTTACTTTTTTCATAGAAGTAATTTTTTCTCCGTTAAAATCTTCAATTAATAGTAGAATTCCATTAGACATAGCTATACATTCTCCATTTAAGCTATAGGATGTACATATTTTAGACACTGTTTCTTCTATCCTGTAATTTTCAGCACCATTGGCTAGCAATATTTCTCCTGCAGTAAGAGCAATGTCAATTACGTTCTTAACTTCCATTAAAGTCTCCTTTACGATAAATGTTTTAATTTAAATTATTTTTTAATATTTCTAATAAATAATTTAATTGTTTGTACTATTTTTTTAGCAAAGTAGAAAAACAACAGTCTAATTATAGCATATAGATTAAAAAAGGTAGAGATATACTTGCTATTTGCAATATATGGAGCGTGATTAATTACTTTAAGTGGATAGTTTTTCAGGGTTGCATTTAAATATAAATGTTAATATACTTAAATAAAATGGTATAATATAAATTTAAATATTATTAAATGTATTGAGGCAATAAAATAGTGGGGGGAAAATTACCATGAAATTTTTTAAGAAAGCACCTTGTGATGAAGCGGCTTGCATAATCAAAAATGTTGAAGATAGACTTAGTGGAAAAGTAGTTGAAAATCCGAAGGTGGATTATCCTATTCATAGAACAATATTTAAACACTTTGATAGGCTTTTAGAAAGTGAAAAGAAGATGTCAATTAGTGCAAAAAAAATGTTAAGCAGTACCACTTCATTAAGTGATTTTGATGTTAAAACAACATATTCTGCTAATAAATTAATTGATTTTGCAAAAGATATGTCACTGTTAAGTGAATCTAACCTTGCCATAATAGAGGAAATTACTGCAAGTATGAATCAAGTGAATAATTCAATAAGTACTACTTCGGATACAATGAACCAATTATCTAAATCTTCGAAGGCATTAGTTAAAAAGAATGATGAAGGTATGCTCCAATTAAATGAAGTTAAAATATTAAAAGAAAATGTTATAGAAGATATAACTACCATGAATGAACAAATTAAACAGTTAGTTGATATGGCTGATAAAGTAAATAAAATAGTAAATGGAGTAGAAGAAATAGCAGAACAAACTAATTTATTAGCATTAAATGCTTCAATTGAAGCTGCACGTGCAGGGGAATATGGAAAAGGTTTTGCAGTTGTGGCTGATGAAATTAGGAAATTAGCAGATAGCACTAAAACTAATCTAGATGATATGAGAATTTTTGTAAATAATATACATAATGCAGCAACTGGTGGTAGAGAAAGTATGGATCGCACAATGAATTCAACTACAAATATGAATTCAAAATTAGATGGAATACATGATACCATTAAAGAAAATGTGTTACTATTAAAAGAGACAATTAAGGATGTTGATCAAATATCAGAATCAACGGAAGATATAAAGGAAGCAACGAAGCAAATAAATATAGCTATGGAAGCATCAACTAGAGATGTAGAAAAATTAAATTATATGACACAAGAGATTCATACTGATGCTATTCAAAGTGCAGAAAATGCAAAACAAGTATCTAAAATTGATACAGAACTTAGTGATATTATAAGGGAAATGATATCAGCTTTAAATGGTGGAGCAAATGCAATATCAAATGAAGAACTATTAAGAAATTTATTAAAAGCCAAGGAAGCTCATAATAATTGGATGATAAGTTTAAAAAGAATTGTAGGTGAAATGAAAACTTATCCTGTACAAACTAATTCAAAAAAATGTGCATTTGGACATTTTTATCATTCTATTAATTTAACTCATCCTGATGTAGTGAAAGATTGGACAGCCATTGATAAAGTGCATCATGAATTACACAGTATGGGAATAAAGGTAATTGATGCAGTCAAGGTGAATAATCAAACACAAGCAAATAACTTATATTTACAAGCTGAAAAATTATCAAAAGAGATTTTTAGGCATATAGATAATACTATTAATGAAATTGAAAAAAACTCCAAGTTGGGAATAGAGGTATTAAAAGCTATTTAATTTCTATAAATGTAATTAAGGCTGCTATGTTAAACATATATGCAAGGTTTTATATCTATAATAGAATGAGTGCAGTTTCTAAACCAAAAGAATTAAATTTAACAGAATAATTATATATAAAGAGTTATTAAAAATAGAAGTTTCTATTTTTAATAGCTCTTTATTGTGCTGTATATTTTTAAAAATTAAAAGGATAATAAGAATATATAAATGAGAAATTATTTGTAGTGTAAAGGATTTTGAATTCAGACTAAATTATAACATAGATAAAAGAAATCAAAATTTTTATAAAATAATTAGTCTGCTATATTGTGGAGGATTAAATGAAAAGAATATTAAAAGTTATTATGATAACATTTATGGTTATTGTTACATTAACAAATTGCAGCAAAAAACTCTCATATATGGTTTTTGCACAAGCAAAACCAATAAAAGCAGCCGTATTTTTATTAGATTTTACTGACGATTTTATTTCATTAATTGGCAAAAACTTAGAAGATATTCAAAAGGAAAATCCAGATAAGGTTGTATATACTTTTTATGATGGCAAGTCAAACCAAGATATTCAAAATAAACAAATTGATAAGGTTCTTGAGGAAGGAACTGATCTTATATTATTAAATATAGTTAATAGGGGAGAATCACAAGCAGTTATAAATAAAATTAAAGAAACTAATATTCCAGTGATTTTATTTAATAGGGAGCCACTTACACCAACGCCTATACAATCTTATAATAAAGCTTTGTATATAGGAACAGATTCAGAACAAATCGGCATGTTACAAGGAAAAATGATTGTTGATGTATGGGATACCAGTAAAAAATATATTGACAAAAATAACGATGGAATAATGCAATACATAATGTTAGAAGGGGAAAGTGATAATCAAGAAGCAATTTTAAGGACAAAATATTCTGTCTCAACTATTGAGGGAGCTGGAATTAAAACCGATCAGCTAGCACTTAGAGTATGTGATTGGCTTGAAGATTTGGCATATGAGGCTATGAAATCATTATTTCTAAAATACGGCACTCAAATTGAAGTAATAATTGCAAATGATGACACTATGGCCATAGGTGCCATTAAAGCCTTGCAAGAATATGGATATAATAAGGGCGATAAATCACAAACAATTCCAATTGTTGGAGTTGATGTAACGCCAGAAGCTAAAGAATTAATAGAAAAAGGAGAGATGTTAGGGTCAGTTTATCAAAGTGGTAGGGCATATGCAGAAGCTTTATATGCTTGTGGAATGAATTTAGTTGCTGGTAAAAATCCTGTTGAAGGTACAAAATACAAACTTGATGATACAGGAGTTAGAATTTATCTTCCTGAAACAGATTATTTATATAAAAATATATTTTTATCAAGGTAATACATGTATAAAGAAATAATATATATTCATAATATTAAGAAGGGTGTTGATACAAAATATAAACTTAATTTTTATTTTGTATCAACACTTTGTTCTTCTTTATTGATAAAATTATTGTTTTTCAATACTTTTAGTATAAATGTATTACATTTAAATATTATTTTGGAAGATGGTAAGATAAATTTATTTATTATACTAATAAATTTGGATTAATTTACTTTGTTAGGGCAAATATTATGTTAAAATTATAATTAAATAGCGTAGGCTTACATAAAAAAGGAGTAGTCCTTATTAGTAAAACAAGATAAAAGAGGCAGGGGATATGGTAAAACTATAATGAAAGGATTTAGAACATATGAATAATAATTTTAAAATAATATCCAGTACAGCTAAGGAAAGTAAATATAATAATTTATTTTTTACATTTTTCAAAGGTAATATACTAGTCAGGAAAGAAGAAAATACAATAAATATTCCTGTTTTAGATGAAATTAAAGAGTTAAATATACAATACGAAAGCGAATTTTTTTTAGGTGAAGTTAGAGAACAAGCTTGTTTTGGTATAGAAGCATTTCTTGAATTTAGCCTGCCAGAAAATTATGAGTTAATGCCATTATATGAATTTGGAGCACTAGTAGATGAAGAATTCTTTTTAGCAGCAGGAAGAGCTAATCAAATATTGAATTGGGATAAAACTCATAAATTCTGTGGAAAATGTGGTTCTAAAACAGAAAATAAAGAAGATGAACTTGCCAAAGTTTGCCCTAACTGCAATCATGTAATGTATCCGGTAATTTGTCCTGCAATAATAGTCGCAGTGACAAAGGGGGATAAGATACTTCTTGCTCATAATAGGGGATTCAAGGATAATAGGTATAGCTTAATTGCAGGTTTTGTTGAGGCGGGGGAAGATTTACTCAGCACTGTAAAACGAGAAGTATTCGAAGAAGTTGGAATAAAAATAAAAAACATCAAATTTCATATGAGCTCTCCTTGGTCATTTCCTAATTCATTAATGATTGGCTTTTTTGCTGAATATGAATCTGGTGAAATAAAAGTTGATGGAAATGAAATAGTACAGGCTGATTGGTTTACAAAAGACAATTTCCCTAATATACCTCAAAAATTTACTCTAGCACGAAAGATAATTGATGAATTTATCGAAAGAAATAAATAATAATTATAATAAAATACTGAAAAAAACATGTGAAAGAACGGACATTGCATCCGTTCCTTTTAAATTATATTAATTGTGCTTTTAAAATTTCAAATCCTATTTTCAATTCATCTAGGGAATTAGTAGATGCAAGTGCAATACGCAAAAACTTATCTGGCATATTTGAGCCGCTAAGAAAGCGATCTGAATGAAATACACGAATACCCTTTTGCAGCATAGTAGCTTCAAGTTCTTGAGCATTCATATTCTCGGATATTGGCAACCATTTAAAAAAGCTAAGAGGATGCCCACTGCGAGGAGCCTCAGGAAAATATTCTATGAAGATGTTATTTGCAGACTGAGCAAGCCTCTTTTTTTCAGCAGCAATTTCGTTTGCCTTACCAGATAAGATAAGCTCTGTAATAATCTCTCCATCTAAAGAGGAGGTTTTGACATTAATATTGAAAATAGCCTTTAATATCTTTTCTTTGAACTTATCACCAAATACCATATAGGCAACTCGGAGTCCAGAACAAATGGATTTCGAGGTGCTACAGATATAGACGGTTTGTTCAGGTAAAAGCTGAAAAATTGGTTGTTTATAATCAGCGACAATACTAGCAGTTAAAAAGGCGTTAATATCGTCTTCGATTACAATCAAATTATATTTTTTGATAACTCTAGCCAATTCTTTCTTTCGGTCATCAGAAATCACAATAGTAGTAGGATTACAGCAAGATGGCATCAAAAATATGCCATGTATGTCGTTTAGACGGCATTGATTTTCTAGTTCATCTGATAACATTCCATTTCCATCACCGAGAATTGGAACTAATTGAATGTGAAACATTTTCGATAACTCTATAAAATTTGAATAGGTATAAAAATCAACTGCAATACGGTTTCCCGGTTCGAATAACGCAGACAGTGTAATTGCCAGTGCATTTTGGGCACCTGAAACAATAGCTAAATGCTCCGTATCAGCATAGATACCAAGGGATTCCATCCAATTTAGCCCAGCCATTTTTTGATGAGGCATTCCAGTAGGGTTATTGTAATTAAAAAGCTGTTCTAGATATCGTTTTTCCATTACTTTTTTTGTAGTCTCTAATAGCATATAATTGCATTGTTCAAAAGATGCAACAAAACCAAGGTCGATACAGGTACCTGAAAAATTATCTGTTGAAATTGTGATAGACCGAGTTGCATTAGGTGAAATAAAAGTGCCACTTCCAGTAACTGCGTAAATTAATCCCTTTAATTCACATATCTTATATGAACGCGTAATTGTTGTAAAATTAACATCTAAAAAATCGGCCAATTCTCGCTGTGGAGGAAGCTTCGTTCCAGGAGCTAAAAAACCATTTGTTATATCATTTTCTAGATCTTGAGCAATGGAAAGGTAGAAAGGACGCTTTAATGTGGACCTGTCTGGTTTCCATGACATTGGGTAATTTTCAAAAGAGTTAACAGGCATAAAACACCTCCATAATCGGACAAAATTGTAATCCATACAATTATATCGTTGATTGTATGGATTGACAATGATAAAATTTTATTAACTTTAGGAGGTGTATATAAAAGATGGGAAAAAGAAATGAGATTAAAAAAGCTTTTTCAGCGGCGTTTCCGCATACCATTCCTATTTTTGCAGGCTTTACGTTTTTAGGAATTGCTTATGGAATCTATATGAATGTATCAGGCTTTAGTCCAGTGTATCCAGTACTTATGAGCTTAACGATTTTTGCAGGATCTGTAGAATTTGTGGCAGTTAATCTTTTACTTGGGACATTCAATCCCCTTAGCGCACTTATAATTACTTTAATGATAAATGCACGTCATTTATTTTATGGAATTTCAATGCTGGATAAATACAAAGGAACTGGTCTTAAAAAATTCTATTTGATTTTTGGTATGTGTGATGAATCCTTTTCAATAAACTATACAGCGAATATTCCAAAAGATGTGGACAAGGGATGGTTTATGTTTTGTGTAACGCTGCTTAATCATTTATACTGGTTTTTTGGAGCCACTATTGGTGGTGTTTTTGGAGCATTGGTTAAATTTAATACCAATGGGCTTGAATTTGTAATGACCGCGCTTTTTGTGGTTATTTTCCTTGAACAATGGATGAAAGAGACAACCCATCACAGCGCATTGCTAGGATTAGGGCTTTCGCTTTTGTGCCTTATTCTATTTGGAGGGGAAAACTTTATTATTCCCTCAATGCTTATGATTCTTGGTACTCTTACTTTAATGAAAAGTCCTCTAGAGAAAGTAGGTGCATATGAATGTCAATGAGTTTAATTCAAAGAGTTATCATGATTTGCATGGTTATATTGGGAACTGTGATAACACGGTTTCTTCCATTTTTTATTTTTACATCTGACAAACCTACACCTAAATATGTTCAGTATCTTGGAAAAATGCTTCCTTCAGCAGCTTTGGGAATGCTAGTTATATATTGTCTAAAAGATGTGAGTTTATTTAGGGGAAACCACGCAATTCCAGAACTGATTTCAATTATGGTTATTATATTGCTCCACTTTTGGAAAAGGCAAATGCTGATTTCAATTGCAGGGGGAACCATTTTATATATGATTTTGGTTCAGTTGATATTTTAATAAGGCACATGAAAGAGAATAGGCTTGGCAGATGGACTTGTTATTTTTTTGAATGTGCCTAAATAAGAAAAGAGGTGTTTTATATGAAAACAGAAAAAATTGTTACGTACTCTCATCTTAGTTGTTATTGGTATTTTGATAACACAGATTTTTCTTGCTATGTCAGTTCTCATGCTTTGTGGAGATCCTAATAGCAGAATGGGCGTTATTGCATCAATTTCAAGTTTGGCTCCTGGAATTATCTTAGGTTTATTTTTAGGTAAGCTATTCGAATTATTAACAGGAAGAAACTTTGGAGAAATGTATTACAGATTCTATTCCTTTGACCAACCTAAGAGTTCAGATCATAATGATGAAATTTCAGATTAAGAAATAGTTACCTTAAAGCTTATGGAAGAACCAACTAACCTTTTATCTATTATACAAATAGGAATAACCCTTGCAGGATTTTTAGTAGTGCTTCAGCAGCTAAAGGAATATCAGAAGATTTAGCACATTATCTGAAAGGATTTAATGTGCAGTATATTGGATAAATCTCTTTGGTGAAAAAAATGTAATTCGAACTCTAGAAAGCAATAAGGCACAATCAAAAAAATAATAGACCAGTATGCTTGCCTATTTCGCGTCATACTGCGTCAGTAAATTCTACTAATAGGCCCGCTATGAGCAGAATTTACTTCCTTGTCTGACACAAAATATGCGTCGCATCTTTGGTCTATTATTTTTTTTCATGTGCCTAAAATAAAATCTAAAAATGAAAAAAGAAATTACTAATAACTTTTGTAAATGCCTTCGTCTCTTTTTCTTTGTGCATTATTACTTATATAAGTTCTCTCAACTAAATTTTTATAACCTTTTTTCGATATTATGTTCTTTATATAATCTACATGTGGACATCTATCGCTGTGATAATTATCAGTTACCATGCAAGATGATAAATGAACTATTACCTCATCTTTATTTATATTGTTTTTGCTTTTTAACTTTTTTGAAAAGTGTTCTAATTTGGATGCAACACCCTTTCCGCAACACCCACCACAAGAAAAAGAAATATATCTTGTATCATCATTATAATTTTTAAAAACCTCATCTTTATTGTAAAAAGCATTTGTACAAGCAAACCCACTGCACCTTTTAAGTGCAATATCACACTGAATTATAACAACATATTTAGCATTCATATTTACCCCTCCTTTTTGTAAATTATAAGTTTAATCTGATATAATAAAAAGTATCAGTTTTAGTTAATTTTATAGTATCAGTTAGTGGGGGATGGAGAGAATGATTGAAATTATGCCTATGTTGGATTGCTCAAAGAGCACACCACTTTATGTGCAATTATATGAATATATCAAACGTGAAATAGAAATTGGGACAATTAAACCAGATACGAAATTACCATCAAAAAGAAAATTGGCAAATTATCTAGGCATTAGCCAAAATACTATTCAGACTTCTTATGAACAGTTATGTGCAGAAGGATACGTGGAAAGTAGGCCGCGTATAGGTATGTTTGTAACAAAATTAGAGGATAATTTATTATATACTCAATCACCAAGAGATAAAAATGATATAAATATAAAACAGAGAAATGACTTTGAATATTTAATAGATTTTAGTTCAGGAAATGTTGATTTGGAAAATTTTCCGTATACTATATGGAGGAAATTAGCAGCTCAATGTCTATATTCGGATGAAAGCAATCTTTTATTAGTAGGTGATTCTCAAGGAGAAGAAGACTTGCGTAGAGAAATATCTAAATATCTATTCCAATCAAGAAACGTTAGATGCATACCAGAACAAATCATTATTGGAGCAGGTATACAATATTTAATGATATTATTATGCATGATGTTAGGTAAAGACTATAAATATGCAATCGAAAATCCTGGCTATAACAGAGTAAGAGATGTTTTTAAAGATCAAGGAATAGATTTTGATCCTATTCCAATCGACGAAAATGGAATTTGTGTAGATGATTTAAGAAAAAGTTCTGCTAGAGTGTCTATGTTACACCTTCCCACCAATTTCCTTATGGAATGGTTATGCCGATTTCTAGAAGACTAGAGTTATTGAAATGGTGTGAAGAAAAAGATGGTTATATAATAGAAGATGATTATGATAGTGAATTTAGATATAAAGGAAAACCAGTTCCTTCTTTACAGGGATTAGATAGCAATGAAAATGTTATTTATGTAGGGACATTTTCTAAGTCATTAATCCCTTCAATTAGAATGAGTTATTTAGTTTTACCCATGAAATTAGTTGAGAAATACCAAGAATATTTTAAAGTATATAAGCAAACAATATCCAGACTTCATCAAAATACACTTTATAAATTTATGAAAGAAGGATATTTTTCAAGTCACATTAATAAGATGAGAACATTATATCGTAGGAAACATGCAATATTGATTTCGGCAATTAATAGACATATGAATGAAAATGTTGAAATTATAGGAGCAAAATCAGGATTACATATTTTATTGAAAGTCAAAAATGGAATGACAGAAGAAGAATTAATTCAAGCTGCTCATAAAATGAAGATTAAAATTTATCCTACATCAATTCATTATGATGACTGTGTGACTAATGAATTTCCTATGGTTTTATTGGGCTTTGGCGGTATAAAAGAAATAGAAATTGAAAAAGGTATTAAAATATTAAAAAATGCATGGTTTACTCCTTCACAATTTATGTAGAGCGTGGATTTATATCCGAGCTCTATTTGTTTTTTATATTTTTTTATTTCGTAACCGTTGTTACAGAATTAAGCAGAGTATTTTAGTAATATATAACCGTAGCGAGGAGCTAACACAAAAGAAAAAATAAATTATGTTAGTAACGTATGTTACAGAAACAATGATGACAATATAGTAAACTCTAGATTGTCAAAGATGAGAAATCATAAAAAGAAATTATTAATTTTATATAGAGAAATAGGAGGATTTAATATGTCAATGTTTTGTTATCAATGTCAAGAAACAGCAGGATGTAAAGGCTGTACTAAAGTAGGGGTATGCGGTAAAGATGAGCATGTAGCAAAAGCTCAAGATTTATTAATATATGTAACTAAAGGACTAGCTATAGTAAGTAATGAAGGAAGAAAAGTCGGAGTTACAGATGCTAAAGTTGATAAATTCATAACAGAAAATTTATTTACAACAATTACAAATGCAAATTTTGATAGAGATTCTATTTTGGATAGAGTAAGAGAAACTTTAAAATTAAGAGAAGAATTAAAAGCTAAAGTAGTTAAAGCTGGCGGAACTGTTGGAGAAGTAAAAGTAAATGGTGGATTCTTCAAGAAGATATTTGGAATGCAAACTACAGAAATGATAATGCCAGAGGCAGCAACTTGGACTGCTTATAATACTATAGAATTTGATGCAAAGGCAGAGAAAGTTGGAGTACTTGCAACAGAAAACGAAGATATAAGAAGCTTAAGAGAACTTATAACTTATGGATTAAAAGGATTATCTGCTTACATGAAGCATGCAATGAACTTAAAATATAATAATGAAGAAGTTCATGCATTTATGGCAAAAGCATTAGCTGCTACAATAGATGATACTTTAACAGTTGATGATTATGTAGCTTTAGCATTAGAAGCTGGTAAGTTTGGTGTAGATGGTATGGCATTACTTGATAAGGCTAATACTGAAAGCTACGGACATCCTGAAATAACAACTGTTGATATTGGAGTTAGAACTAATCCAGGAATATTAATTTCAGGACATGACTTAAGAGATTTAGAAATGTTATTAGAGCAAACAGAAGGAACTGGAATAGATGTATATACTCATGGGGAAATGCTTGCAGGACAATATTATCCAAAATTTAAGAAGTATTCACATTTTGCAGGAAACTTCGGTAATGCATGGTGGAAACAAAAAGAAGAATTTGAAAAATTCAATGGACCAATCCTTATGACTACAAACTGTATAGTTATACCAAAGGATTCTTATAAGAGCAGATTATTTACAACAGGTGCTACAGGAATGCCAGGATGTGCTCATATAGAAGCTAAGGCTGATGGTACAAAAGATTTCTCTAAAGTAATAGAAATGGCTAAAAAATGTAAAGCTCCTACTGAAATAGAAAAAGGACAAATAGTTGGTGGATTTGCTCATAACCAAGTTTTAGCTCTTGCTGATAAGGTTGTTGATGCAGTTAAATCTGGTGCTATTAAGAGATTCTTTGTAATGGCAGGCTGCGATGGAAGAGCAAAATCAAGAGATTATTATGCAGAATTTGCACAAAAATTACCAATGGATACAGTTATATTAACAGCAGGTTGTGCTAAATATAAATACAACAAATTAAACTTAGGTGATATTGGAGGAATTCCAAGAGTATTAGATGCAGGACAATGTAATGATTCATATTCATTAGTTGTTATTGCACTTAAGCTTCAAGAAGTATTTGGATTAAAGAGTGTAAATGAATTACCTATATCATATAATATAGCTTGGTATGAACAAAAAGCTGTAATAGTATTATTATCATTATTACACTTAGGGGTTAAAAACATTCACCTAGGCCCAACACTTCCAGCATTCCTTTCACCAAATGTTGCTAAAGTATTAGTAGATAACTTTGGAATTGGTGGAATTACTAATGTAGAAGATGATATGAAAATGTTTATGGAAGCTTAAAAAATAGTATTATTAAATAATATACAATAAAAATGCACCCTATTTATAATCTACAGTATTATTTACAATATAGAATCCTAGCTGCAAAATTGTAGCTAGGATTTATTTTTAAACTTTAATAATAATATTCGGTGAATTAATCCTCCATAATAGAGTGTTTAAGTTTCAGATCTATATATTTTTTTAATTTCATCAATTCCTATTCTGCTGACAAATTCATTAAAGGCCTCATTTTCAAACCTATTGTTCTTAAAGAAAAGCACTATCTTTTCAAGAACTAAATGAGCATCAGTTGATTTTACGCGATAGTTAAGATTTTCAGCAAATTTTCCATTATTATTTAGCGTGCCGCCAAGCCAAATAGTGAAAGCTTCATCACAACTGTTTTCAGTTTTTATAAGTGCTCCTTGAAGGCTGATATCAGCTATATGTTTTTGTCCACAAGAGTTGGGGCACCCAGTAAAATGGATGCGAATTGGTGTATCTAACTTTATTTTAGAATCAAGATATTCAATAACTTTTTTTGCTCGTTCTTTTGTTTCAACAATAGCTAAGTTACAAAATTCTTTACCAGTACAAGAAACGGTGTAGCCAATAAAAGTATTTGGAGTAGGAGATAAATGTTTAAAAATATCTCTTTCAAGTAAAGAAGGTACATCTGCGTCATTTATACCAGTAATAATCAGATTTTGTGATAATGTAGTTCTTATTTTGCCATCTCCATATTTTTCTGAAATATCTGCAAGTTCAAAAAGTTCATAACTAGTTATTTCACCTAATGGTAAGTTGACTCCAATATAATTTTTACCTACTTGTTTTTGAGTGTGTACACCAAAGTAATAAGAAGCATTCCAGGTAGATAATTTGTCTTCACCACTGCTTGGCATAAATCCAATAAGTTCTAATAGTTTATCTTGAAATTTTTCTACACCCCAGTCTGCAACTAAGAATTTTAAACGGGCACGAGTACGTTTTTCTCTATATCCATAATCTCTAAATATAGTACATACACCTATGACAACGTTAAGTACATCTTCAGGTTTTACGAAGATATTAAGTTTTTGCGCTAAATGAGGGCTAGCTGAAAGACCTCCTCCAATCCAAACATGAAAACCAATTACTTCATTTCCGTCAATGTTTTTTATTGCTGGAGTGAAAGCAAGATCATTAATTTGTGCATGAGCTGCATTATGTATGCTGGCAGATATTGATATTTTAAATTTCCTTGGTAGATTAGAGAAATCTTTGTTTAACAAAAAGAAATTATTAACTTCTTCAATGATCTCAGCTGTATCCATAAGCTCATCCTTATCAACCCCAGCAAGGGGGTTACCAACTATTGTTCTAGGGCAATCACCGCAGGCTTCAAAGGAACTTAGACCACAAGTTTCAAGTCTTTTGAAAATTACAGGTAAATCTTCAACTTGAACCCAATGAAATTGAACAGCTCCTCTTGTAGTAACATTTGCAATTCCACGTCCAAAATCTTTAGCAATACATGCTAAAACTTTTGCTTGTTCAGATTTCATTATTCCAGAATTTATACGTACTCTCATCATAAAATATCCTTCTCTTGGTTTTTGTTCATAAACACCAGCCCATTTAAATTGATTCATATCCTCAGGAGTTATGGAATCATAACCTTCCTTTGAATATTTTTCTATAATGGTTTTAATTACATCCAAACCATCCTTTTTAAGTTTTATATGTTCAACTTCATTTAATTTCTCATCTTTAGACCAAATCGCCTCATAAGACATATAATGTCCTCCTTATCTTATAGTTCATTTTTCATATACCTGTATCCACGATTTACACCATCACCAAAATATAGAATGTCATCAAATTTTTCAGGGTTTATTCTATCTTTGTCATCTAAATATTCTTTTGAAATAAGTCTGCCCTTAATAGTGGCTAAAATATTAGAAATACCTTTATAGGTATCTCTTTCTATTACATCAGTTAAAGTACATTCAATGGCAATAGGACATTCTTCTATAATAGGAGCATTTATAACTTTAGATTTGACTGGTGTTAATTTGACATTATCAAACTTCTTGAATTCATGACCAGATTTAGTTCCGCAATAATCTATTTCGTATGCAAGTGAACTGTTAGGTATATTAATTACAAAATCATAAACATCTTTAATTTGGTTAATTGCATATCCCTTACTGCTAAAGCCGAGAACAACCATATCTTTAAGGGTATAAGATGACGAAAGGGTAGTTACGTTGGGAACTCCATTTTTATCATAAAAACTCACAAGAATTACAGGGAATCCATAATACATTTTTTCATAGCTAACATTTATCTTTTCCATTTTATAGTCCTCCTGAAAATTTTATTTTCTAGGCACATGGACTTGTTATTTTTTTGAATGTGCCTAAGTAAATTATTTTATTTAACTATTTAATTTTATAATATAAAAGATTTTAGTGTCGTGACGTAAATCACTTAGCTATTAAAAATTGGTGTAGTCGAATCAATTTGCACAATTAAGCTTCCGGAATTACTCTGTTATGACCGTAGAAAATGAATTAGCCAAAGGTAATTCAGTAAAATTGAAGTTGAATGATTATGATTTTAATATGATGACACAAGTGCTATATCATAAAAATAAATGGTTAACACCTGCAATGAAGGAACTAATAAAAGAATTAAAAGCTACTAATTCCTGATTGCAAGGTATAATTATTAAAATGGTTCACTGAAATAATAAGTATGGTTTTTGAGGTTTCAAGTTAAGATATAATTTCAAATTATAAATTTATGTTAGTATATATAAGAATTTAGATGATGTGATATAAGTCACATTAAAAATGTACAGCAATGGATATAATATTATAAAATAATAATAAAAAATAATAAGGAGGAATTATAGATGTGCAATTTTGCAGCAACTGTAGATGTTAGAATATATGCACCAAAAGATAAACGATCTGCCATTTTTACAACTTTTGAAAACTTAGCTCATGGCGAAACAATGGAACTTATTAATGATCATGATCCTCGTCCGCTCTATGATCATTTTAATGTAGAGCTTCCAAATCAATTTAAGTGGGAGTATTTAGAACAAGGGCCTGAGTTATGGAGAATCGGGATTACAAAGAAATAAATTTTTAGCTTTGAAGAAGAAAAAAATAATTCGAACTAGTAACATGTGTTACAGATATATTGGAAGGAATATAGTAAACTCTAAACTGTAAAAACTAAGAAATTGAAAAAAATTATTTTAAAAAAGCTCTCTCAAAATCTTATTTATTATATATAATCCTAGCTATCAATAAGTAGCTAGGATTTGTTTTGAATCTTAAGTTTTAGAAGTTAGTAAATAAGTAAGGAAGTAAGGAAGGATAGATAGTTTTATGAAAAGATATGAAAAACACAGAAATTTTTTAAAATCTAATTTTGATGAATTTAAAAACATAAAAACTGATAAGATGAATGGAGTACCTCAGCCCCCTATTGTTAAGGGCTATGATTTATCGTCTAATATTATTAATCTTCCAAAAGTTAATAAAGAAATTGTAAAGAATTCAAACATTTATGAGTGTATAAAGGATAGAAGAAGCACAAGGTTTTATGCTGATAAATTAATGACTTTAGAGGAATTATCATATTTGCTCTGGGCAACTCAGGGGATTACAGGGACTAATAAGGCTGGACTTACACTCAGAACAGTTCCGTGCAGTGGTGCAACACATTCTTTTGAAACGTATCTATTTATTTTAAGAGTGGAAGGAGTACAAAGCGGAGTATACAGATATCTTCCGATTGAACATAAACTTCTCTTCATGTATAAATTAGATGAAATAGGTAATAAAATAAATGAAATCACTTTAGATCAGCCTTTTGTACCTAATTTTGTAAAGAAGGCAGCAGTGGTATTTGCGTGGAGTACTACACCATATCGTTCCGAGTGGAAGTTTGATATTACGGCACATAAAAAAATCTTAATTGATATTGGGCATGTATGCCAAAATCTTTATTTAGCAAGTGAATCTGTTGAGGCGGGAACTTGTGCAATAGGTATATACGATCAAAAGAAGATTGATGAACTTTTGGAGTTAGATGGAAATGAGGAGTTTGTAATATATCTTGCAGCTGTTGGAAAAAAGACAGTGTAATTTAAATATATGTCTTAAAATAAGGCAATTGTAATATATTTATCTTTTAAATAGTTGGCAAAGGGGGAAAATAATATGAGCAATCACTGTAGTCATTGTTGTAGCCATTGTAGTGGGGAGCTTTGCGCTAGTAAAGTGCCCATATTTCAAAATTTAAATAATGAAGAATTATTAGAGATTGTAAAAACTATTAACCATAAAGAATATGCTAAAGGTGATGTTATTTTCACAGAGGGAAATGTGGCTAATACGCTTTATTTTATAAATGAAGGAAAGATAAAATTATATAAGTATACTAAAGATGGTAAGGAACAAATACTACATGTGATATCAGAAGGAGAGTTTTTTGGAGAATTAGAGCTTATAAAACCTTCCAAGCATGGATTCAATTCGAAGGCAATAATTGACTCAAAAATATGTACACTTACTAAAGATGAAATGAAAGAGATAATTATGAAAAATCCTGAGATTGGTATAAAGGTTTTAGAAACTGTGGGTGAAAGATTATCAAAAGTAGAAAGTCTAGTTCAGAATCTTGCTACTAACGATGTAGATTCACGAATGGCTTATTTATTAATAGACTTAATGGAGAAGTATGGAGAAAACGTAGAAAAAAATATATCTATAGAATTACCATTATCACGTGAAGAGATGGCAAGTTTTATTGGGGTTACGCGTGAAACTATAAGCAGAAAATTAAAAAAATTTGAAGATGAAAAATTAATAAAGATAGTGGGTACAAAAAACATAATAATTTTAAATCAAGAAGGTTTAAAAGATTATATATAAATTAAGAGTTCATTATTACATTATGAGTAATAGTGAACTTTATTTTTTTGATTGTGTCTTATATTTGATTTGAATCACATATTATTAAAATCAATATAGATATAATAAAGTCAGAAGCTAACGAAAAAACAAATTTACAAAATAAATAATGAAATGAATAAAAGCTTATTTTAAATATACAATCTAGGAGGAATAATCAAATGAATAAATTTAATAATAATCAAAAAATCGGTGAGATAGTAACTCAATTTCCAAGTGCTGCAGATATATTTAAAGAATATAAAATTGATTTTTGCTGTGGCGGAGATAGGGCACTAATTGAAGCTATAAAAGAGCAAGGGATTAATGAAACACAGCTATTGGAAAGAATAAATGATTTATATGGGAAATTAAAAAATAATATTTATTCAAAGGATAGAAATTGGGTGGAAGCACCCCTTGATGAATTAGTTAATCAAATAGTAAATGTACATCATGGTTACCTTTACGAAAATCTTCCTAAAATAAGTGAACTAACAACTAAAATATTAAGAGTGCATGGAGAAAATCATCCTGAGCTTTCAAGAGTTCATAAGTTATTTCATACTATTAAAATGGAATTAGAAGCTCATTTGATAGAAGAAGAGACAATTCAATATCCAGCAATTAATGCATATCTAAAAAGTAATAGCGAAGCTGATTTAGATAAAGCAATAAATATAATTAATCAATTGCAAGATGAACACACTGGAGCTGGAAATATACTTAAGGAATTAAGAGAAATAACTAATGATTATGAAGTTCCAACTAATGGATGCATTACTTATAGATTAACTTATTCTAAACTTCAAGAAATGGAAGCAGATATATTTCAACACATACATTTAGAAAACAATATACTATTTCCAAGACTTTGCGAATTAAAAAATAATTAATAAAGGAGAATTAAAAATGGATAATAAAAAGATAGAAAAATTAACTGAAGTTTTACAAAAATTAAATGAGATAGGTATTACAGAGAATTTAAGAAAAGAAGCGTTAGATGTTGTTTCAAATATAAATCCCATTGAGCTTTCAATAGCAGAACAAAATTTAATAGAGAAAGGAATGAATCCACATGACTTAAGGCACCTTTGTGATATTCACATGGAAGTTTTAAAAAGTGAACTTGATAAAATTAAAACTCAAATTGAGCCAGGACATGTTGTGCATACACTTATTGCTGAACATGACAAAATCCTTGAGTTTTTAACAGAACTTGAAGAGATTAATTCTAAAATTCAAAAATTAGAAAGTTATGATAGCAGCTTAGAAGAATTTGAAGCATTAAAAACTGTTGTAAATAATATATTAGATGCAGAAAGTCATCACCAAAGAGAAGAACAGGTGTTATTTGCTGAGATGGAAGATAGAAGCATCACTGGTCCAACTAGAATTATGAGAATGGAGCATGATGATTTAAGAGCTAAGAAAAAGTTTTTAATAAAAACAGCTGAAGAAGTTTCTACATTAGAATTTAATGAATTTAAAGAAAAAGTTGATGATACAGCAAAATATATTATATTTAACTTAAGAGATCACATATTCAAAGAAAATTATATTTTATATCCTACAGCAATAGAATCTATAAAGGATAAAGAAGTATGGGAGGATATGAAAAAAAGGTGTGATGTAATAGGATATTGTGGATTTACACCTAAAATACAATTTATATGAAAATAAATACATTACTTATAGTTTGAGTTACGTACAAGAAAGAATGTCTAATCTTATGGATAGCGAAATTACTATATCAAAGGCTGTAAATGATGTTTCTGTAACATTTAGTCAAGTTTCTGAATGCTATGATGACTGACTTAAAAACAAAAATGCATAATATAGAAAGCAGTATGGATCAATTTGCAAATGTATTTAATATTCTTAAAGTGTCTTTTAGAGATATAAGTAATTTGTCAGAGAATATTAACGAGATAGCTAATGAAACAAATCTTTTGGCTTTAAATGCAAATATTGAAGCGGCTAGAGCTGGAGAAGCAGGAAGAGGTTTTGCAGTTGTTGCTGATGAGGTTAGAAAATTGGCAGATTCAACTAAGGAATTAGTTGAGGGTATAAATAAAAAAATGGACGAAATGAATGGAAATGTTGAAAATTTATCAACTTCTTTAGAAGATTCAAAACTAGCTTTAAAGGATGGTGTAAAATTTTATAAAAAGAAAATAGTTGGTGAATATATCAGGAATTATAGGATTGATTATTTTATTTAAAAGGTAAATATACATAATAAATTAGGCACATGAAAGAAAATAACAAGTCGAAAATGCAATGTACATTTTCTTCCATCAGGCAATGAAGTAGATTGTCCTCATGCAAGCTTATTAGTGTGATCTTTAGGCGTAGGATGATGGGACATAGTCTGGTAGATGGACTTGTTATTTTTTGAATATGCCTTAGACTATAATATTTATTAATTAACTTATTATGGTTTAATTTTGTTTTATATGAATAAATAAGCTTAAATTTTGTGTAGTTTATCCATAATGCTTTTATAGATACTATATGGTATAAACAAATTATCATTTTTACCAGATCCAATCTGTATATCTGGTCTATTAGCTCCATGATAGTCAGTTCCACCAGAATAAAGTAAATCGTATTTATCTATAAGATAATTTATAAATTTGTAATCATTTTTCGTAAATGAGGGATAATATTTTTCTATACCATCCAAGCCTAAAGCGATTAAATGTTTAATTTCAGTTTCAATTTGTTCATTACTAAGGCCAGCAAAACCAATAGATTTATTGTAATGAGCCAAAAAGGATAGACCGCCAGATTTTTTTATCATATCAATAGCATCTTCTGCTTTAATAATCTCACCTTCACCATATGGAATAGGATCTAAGTACATGTCCCAGACTTCTTGAGCAGAATTGCAAAGGTTGTTTTTAATAAAATATCTATAAATATCATACCTATCTAAATATTCACTTAAAGCATTTTTTCTTAGCTCTTCAATGGAAATGTTGATTCCCTTTTTAGAAATTTCCTCTAATATGTATTTAACTTTAAGTTCTCTTGCTTTTTTCATATTATAAAAAGAAGTTAAAAAGAAATCATTAGTAACATCAATTCCAATACCTAGAATGTGAAGTATCCTACCATTTTTATATAATGAACTTATTTCTATTCCACTTAAAAAATCGATTTTATTTTCTTTTGCATATTTGTGAGCCTCAGCTATACAAGCAATGTTGTCATGATCTGTTAACGCTATTGCTTTTACATTTTCTTTAACCGCAGCATCTATTAGTTCCTTAGGAGTGCATGCACCATCAGAAATATTAGTATGGGTATGTAAATCAATTCTATAATTCATAAATACACCTTCTCAAACTGTGTTTACTACATTAAATCAATGAGCAGTAGCTTCCTAAGTATCATTTTTATTTAGGAAAGCACAAGTATTACCTTATATAACATTATATAAATTACCAGCAAACTATTCAATAAATTATAAAAATTGGTAGTTAAGTGTTTTAATGTAGGAAAAGTAGAAGAGAATAATATTTTTTGAATTAAATGATGAATTATTAGCCAAAATAATTTATGTGTAACACTGAGCCTTTGTAAAAGTGAGGTGAAAATACAAGTACAAAGAAAATACATCAAAAGTTAACTGAAAAGGTTTTTCAATACCACTTCTGTTAACAATTTTATAGAGTATTATTTATAATGATGGTTAACATAATAGTGCAAAGCAAATTAATAATAAATTGCTAAGCAAATTATAATCTAAGGAGGTAGGTTCAAATGAGTTCAAACAATAGTGGAAGAAACAGAACTTTAGTACCAGAAGCAAAGGCAGGTTTAAACAGATTAAAAACTGAGGTTGCATCAGAAATTGGATTATCAAACTATGAAAGCACTGACAAAGGAAACCTTTCTTCAAGACAAAACGGAAGCGTTGGTGGAGAAATGGTAAAGAGAATGATAGAAAGTTATGAACAAGGACTATAAAAAATAATTAATTAAAAATGCAGTCATTATTATGGCTGCATTTTTGCTGAAATTAAACTTATTTTATAATTTTTAATTCTTCTGATAATTGTTTTTCCATGTCTTTAATATAAGCATCCACATTTTCTTTTTTAACAGAACTTGAGAAGATATTAATTCCTACAACTGTTAAAAATATTAGACTTAATATAACCATAAAACACCTCACTTGTTTGAAGTATTGCCATCAAAGTGGAATAATATTACAAAAGGGAAAAATAGTGTGTATATATAGAGCTTTTTTTTTTGAATTACGTTACACAATATGGTAATATTGTTGTGGAAAGAAGGTGAAGTTTGTGTATGAGGTAGTAAAGTATGGTTCTGTTATAATATGCGTTGGAATATTAGCATATGTAATATATCTAAGTGCAACGGGGAAAGCTAAGTTTCAACAAAATAATAAAGAGGAATAGGAATTATATTATAAATTATTCGATAAAGATATAAGAACATTGAACGATATTGCAGGAAATCTTCTTTTTTACCAACTAACAGAATATGAGATCAAAAATAAATTATAATCTAAGAGGAGCTAAATAATTATTTAGCTCCTCCTCAATTATATATAAAATTCTTAAATATTTTTTAACTACTTTTTCTAACGCGCCTTGACTTTTTTATTGTTAAATGAAAATCTCCAGGGATGTTATCTATGAATCTAAGGTATTTAAGAATTTTTGTATCTCTTTTTAATGATTCAAGAGTATGATAGTGTGTTGCTAATTCACGATTTGTAAAAAGAGCGTGAATTTGTTGATGACAAGTTGGACATAACGAGAGTGTTTCAAATTTTTTTCCACCCTTTTGCAAGGGAATTAAATGATGTTTAGTTATGATAGAAACGTTTCTATTACATAATTCACATGTATGGTTTTGCGCCATAAAATCCACCTCTTATGTATTAACTTATTATGACTTGATTATATCAAATTAATTACTAAAAGCAAAATGATTTTTGAAAATATATTTGCTTATTTTTTGTTATTATTTAGTTCCTAGTTAATAAGGTACACTTAAAGGCTGTTATTTCATATTATGTATTATAAAAATTGAAAGGAGTAATAGCTTATGTCAGATATTAAAGGAATTGATGTATCTAACAATGAAGGTGAAATAAATTTTAGTGAAGTAGCTAGTGATGGGGTAGAATATGTATATGTAAAGGCAACAGAAGGTGCTACATTTAAAGATAGCACTATGGAAGTCTTTTATAATGATTGTAAAAGTAATGGATTAAAAGTTGGAGCATATCACTTCTTAGTTGGGACAAGTACTCCGGAAGCACAAGCACAAAATTTTTATGAAAAGATAAAAAACTCTGAATGGGATTTAGTGCCTATGATGGATGTAGAAACTAACTTTGATGAACTTTCAAACTATGTAAAAAGATTTATAGCTACGTTTAATAAATTAAGTCCATTAACACTAGGAATATACAGTTATACTAGCTTTATATCTTACTTGGCAGGTGCTGAAGCAATAATTAAGGATATGCCTTTCTGGGAAGCAAATTATAATAATGATCCTTGGAACTTGTCATCTAATTTCTTTACAAATAGAGTAGGACACCAATATACAGAAACGGGATCAATAAGTGGAATAAATAGTAATTGTGACGTTAATATATTTACAGAAGGTGTATTATTAAGCAATACTACTAAGGCTGGAACTTGGAGTATAAATCAAGACGGCAAGTGGTGGTATAAACATGATGATGGCTCTTACACTTCTAATGGGTGGGAAAAAATTGCTGGGAAATGGTACTTTTTTGATGCAGAAGGTTGGATGGTCTACGACTGGAAGAAGGATGGAAACTATTGGTATTTCTTAGGTAACGCTAATGATGGTTCAATGAAAACAGGATGGGTGCTTACAGGTAGTAAATGGTATTATTTTAATGAAAATGGAGCAATGCAAATAGGATGGCAAAAGATAGATGGTAAATGGTATTACTTTGAGTCTTCTGGAGCAATGAAAACTGGTTGGATAAGTGATAATGGCAAAGATTATTGTTTATATAGCTCTGGAGAGATGATTGCAAATTCCGTAGAATATGGTTATAGATTTGATAGTAACGGTGTAGCAACAAAACTAAGTTAAATTTTAAGATGATGGGGTACATGGGATACTGTACCCTTTAGTTTCATTTAAATTAGTGAAGTTGAAGCACTTAGAGAATTAAACTAAAGGATTATGTTACTATTTGCATGATAACTAATTTTGAGTAAAGAAAGTGGAGGCCAATAGTAATTCAACCACTATTCTTAAAAGCAATAATAGAATATATTAAAAGATATTGATTATTAGTTAATAATGTGATAATATATATTTGAAGATAAATATAATTAAAATATATAATATTAGATATTATATTAAGGAGGGAATGAGAATGGGGAATTTAATAAAGATTAATATGTATGCTGAACAAAAGAAGACAAATGGCAGGATAATTGACATAAAAAAGCTAGAAGAAAATATTTTAGATTATAATAGTTGGTTACAAAAGAATAGCAGAGAGGATAAAATAGAGAACTATGAAAAATTTTTGCAAGTTCATTAATTATTTTTAGAAGGTAGGTTAAATTTTATGATTTAATCTACCTTTTATTTTGACTATATGGATAAAGTGATTTTTTAGTGTTATTGACAAAAGATTCTACATATATACAATTAGTATATAGTAGGGGGAAGTCATATGAAAAAAAATAAAAAAATATCTTGTTTATTGCTAGCGGCACTATTTTCCGTATTCCTAATTTCATGCAGTAAAAGCACACAAACAGCAGCAGGAGATTTAAAGATTCATTACATAGATGTTGGACAAGGGGATAGTGAGTTAATTCAAATTGGAGATAAGAATATATTAATAGATGCAGGAACTAGTGATAAAAAAGCTTTAAACTATCTTAAATCCATTGGTATTACTAAGTTGGATTATGTAATTGCTACCCATCCTCATGAAGATCATATCGGTAGCATGGATGATGTTATTAAAGAATTTAATATTGAAACTTTTTATTCTCCAAAAGTAACGACAACAACTAAGACATACGAAAATATGATAAAGGCTTTAAAGAGTAAAAATTTAAAGTTAACAGTACCAAAAGTAGGAGATCAGCTTACTATAGGAACTGCTACATTAACATTTTTAGCACCTAATAGTGATAAATATGATGATTTAAATAATTATTCTATAGTAGTTAAGCTAAAGTATGGAAACAATTCATTTATATTTATGGGAGATGCTCAAGATGTAAGTGAAGGTGAAATATTAAAAAAGCAGTTAGATGTTCAAGCTGATGTTTTGAAGGTAGGGCATCATGGCAGCCATTCTTCAACAACACAAGAATTTTTAGATAAAGTGAATCCTAAGTATGCGGTAATTAGCTGTGGGACAGATAATGATTATGGACACCCACATAAGGTAACATTAGACAAACTTAATGCAAAAAATATTAATGTATTTAGAACAGATTTAGAAGGAACTATAATTGCCACATCAAATGGCAAAGAGATAAATTTTAATGTAAAACCAGTAGATAAAGCTTCTGATTTACCAGGAAAACAAAATAAAAAGTAAATTGGATTGCTTTAGCTGCCTATCAGTTGCTTTTCTCATTCTATCATATATAAACATAAAAAGAACTGCAGGCAACACAATCTTTGAAATTAAACTAAGGAGTGGGCTTTGTAAGAGTTTAGATACTAAGCTATTTGCTTCCATATAGAATCCAGTGTTTAAAAGTAAAATAGTAAATATTATGTCTGTTACATTAAGCATATATAGTGCTAGGAGTTTATTTCTTATATTATGAAGAGAATAGTTCTTTATAAAATCCATTAATTGAAACACCTCTTTTAGAACAGCATTGCCATGTATTAAGAAAAATAAACACTTTTAGAACAGATATTTTAAGGATTTATGAAATAAGAGCTTTGTTACTTATAGGTACATATTTATAAAATATGTTATAATTAATTTCCAAAGTTAATTAAATGCAAAAATATTAGCATTGACATAAAATAGAGGGAATACAACAATATTAAATTTGTTGATTTATAGGTAGGTGGCCACAGATTTGAATCGAAGATACCGAGAAATTTTAAGCATAATATTAAATACAGATGGATATATTACTGGAAATGAGTTAGCTAGACTTTGTAATGTTAGCATTCGCACAATAAGACGAGATATTAAAGAGATTAATGGTTTGTTAAAAGAATATAATGTAGAAGTGGATTCTAGTATAAAAAAAGGTTATTTCCTTAGTAAAGATAATAAAGAGATTTTTAAGAAACATAATATTATTAGAAAAGTATTGGATTATGAGTATATAATTGAAACACCCAATTTTCCTAGAGACAGACAAATGTATATATTGCTAAAATTAACAACTAAAGAATATATTTCTGTAGAAGAATTGGCAGAATCATTATATGTATCAGTAGCTACTGTAAATAATGATATTATTTTTGTTAATAAATGGTTGAAGAGCGATTTTAAATTAGGTATAAGCTATTCTTTAAATAATGGAGTTACACTTAAGGCAAATGAAAAAGAAAAAAGAAATATTATTAGCTGGGTTTTATCTATAAGGACTAATATAAGCACTATTTCAAAGTATTGGAACTATTTATTCGAAGAGAATGAGGTTATTACAAAAGCTAGAAGCCTTTACCATATAGTGAGTGCTGAAACTAAAAAATATGGTTATTATTTATCAGGACATAGTTCTCAACTTTTATGTTACGAAATTTTAGTTGCAGTTAAGCGTTGTCAATTAGGGTTTAATTTTAATGATTTAGGTAATATAAATGATAGCCTAATGCCAGTAATGACTGCTGTACGAGAAAACATAGAGAAGGAATTGGAAGTGAATTTACCTGAAATAGAATGGGTGAATTTACAGGAATATTTTGAATCAAAGCAATTTCTTCATGGAACAAATATTATGAATATTGAAACAGAGGAAGCTGCTTGTATAGTAGATGAGTTTTTGAGAATATTACATGATAAATTCAAGATAGACTTAAGTTCTAATTCGGATAATAAATATAAGTTACTTTTATATGTTGCACCAATGATAAATCGTTTAAAATACAAACATTGTATACCTGAGAAAATAAGCGAAAAAGTTATGGAAAACTACAAAACAGAATTTATAATGGCTAGTGAAATTTCAAATATTATTAAAAGAAAATTAAATTTAAGTGTGGAATTTATTGAGCTAGTTTATATAACTATTCATCTCGTATCTATGTGTGGAATGCGGAGATATAAGTTAAATGCAGTTATTGTTTGTGATTATGATGAGTCCATATTAAGTTTTATTGAAGATAAAATAAAAAATCATTTTGGAGAAAAAATAAAAATTAACAAATTTTATGATTACCAGGAATTTATGTATGAGAATGAGGAAAATCTTAAAAAAGTAGAATTTATAATTACAACTTCAACAATTGCTGACATTACTAATATTCCGTTTATTAAAATAAATCCGGAAGTTGAAACAAATGACATTGATATAATTACAGAATATCTTGATAATTATAAAAGTAAATTATAGTGAGTTAATCCTATAGTCCAGAGCAGTGCAAAATTGATGCTTTGGGTTATAGGATTAAATGCTATTATTGAATAATAACAGTGTTAACATAAAGTATTTCACACCAAAGGGTGAAATACTTTAGTTTGAGGAAAGAATATTATAGTGATTATAATGAAGTTAAAGCTTAGTGCTTAGAATATAACTTGTGTAGATAGACTTATAGAATCTAAGTATAACGAATCTAAAATATGAAAAGGGGTAGAGAGGATGAGAAAAATAAAATACATATGCCGTTTAATATAAATGGATTTGAATATCAAATTAGAGAGGTGATTAAATGTATTCAATGAAGGAAAGCTTCGAAGTGAAATTATGAGTTGGAATGATTCTATAGAAATAATGCATATTATGGATTGTATAAGGGAGGAATAAATATGAAATTGGGAATTATAGGAGCAGGAATGATTGTAAAGGAGTTTTTGACTATTACTCCATATTTAAAGGATATAAAATTAACAGCCATTTTTGCAAGAAAAAGTGCTGAAGAGAAAATTAAGGAATTTGAGAGTCAATATAAGATTACAAATACTTATTATGATTATGATGAATTATTGAGCAGTGATGTAGATACAATTTATATTGCATTACCTAATAATCTACATTTTGAATTTGCAAAAAAGGCATTAGAGGCACATAAAAATGTTATTATTGAAAAACCAATGACATCAAATTATAAAGAAGCATTAATCTTAAGTGATTTAGCTAAACAAAAACAGTTATTTATATTTGAAGCAATTACAAATCAATATTTTCCCAACTATAAAAAAATTAAAGAGTTGCTTCCTACTTTAGGAAATATTAAAATTGTTCAATGTAACTATTCTCAATATTCTAGTAGATATGATAAATTTAAAGAAGGAAATGTATTACCTGCCTTTGATCCTAATTTTTCAGGTGGTGCATTAATGGACTTAAATATTTATAATATACATTATACAGTAGGGTTATTTGGAAAACCTAGAAATATTGAATATTATCCGAATATTGAAAGAGGTATAGATACATCAGGAATACTAATATTAGATTATGAAAAATTTAAATGTATCTGCATTGGAGCTAAAGATTGCAAAGCACCTATTGCAAACAATATTCAAGGAGATAAGGGCTGCATATATCAAGATACTCCATCTAATGTTTGTGAGAGATTTGAACTATTAATGAATGATGGTACTAGTTCTTTAATAAATGAAAATAATTATGAGCATCGTATGGTTAACGAGTTTATTGAATTTGCAGATATGATTAAAAATAATAATTTAGAAAAATGTTATCAAATGTTAGAGCATAGTTTAATAGTTAGTGAAGTTCAAACAATTGCAAGAAATAAAAGTGGAATTATATTTCCAGCAGATAATGATATAAAGTAAAACATTATAAGTAAATGCTAAATTTTTTAATTTTACATAGTAAGGTAGGGGTTAGGTACGCTTTGCCACTACCATTAAAATCCTCGGCTATTTATAGTCGAGGATTTTCTTGTGGTTTAGTTTGGTGAATTTGATATAAATGGTAATGTATTACCGTTGCATTTTATTTTATTTCCAATCATTGTTGTTCATGGTGCAATTTTCGAAATTTACATTTTCCTTATTATCTACTAAATAATCGCATTTATTGTTACTTATTTCTGAATATTTTATTGTTATTTTGCTATCGCTGATTCCAGAGTAGTCAGTGGTATTAAAGAAATATGCTTTTTCATTATACTCTGAGTTTGTTGGTTTTGTATTATTTTTTATTATGCACTTATCTAGTAAGATATCTGATTTTCCTGATGCTTCAATAAAGCTCCAACTAAAGTTGTTATTATCTGTAATATCGCATTTTTCCAATGTGATATCCTTTGATCCACTTACCATTATTATATTGCTGTAAGCTTCATGATTAACTATTTTATTTTCTGTAAATTTAATAGCTTCAGAATTACGAATCTCTATTGCTCGTAAAGAACAGTGATCTATTTTACAGTTTGATGTGTTAAGCCTCTTTACATTGTCTAAATCCAATCCTATACTTCCACACCCATATAGCTCTGAATTTGATATAGAGATATCATTACTGCCAGTAAACTTCAATACTCCTGCATTACATTCATATGGTGCTGGTGTATGACCTGCAATAATGTTTTTTATAGTAATATTGTTAACATTAGTAAAGTTCATTATATTAGCAAAACGAGGAGCCACTGTTATTTCTACTTTTCCTGAATCCATTCCCTCAATGGTCAAATTATGAACATTTTGAATATTTAATTCTTTTCCATCGTATACGTTTTTCCAAATCACTGAATTATCTGCTTTACTGACTTGTTCAATATTTGATAAATTGTATACTCCTGGTTTTAATAAAATTCTTTTATTAGAGCCTATGGCGTTAATTAGCTCTTGAGCTGTTTCAACAGTGACATCAACAATTTTTTCGTCTGAAGTAGTTGTTAATGCTGCATGTTCAGTAACAATCCATGCACCATCAGAACCTAATTTATAACCATCAATAGTTGTGTCATGAGCCATATAACCATCAAAATAAAAATAATACCATTTCCCATCAATTTTCATCCATCCTGTAGTCCATGAATTAGCTGTTGTATACCACCAGCCTGTACTATCTTGCCTCCACGAAGCCCTTGCTTCTAATGGACTTAATGCTAATAGTGAAACTGCTATTAATGAACTTGCAAAGACTTTTTTAAATTTAACATTTATCATTTTCGTTACCCCCTTATCTTTAACATGTTAATTTTACCATAAAGAACACTCTTTTGGTAATAATTGGGGTTCGTTCTAAGATTAACCTAAATCTAAAACAGTAGCATGCCTTGTTAAAGAGATGTTGCTAAGTTTGTTAATTTAAGTAAATAAGTTCTATTTTTGTTACTTGAAATATATATATATTATGTAGAACATTTAAACCTGAAGGAGGAGTCAATATGTTGGATTCGATATTAAAAAATGATATTTTAAATTTAATTTCAAAACTGAATCCTGTGAATGAAATCGATGTCAAGGCTATTATGGGATTTGATGGATTTGTTGATCAGATATTACATGCTGTTGAAACTCGAGAAAATGCTGAAAATTATACTAGAATGAAAACTCTTAAGGACTTTGGAGATAAAATTTCTAAGGCGGCTGGACTAAGTACAAGCGTTGAGCTTGTACCTATTAAATCTAAATTAGGTGGGAATGGTCCAATTATGGCTAATGCATTAACATCTTTTGGGTTAGATTTAACATATATTGGTGCTTTGGGGGTACCTTCGATAAATGCTGTATTTGAGCCAATGCATGATAAATGCAAATTAATTTCAATTGCTAACCCTGGCCAAACAGATGCTGTTGAATTTCTTGATGGTAAATTGATGATTGGTAAGAGAGAAGCATTGAAAGATGTTAAATGGGATAAACTAAAAGAAATTGTAGGGCTTGAAAATTTAATTGAATTAGTAAATGAGAGCCAATTAATTGGTTTAGAAAATTGGACTATGCTACCTTATATGACAGACATTTGGAGAGGCATGTTAGCCGAAGTTTTACCACATATTGACGTTGATAAAGAAAAATATATTTTCTTTGATTTAGCTGATCCTGAAAACAGATTAAAAGCAGATATACTTGAGGCATTATCAGTTATACAAGAATTTTCTTCAAAGTTTAAAGTAATCTTGGGGTTAAACTTAAAAGAAGCTATAGAAATAGGAGATATATTGGAAGTGTCAGATGGATTTTCTCAAATAGAATTAAAGACATTAGCTACAGAAATAGCTAAAATGCTTAATATATATTGCCTCGTAGTTCACCCTGTAAAAGAAGCTGTTGCAGTTTGTAGTGGGGAATATTTCCATACTTTAGGTCCATTTGAACCTAATCCAAAACTTACAACAGGCGCAGGAGATAACTTCAATGCAGGATTCTGCTTAGGAGAAGTTTTAGGCTTAACCCCTAAAGAATCTTTAATAATGGGTACTGCAGCATCAGGATTCTATGTTAGAAATGCTGCAAGTCCAACTTTCCATGAATTAATTGAATTTTTAAATGAATGGATTGGCTAAAAATAAAGGGTAAGGGGCTGATGGCTCCTTGCTCATGCTGAAGAAAAAGACTTTCGTCAAAAAAATTGTAAAAAATAATTTAAAAAAACTTTTGCTATTTTATTGGCAGCTTTTTTGATTCTTTTAGGAAATTATAGATACAGATAATAATTACTCCTGGCATTGCGGAGATGGACATGGAGCTTATGGCATAACTAATACAAATTCTCTCTTGGAATAGAAATGTGTTTGGAATCTGATGGAATCCTTCAGATGAAACAGTAAGCGAAACATGGATTATACAGGATAATAAGTACTGGTATAAACATAGTGATGGAAGTTACACAAAAGATGGAGGGGGAAAAAATAGATTGGTGTTGGTACATATTCGATTCAGAAGGATATATGCTTTATGATTGGAAGTATGTTGGATGTAATTGGTACTATCTAGGTCAACTAGATTATGAAACTATGAAAACAGGCTGGGCATATGATAAAAATCTTGGACGTTGGTATTACTTAAATTTTGATGGTGTAATGCTTGCAGGATGGCAAGAAGTAGACGGAAAGTGGTATTACTTAGATTCTACTGGTGCAATGAAAACTGGATGGCTAAATGATGGTGGTAAGGACTATTGTTTATATTCGGATGGCAGCATGATTCATGATTGCGACTTGTATGGATATAGATTTGATAGCAATGGTGTTGCAACTAAATTACAATAACTAACATGTATAATGGCAAGAGTGTATTTAAGGGCAGTGTAGGGATTAAGTTCTCATATGCTGCCCTTTATTTTTTTATCTTGTAATAATTTACTTGTTTAGTATAGCACGATCTCCATTAGAGATGAATATGATGGTATTTGAGAGGAGATGATTTAGAAAATGTGCAAGGAAAAAGATGAATATTACCACGAAGCACATCATTTGCATGAGAAATGCAAAAAACATATGTATTATCACGTTGTGCTAACAATGAAAGATGGAAGTACATTAGATGGAATTATTGGAGATGTAAAAGAAGATCGAATTATAATGTTAGTAGGTGAGGATGTAATTGATCAAGAAAATCAAATGAATCAAGATTACCGAAGTCCATATGGTTTTCGTTATCCAGCGAGAAGATACAGAGTCTATAGACCTCGAATTTATCCACTTGCAAATTTAGCCGCATTATCTTTATTGCCATATCCTTATGTGGCTCCACCATATCCTTATTATTAAGGAATGCTTAAATAATAGAGAATGGCAGTAGTGTTAATTTTTCATTAATATATTAATTTAAGGGTAGTAGACAGTAGAAATATTGTTTGCTACCCTTATTTTTTACACTTATATACATAATAACCATAGGAACACTATATAATAGCATGTCCAAATAAAGTATAATGTAAATGATATCAACACATCCCTTTGAAGTTGATATCCTCATAATCTTTTTACATTATATAGATGCAGCCATTAATTTGGCTGCATTTTTTTGTTTCTAAAATAAAATAATTTTATAAAATTACAATATATTAACTAAATTATGGTGATGTATTATACTATGCGTAGTATGGCAAGAGTATGGAAGGAGGGAAAACAGTGGAGGACAAAATAAAAGAGCTTATTAAAATAGTAAAACTACTTAATAAGCTCGGAATCCAAATAGTATTTCGCTTAGGAACGATAAGCCTGATAATCTTAGTTCTAAAAGATATACTAAAATAACTAAATAGGGGTTAAGGTTACGACTTAGCCACTTAACAAAATAATAACATGTAAGTTCTCCACAATCAATATGAAAAAATCAATACTAAAATTATTGCTTGAGATAGCAAAACTTATAGGATTAGTGGCGTTTTTAATCTTAGTAATAAGAGCAATAATACACATTATCTGAGGAGGTTACAAGATGGAAGAAAAATGCACAAACAGAAGCTAATAAGCGTTGGCAAGACCAGAATAAGGAAAAGGCTAAATATTTAAGTAATAGATTCATGGCTAGAAGCTTTGTAAAAAATCAAGCTACATTCGAAGACTTAGATGAATTAGAAACTTTAATTAAAGAAAGAAAAAAAGAATTATAAAAATGGAAAAGAGATAGTATTTAGGTTTATGCAGAGAGGAAAAATACTATCTCTATAACAGAAAAGTTATGTTTCAATAGGCATTGTTGACAAAAGTTACAAACGATATACAATTATGGTATAGAAAAGAGGGTGATAAATTTATGAATAAGAAAATATTTACAAGCTTTTTAATAACACTAATACTATTAGTGTGTACGAGATTTACTCAAAATGCTTATGCAGCATCTGGGTGGCAAGAAATTTATACTGGATGGGTTTACTTTGAAAATGGAACTATGAAAACCGGTTGGATTTTAACAAATAGTAATTGGTATTATATTGATAAGTCTGGAATAATGCAAACTGGTTGGATTAACGATAATGGAACTTGGTATTATTTAACTGAAGATGGTTCTTTAAATAATGCGAAAACAACTACTACAATGCCAAGTGAATTAGTAACTGCATATAATAGAATAAAGGAATATGCTAATGAAAATATTAATTATTCAAAAACACTTATTAAAGATGGAGATTTAACATATAGATTTTACGGAGAATCTAAAGTTTATCCAAATGAATATTATTATACGCCAGGTACAGATACAGCATTTCAGTTAAAACAAGGTATTCTTACAAAACTTGATACTAGCGAAATAGTAAATACTAAATATACTTATGAGCAATGCAAAAATATAGCAGATGCATACTTTAATAATTCACATATTAATGAATATAAATTTACTGTTAATTCAGATCAAAAACTTAATGAGCATGGAGAATATTATTTTACATTTTATTCAACTACAACAAATACTCAAGAAGATTCTTATTATGTAAGTGCTATAAACGGAGAAGTTAGAAGATAAAAATGAAAGTTAGGATTAAATTTCCTGGCTTTTAATTTGAACTTACATCATGTCTGTATATAAGTATTGACATGATGTATAGGGAAAATTCAATTAATTATCTACCTTTGTTAAAGCTCCATCGCTATCGGCATAATATTTAATTTGATTGTCATTATAATCTGTGTAATAATCATTAATTAACAATGAACCATCTTCTTTTACATAATATTCTTTATTGCTAGCCATATCTTTAATCATGCAATTTTCTACCAAATGGCCGTCTGAATTAATATAATACCAATCTCCATTTACACTAGCCCATGCATTATAATAAATTTGTTGAAAATCTGGTGTAGCTAATTCCCAAAAAGGTGATATATAATTCCATTGAGAAGCATCTGCATATACTATAAGTAACTTTGATTTAATAGATATTTCATTAGTTATTTCATTAGCTTTTACATTGTTTTCTGATTTGAAATAAGACGCTTTAGCTATTTGATTAATTGCAAATAAACCAATGCCAATAAACAATGTACTTAAAATTTTTATTGTATTCTTTTTCATTGTTAATACCTTCTATCCTGTATTTATATATATATTATACCATATTATGTAAATGTATAATGAATGATAATTAGTTATTTATGTATATTTAAAATTATATTTTATGATTAAGTGTTAAAAAGATAAGTGTGAATTGAAAAAAATAAAAGCACAAATAATAGGAGGCTTGAAGGAACATAGACTTCAGAAATTCAGTAAAAATCATATATAAAAAATAGAGATAGTATTTAGGTGATTGGCTGTAAAATACTATCTCTTTTTTTGGTTTAAATCATGTCTGTATTTTTATTATAGACAATATTAATAAAAATACAGACATGATTTAAACTAATGTATATTAATATAAATATTATAGATAAATCTATTCTTACAAAGCTATGCTTCGTATATATACTCCTTATTTTTTTATAGAAAAAGAAATAGGATTGACAAAACTTACTATTATTATGTATTGACAAAACTTTCTATTATTATACAATAATAGTATATATTATTATGTGAGGTAGGAGATGGATTATGAAGACTAAAGAATATGTTAAAGAAAGATTAAAAGAAATGGGGACTATAGACTCATTTGGTACAAAAAAAGAAATTAAGGAATTACCTAATATATTACATGATGATGAAGAGTTATTATACATAACATCAGGACTTTTTGATGGGACTACTTGGCTTATATCATGTACAAATAAGCGAATAATATTTTTAGATAAAGGAATGATATTTGGTTTAAAACAAAAAGAGATACCTTTAGATAAAATTAATTCGATAGAGCATAAAACAGGCTTAGTTTTAGGAGAGATATCAGTTTGGGATGGTGCATCTAAAATTGAAATTAAAAGTATATCAAAGAAAACAGTTAAACCAATGGTAGATATTCTTAATGAATCTATCCAAAAATATAAAAATAAAACAAATTCATTTCAGCAAACTTCAGGTCAAAATAATGATGATGTTACATTACAGTTGCAGAAGCTTGCAAAATTAAAAGAACAAGGAATATTAACAGAAGAAGAATTTGCACAAGGCAAAGCGAAATTACTTAATAATTAATAAAGCAATATAGCTAGGATTAAATTTCCTAGCTTTATTTTTTCGTTCTAAATCTGAAACAAATAATAGGTTCTATTTATACAACTTGAAATATAAATATTAGTTCCACTATTGGAAATTTATTTAGTTTCATATTTAGAAATTCAAATAGGTTTCACTTTTAGAACGCTATATTACTTAAGCTTATATTAATTAAATTTATATTAATTATCTGTTTATAATACTTACAATTTTAAATAGAAAAACAAGATTAGGATTTCTCGAGGTCAAGCCTATTTTCAATTATGCTACGTCAGTAGATTGCCCTAATAGAGCTGCTATGAGAACAATCTACTTCCTTGCCTGATGAAAAATGAACACCTTTAAAAAGAGCAGCTATGCTGCAATACGGAACTTTTCTGCATATAAGAACATTCCATGGCATTTTGGACTTGTTATTTTCTTTCATGTGCCTAATTTTGAGGTTAGGTTGATTTTAACTTTATTGATTAGTATTACTATAAATGCAGCTGTAGTACAAGATATTCCACATGCATAATACAATTACTATTTTTACATTAAATTAACATAAATAAAAGCAATTCTTAATAATCTTGTGCTATACTGCCTATGTTAAAGCTATTTTATTGTAATAATTTATTTAAGACACATATGAGGAGATTGTAATATGTTAAATGAACTTGCTTATGATTCAAAATATAATGAGGTGGAAGAGTTGGAGAGTATACTTAATAATAAAAATATTTCTACAGTTTATCAACCTATCGTTTCACTTTTAGACGGGACAATTATAGGCTACGAAGCTTTGAGCAGAGGCCCTGTAGGTTCACCATTGCAAAATCCTGACAAATTATTTAATTCTGCTCAAATCCATAATAAAACTTGGGAATTAGAGCAATTATGCAGAATAAAAGCTATTGAAAGAGCGTCTAATATTGAAAAGAATAAATATCTTTTTATAAATGTGGATCCGCATATTTTTAAGGATGAAAAGTTTAAGAAAGGATTTACTAAGGAATTTCTTGCAGAGAATAACATGTCGCCTGACTGTATAATATTCGAAATTACTGAAAAAACTTGTGTAGAAGATTATAAAAGTTTTAAAAAAGCTCTCAGCAATTATGTAGATCAGGGATATAAAATTGCAATTGATGATACTGGGGCAGGTTACTCAGGACTTAAGATGCTTAATGAAACAAAACCTCATTATATAAAAATTGATATGGATTTAATTAAAAATATAAATGAGGATTCTTTTAAACAATCTTTATTGGAATGTTTCGTTAAGCTTTCAGAAGCAAACAATATGAAACTTATTGCTGAAGGGATAGAAACGGAAGAAGAGCTGAAAACATTAATTAATCTAGGGGTATATGCTGGACAAGGCTTCTTCATTAGCCGACCAGCAGGAACATTTTTAGATATACCAAACAATGTTAAAAATATAATTATAAAATGTAACAAATTTAAAGAGAATACTTATTATAATTGCAACTCTAACAATATAGGTGAAATTGTAAGACGCGATAAGTCCTTTAATCCTACAACTCAATGTGGGGAAATTAAGGAATATTTTGATTCTAACGATATTACAGGAGCCTGCATCGTAAATAATGGTATTCCGGTGGGTTTTGTTATGAAACATGCATTAGATTCAGCTCTTGCTACACAATATGGCGTAGCTGTTTTTACAAAACGTCCTGTTTCATTAGTAATGGACAGAAATCCTTTAATAGTAGATTATCATACGCCAGTCGTTGAAGTTTCAAGAATGGCTATGTCTAGAAAAACAGAAAATATATATGACTATATTATCATAACTAATAATAGTAAGTATTGTGGTATTGTTACTATAAGATCTTTGCTTAATTATACTACTATGCTTGAATGTAATTATGCAAGGCAGCTTAATCCACTTACGGAACTTCCAGGTAATACAGTTATACAAAATACTATAAATAATATGCTTAAAACTAAACGCACATGCTGCATTCTTTATTTAGACTTAGACAATTTTAAAATTTACAATGATACTTATGGGTTTGAAAATGGAGACAGGATTCTTAAGTATACAGCCCAATTAATCCATTCTAAAATAAAAGCACTTTTCCCTTACAATGGATTTGTTGGACATATAGGCGGGGATGATTTTGTTGGTGTAATAGAAAATTCAATTGAAGAGTGTGAAAAATTATGTGAAGAAATAATAGAAGAATTTGATAGGTCGATTTTAGACTTTTTTAATGAGAAAGATAAAAGAAACAAGTATATTGAAGCAACAAGTAGGGATGGAAGGAAAGGTATATTTCCACTTACTTCTCTTTCGATTGCTGGTATGTATGGTGAATTCAATAACTTTTTAAATCCAGAAGAAGTAGGTTTAGCTGTAGCATCAATAAAAAAGGAAGTTAAACATATTTCTGGAAGCTGCTATTTAATAAATGTTATTGATTAGGAAGTTGGAAGAAGATAACAAGTCAAATATTCTTAGGATATTTTGAGCTAGGCGAAGGACCACAACCCGTGCATAGCAAGCTATGTAAGGGTTGTGGTGATGAAGCATAGCACAAAATAGACCAGTATTTTGGTCTATTATTTTTTTTCATATGTCTTACTTGGTCTTATATAATGAATCCTTTGGTTAAGAAGTAATACTAATAGTGAGTTTAATGTATTTAAGGATTTTGCTACAAATATATCCATGCCTCCTGTAAATGCAATAAAACCAAGGGTAATATTATATATATTTGAGAAAAGAATAGTTCTAGTAATAGCAGTATAAGATTTTTTTGATATAGATATTAGATCTGAAAGTCTAGTCAAATTATCATCGTATATGATACAGTCAGAATGAAGCTTTATCATATCGCAAGACCTATTAGCAAAACTTATACTTATGTCTGCTGCTTTCATAGCTAATGTATCATTAATTCCATCACCAACCATTATGACAGTATTGTTAGTACTTGCAGCTTCAACTATATTAGCTTTTTCTAAGTAATTCATGTCAGCATATATCTCAGTTATTCCGAGCTTAGAACCTATTTTTTGTGCTTTAGGGTAAGAGTCACCACTTAGTATAGATACATCGTTTATTCCATTATATCTTAAGCCGTTTATAAGATCACTAGAATCTTCTCTTAAAATATCGTCGAGAACTAATATACCTACAAGATTTTTGTTTATAGCTACAAAGATAGGGATTAATGATTCTTTTTGATAGTTTAAATATGTTTTTTCACCAGTTAGTAGATTTATATGATTATTTTTCATTAAGTCCATATTACCAATTAGAACTTCTTTGTTATTATGAGTAGCTTTTATTCCTTGTGATGGTATAAGTACAGAATTATTAACTTGGTTAAAATCAATATCGTCGCAAGTATCTTGTAAAGTTACTGAAATAGGGTGGAAATGTTCTGCTTCACATGCAGCACATATTTCAAGTATTTCCTTTTCTGAATATTCTTCATCAAGTGAAGATATAGATATAATATTCATTTTTCCATAGGTTAGTGTTCCAGTCTTATCAAAAATAACTTTATTTACATTTAATATATTCTCAAATGTATTTGGATTTCTTAAATAAATATTATTTTTATTTAATAACCATATGTAATTTTTAATTCCAGAATTAAAAGCTACTGAAGTAGCTTTAGGGCTTAAAACTAAGAATACAGAAAATGCATTTAGTATATTACGTGTAAATAAGTAACTTAAGCCTGCAGCCCATATTGCAAAATGGGTGATTTTATGTTGGAAGTTCTTAGTTTTATTATGTATATAAAGTTTTTCGGGTGCGATATCATTTTTTTCTCCTGAATCTGATAACTTAGTAATCTTAATTTTTAAATTACCAGAGATTATTGCAGTGCCTTCATAAATCTTAGAGCCTTTACCTATATGAGAAATTACTGGCTGACCAGAATAATATAAAGTATTTGTAGTAGCACTACCCTCCTCTATAATTCCCTCAACAGGTACTATTTCACCAGTATAATTATAAACATAATCCCCAATTTTTAAGGCATCAGTTGAAACTAGAATTTTATCACCATTAAGTGAATCAGTCCAGGCCATTTTATAATTTAGATCATAGGAATCCAGTAAAGCTTTTCTACTTTCGATTTCGGCAGAGTATTTAATGTAATCATTTAAAGACTTTAAAATAAGAACTAAGACACCTTTAGAACTTTCTCTTATGATAGTAAAAGATAAGGCAGTAAGTTCTAGTAAAATATCTTCATTTGTGGGTAAAGTTTTAGTAAACTTTTTATACAACTTTTTAATCAATGGGTATCCACCTATAATAGTTACTACAGAAGCGACTTTAAGCACAGTTAAATTTCTGCTTAAAGGAAACTTACCATAAGTGGAATTTTTGATTTTAAGCAATAGATAAAATAAGCTCCAAAATAAAAGTTTTCTTCTTGCTATTTTTTTATTACTTACTACTTTAAAGTATTCTTGAAAATTATTAAATCTAGTATCATCTTTAATTATAGTAGTAGAAAGAGCATTTTCTATATTTTCTTTTAGAGTATGTATATTTGTTTTTTGTATATCATAGACAACTAATATTGAACCAGTGCGTTCTGTAAGTCTAGTAGATTTAACACCATATAAACTATATATATATTTTTCTACATATTCTGAAAGATTGCTATTATAGCATATATCTAATGATCTAAATCGCACTCTTCCTGGTAAAGCACTTAAACAATCCAAAAATAAATCACCTCTTTATTATTAATCAATGGAGTAAATTATTACTTCTTAAGTTCATTTAATCTATCTTCAAGTAAACTTGCTTGTTTTTTTAGATCATTAAAAAAATCTATTAGCTCATTATCTTTTCTAGAACTTTCTGGCGACTTATCAGTATTAATAGGATCATTGGATGTATCTCTTTCTATATATTTAAGCTTTTCTTCATGATATTTAATTGAATTATATAATACCAAGCCTATGGTTCCTATAGTTAAGCCACAAAGCAATCGTTTTTTATTTGATTTCATTTAAATACCTCCATTAATATAAAAATACATTTCTTCATTATGCCCGAGAAAATGCAATTTATACATGTGTAGAGTTATTTACTAATTAAAATTTTTTAAACATTGCATATTTCATTACATTTTTTCCTACATATTCGGTATTAGTGCTTTCAGTTTCTTTAATGAAATAATTGGTTATTCTTGTGGATGCAGTCATAAACATTTTTAGTATTTCCTTCTCAAGTGAAGGATCTGATTTTATTGATTTTAAACTAAAAGTTATAATTTCATTAGCTTTTTTTTCTATATTTGATAATTCTTCTTCAAGTATCTCTAAAGTTCCTTTGGTTTCCATAATGGTAACTCCTTATTATTTTTTATAGTATGTATTATATTGTATTTAATATAGAATAAAGTTCCTAATGTATTCATTAAATAAAGTAGAATGGTTTGGCTTAAACTTATAAATTTAATCAAAGCAAGAAAAATTCCAAATACATTAATACTCACAGCAATAGATTGAGCTCTTACTAAATGTTCTTCACTATTCATGCATACTTCAATTAGCCATGGAATCTGGCATAATTTACTACAAGCTATGGTGATATTGTCTTCATAAAATTTTTTGGATGGGGATATGCTCAAGATTATTTTTCTATCAATTTTATCGATTTCGCTCAAATCTTTATAATTTATAACTGTTATTTTATGTTGCTGATTTTCTTTGTGATCATAAAGCCCAAGGCTTTTATTTGCATACAATATTAAATTGTTATTTCTATAGTTTGAAATAATAGTTATGTTATTAAGTCCTATAGTTCTCAAATTTTTTATTAATTTTCTAACTTCTATATTAATAGGATCATCTATTTTATTAGTATATATAAGGCTTTCAAGTCTAAAATAGTTTATAGACTTGAATTTATCAAAGTTATTATTAAATACTATACTTGGATGCAGTGAAATTCCTTTCATATTTTTAATGTATCTAATAGAATGAATATCTTTAATATAAACATTATTTAAGTAAGCTTTATGTAATATATACTTTAATGAAAAATAGGAAGTAAGATATATTGCTCCAGGAAATCCTAAAATAAGAGAACAAATAGCATGTGTGGGAGAGGAAGTAAAAAATAATATTGAAGCTACAGATAGTGATAAAGCTAAAAGTCCTCTTGATAAAGATTTTGTATTTTGGAGAAGTTCTTTTGAACAATTACTTGCTTTATTTCTACAGTAAGTTAATTTAGCTAAATTATTTACCTTAATAGAAGATGAAGATATGATGCGGAATATCATATCTTCATTAATATAATATGAATTATAAATTAATTGTATATTACCAGTTTTAGTGTTGATATTAATTGACTGTATATGAGAAAAATTTGTTAGCATATTTTCAATATGTATAGCTATATAATAATTTCCTTTAAGTCCTTCTATATATAAGCGTATTCTTCCTGGAATTGATGATAATTTTTTAATATTCATATTACAATATTTTAACTTTGCGCACTAGGCATCATAGTAGATCTTCTTTTCTTGTTTTCATATTGAGCTTCTGCAACGATATCTTCTATACCTTCACGCGCACAAGAAACCCTTTCTGATGCATAGTCAGCCATTGAAAAGATGGTACGCATAGTACCCACAGTAATTTTCCTCATAGGTGTTGTGATCATATTCATAAATGAAGAACTACTTTTTCTACCGCTATTGAATAGTTTGCTTGTTTCTTTATATTCAACCATTGAATCAATTTTTGCCATAAGTTCTTTTATGTTATTGTTAATAGCTTGAAAATCATTTTCCCTATTAGTACTTTCTTTTTCAATATTATCTAACCTTTGAATTAAAGATTCATATTTTTCTTTAAGTTCAGTAAATTGTTGATTAATTTGTTCTGGGTTTTCCATATAATTATGCCTCCTAGGTATTTATTTAAGATTTTAATCGTTATTATATACATATTAAAAAAAATTATACGTAAAATTTAAGTTAATTTTACATGTAATTTTCAAGTCAATAGTATAAATATTAAAACATTTTTACATACTGACGTTAGAGGAGGTTATAACATGAAAATAAAAACTAATCAAAAAGCTTTAATATCATTAATTATCATGATTATAGGTTTCATGGGTACCTTATTTTCAGACAATGTAACTATAATAATGATATTACAAAGTGGGTTTGAAGCAGGTCTAGTAGGAGGTCTTGCAGATTGGTTTGCAGTAACGGCACTATTTCGTTATCCGCTTGGGATTAAAATTCCACATACAGCATTGTTACCTAATAACCGTACGAGAATAACTATGGCTTTGGTTTCAATAGTAGAAAATAACTTACTCAATAAATCTAGTATTCTGAATAAGATACAGCAATTCAATATTGTGGAAAGAACTTTAAAAATATGTAAAAGAAAAATATATTCTAAGGAAGTTAAATCTAGAATAATTTATATTATAAGGAGTGGCATAAGTAATGCACCTATAACTAAAATTTCTTCATATTTATATGAATTAATAGGATGTTATTTAAATACATTTGATACTAAAAATTTTCTTGAAGTATTGATTAACGCATGTTTGAAGTATAATTGTGAGGAAAAAATTGTAGACAGCATAATTAATAAACTTGAAGAAGTAATAAAAAGGGAAGAAATAAAAAAAGAAATTGGAAATGTAGTATTTGATTCTATGGAGAAGCTTAAAGTAAATAAACTAATCCAATATGTAGTGAGAGCAATTATAGAGAGCCTTGGAAAGGATAGAACAGCAAGCTTAATTCAAGATTTAATTATCTTAATACTAAAAGATTTAAAAAAGGTTGACAATTCAAATAGAGTAATTATTGTTAAATTCATACGAAACAACATAAGCAATATTAGTGATAATACATATATTGTACAAAAAATAGATGACTATAAAAATAATTTAACTAGTAATGTTAAATTAAATGATTTTATATTGAAAACTTTAAATGAAATGCAAAGCTTAATATTAAGTTATGTTAACGATGATAATTATATAGAAGCAAACATAATACCATTATTAGAAAATTTAATAGATAAATCTTTAGCTAATGCTGATTTAATAAATAAATTAGAGGGGTACATACAGGAGCAAGCATCAGATTATATTAATAATAATCATGAAAAAATAGGTAAACTTGTTAAGGAGAATATTGAAAGGTTAGATACTAAAAGCCTTATAGAGCTGATAGAGTATAAGGTAGGAGATGATTTGCAGTGGATAAGGATAAATGGTGCAATCTGTGGATTTTTTATTGGATTAGTGTTAGGAATAATTAAAATATTATAAGCATATCATTGAAGTTAATAATATTTTAGACTAGTTATAATTTGTAGATAAACAAACCATGAACGAGATTTATACTTTGAAAGATATGCAATGCTAGAAATAACCGGTAGTCTTTTGCGCAGTGTTGCATTGAGAATATGGCTGCAGGCATTTCTTCAGTGGAAGTTGTTCCGATTTAACTTGTCCAAATTTTATATTTGGAGCAAGTTAAATCGGAACAACTTCTAATGTTAGAAATCCGCAGCTATATTCTCTAGCAACCGAGCAAAAGGCTACCGGTTATTTTGGTAGGTTATTGCATAAGCCAAGGCTATACGGTATTTATCTAGAACTGCTAGTTTGAAAAATTTTGTGTTCCCATATATTTATTATTCCCATAAATTACTCCTATACCAACTTTTGCATAAGATGAATTCATCATATTTGCCCTATGTTCTGAGGAATTCCACCATTGATTGAATAATTCAACTGGATCATAATTATTATATGCTATATTTTCTCCAGTTGAAGTATATTGGAAGCCAACTGAATCCAACAAGGTTGTCCAATCCTTTCCATCTGGAGTTGTGTGATCAAAATAATCATATTGTATCATATGATCGCTTCTGTATCGTGCTATCTTTTGTAAAGTATTATCCATTGTTAATGGATTTAAACCAGCTTCTATTCTTTTTTGATTCATCAATTCGAGAATCTTATTTTCAGCAGATGCTTGTACACTTATGGTATAGTTTTGAGGCAATTTAGTTAAGCCGTCTACATCCACTGTAGCATCATAAGTTGTAGGAGAACCATTATCTGTTGTTTCTTGATCAGAATTGTTCAAGGTTTCGTCTAATGAGCCGGATTTATTAAGATAATATGTTTTATTACCTAAAGTTATAGTACCTGTTTGCATTGTTCCATTATCATCTAAGTGATACCAGTTGCCATTATTTTTTATCCAGCCAGTTTCCATTACACCTGTACTATCCAGATAGTACCAAGCTTTATTAACATTAGCCCAGCCTGTTTGCATTTCACCTGAGTTATTTAAATAGTACCAAGCACCTTTATAATAAACCCAGCCTGTCCTCATGTCTCCATTTGGAGTAAAATAATACCATGTTCCTGAGATATTTTTCCAATTTCCTGCTAATGAGCTTCCATCAATGTAACTCCAGCTCTTATCATGGTTTTCTTGCCATTGTGCAGATACTCCTAATGGTAATAAAGTAGTAATTGTTGTAGCAGTAATAACTGTACCAATAATTCTTCTTAAAAAAGCTTTCTTCATTAGTTTTTCCCCTTTTCTTTTGTGTAAAATCGTTTTCAAAATCTATGTATTTTTATAAGTCTGTCCAATAATAATTTTACCACACATTCGACAAATTTTCACCTCTTTTTTAACTTAATTAACTTATTTATCAATTTAAGGTGTTCTTTCATGTATATAAATTCATATTATAATGCTATAAAATACCATTAGGTAGTAATAAGAGTTGTAAGTACCAGAAATTAGCCCTTGTTTTAATGAATTTTAAGTTTAAATATTAAAATTTAGTGCATAAGCCTAGTAGATTGAATTAACAAGAAGAAACATCCATTTTACAAGATCATTTCTCAAATCACATTTAAGGTTTAGTATATAACCTTTTAGTTGCTCAAAGACAGTACTGCTATGTACTAATCTTTGATGCTTTAAACTATTAGTATCAAGAATTTTCTCAGGTAAATTTAAAGTATTAAAAGCATAGTTAAGTACTGTACTTTGACAACATGTTCCTAACATTTTGGATAAAGATATATCTAAAACCATCTCACAAAGACTTAACAATTTCTCAGTTTCTATAAATTTTTTAATATTATTCTCTACATAATACATATAATTATTTTTCATATTATAATTATTAAAATATATAGTATGTTGAGAAAGATTGTGATTTAATATATTACTTACTTTATATACCACAGTTTCAATAAAAGTTTCTAATTCATAATTAAAAAGATTAAGATATTTAAGAATATCATCTGAATGTTTTACGGAACCATTTATATATAACCCACAAATCAAATAGATAAAATTTAGGCGTATTTCAAAAAATGAATCAAGTTCTCTCTCTATTACTTGAATACATTTCTCTTCTACTAAATGAATATGTTCACCCATAACATATTTTTCTTTAGTGTTCATAAGTTATACACCTACCTTTATTTATATTTCGGCTACAATAAATATAATATAAAACTATTGTAAAGTTATCTTAAAATTAAAGTTAAATAAATATTAACTTCTATATGTAAATGTTGGAAATGATTAAAAGAAAGATATTTTTATGAATAAATATTTATATACGGGAAATAATTAAGTTTATGTTTTAATTAACAATTTACATGAAATTAATGATAGGAATGGTAGGATGAGAAAAATGTCGTTGGCTTATAATGAGATCAGCAATGAAATGCTATATAAAAGAATAAGAATATATATAGAGTATATTTACAGAAGTCAAGAAAAAGCTTTGGAAATGGAAAAACTAGTTAACAGTGTAGTTGGTGTTAAGTATTGTAAGGCAAATGATTTTACCGGAAGTCTATTAGTTGTATATGATGATGAAATAATAAATGAAAATTGTGTTAAGCAACAAATATATAGGTTTGTTTCAAAAAAAATGAATAAAAGTCTACCTATAAATATGAAAGATGTTAATTCTGCAATTAGTAAAAAAAGTGTTAATTTTGAAAGTATAGAAAAAACATTGGAACTTAAAAGATCAAAAGAAGTACTTAATAAAACTATAAATGAAAAAAGTAATAATAATTATCACTATATTGAGACATCTGATATTGAGAAAGAGTTGAAAACTAATTTTAGAAAAGGGCTTTCTAAATTACAAGTAGATGAAAAACTAAAAGAAATTGGATTAAATGTAATTTCAGAGGCAAAAAGGAAATCAATGATTGCAAAATTTTTTGAAAATATTAATGAATTTTCTACTAAACTGCTAGTTGGTGTAGGACTTTTATCTTTTGTATTAGGGCAAATTGTTGATGCAGTAGCTATTTTAGGTATTGCGGCTGTTGAGACTATGCTAAGTACTTTACAGCAGCATAAAGCAGAAAAGTCGTTATATTCTCTTAAAGAAATGATGGTACGAAATGCAACAGTAATACGGAACGGAAAGCAGCGTATAATAGATGCAAAATACGTTGTTCCAGGGGATGTAATTATTATCGAAGCAGGGGAGAAAGTACCAGCAGATGCTAGAATAATAGAAAGTTATGAACTTAAAGTTTCAGAGGCAACTCTTACTGGAGAAAGTACATCAGTTTGTAAGAGCCCATCTCTTTGCCAGTGTGAGGCAGAGCTAGCTGATAGATATAATATGCTTTACATGGGAACTGATATATTATCAGGTAGAGGCAAAGCTGTAGTTGTAGCTACAGGAAAAAATACTGAAATAGGTAAAATAGCATATATACTTCAAAATATTAAAAATGAATCCACTCCTATTGAGAATAAAATAAAAAAATTTACAAATAAGATAACAAAGCTTGCATTCGGAATTTGTATGGGGATAAGTGCTCTAGGACTTTTGAGAGGTACATCATTAGTTCAGGTGTTTATTTTAGGAGTCAGCTTTGCTATAGGAGCAATACCTGAAAGTTTACCTGCCGTAGTAACAGCTGCAATGTCGCTTTCAGTTCAAAAGATGGCCTCAAAAAATGCAATTGTAAGAAAGTTACCTGCGGTCGAGACGTTAGGATCAGCCAATGTGATATGCTGTGATAAAACAGGTACACTCACAATGAATGAAATGACTGTAAAAGAGATTTATGTTGATAATAATACATATGAAATTAGAGGTACAGGATATAATCCCAAAGGCGATATAGTACTAAAATCTGGAAGGATAAATAAAAAGGAATCATTAGATAAAATAATAACTTCTGGTATCATATGTAACAATTCAAATATTTCAAATTGTGATGGAAAGTGGCAAATTCACGGTGATCCAACGGAAGGAGCATTGTTAGTTGCTGCTTATAAAAATAAAGTACAGATAGACGAGATAACTAATAAATACGAAAGGATAAAGGAAATTCCTTTTGACAGTTCAACTAGGTATATGACAGTTTTAGTTAAGCATGAAAATGAAAAAGAGGCGTATTGTAAAGGTTCCCTAAGTAAAGTGTTGGATAAATGTACAAGAATTTATGAAAACGGTAAAGAAAGATTACTTAATTATACTGATAAGGAAAGGCTGAAGCATATAGCAGATGAAATGGGTACAAAAGCATTAAGGGTTCTAGCTTTTGCTTATAAAAAGGTGTTAAATGATAATAAAAACATAGACAATAACTTTGTCTTTTTAGGATTAGTAGGTATGGAGGATCCACCTAGAGAGGAAGTGAAGGAGTGCATAGAAAAGTGTAAAGGAGCAGGAATAAAGGTTGTAATGATAACAGGAGACAATAAAAATACTGCCGCAGCCATAGGAAGAAAGATAGGACTTTTAACAGATGGTATCGTATTATCAGGAGCAGAACTTGATGATATAAGCGATGATAAATTAACCTCTATCATTAATAAAATACAAGTTTTTGCACGAACTTCACCTGAACAGAAATATAAAATAGTGAAAGCTTTTAAGAGAGCAGGAAATGTAGTTGCAATGACAGGGGATGGGGTAAATGATGCTCCAGCTATTAAGGAAGCAGACATAGGAATAGCTATGGGCAAAAATGGGAGCGATGTTGCCAGAGATACAGCAGATATAATTCTTACTGATGATAATTTTGCTACAATAGTTGCAGCTATAGAAGAGGGAAGAGCAGTAAATTTAAATATCAAAAATTCAATGAGGTATTTACTTTCAGGATGTTTAGGTGAGATAGTTGCCATATTATTTTCATCGATGTTCATTGGAATACCATTATTACTTTCTTTACAAATATTATGGACCGATGTTGTATCTGAATCAATATTGGGGGCATCACTTACTTTCGAAAAGCCATCTAATGATATAATGAAAAATCCACCTATATCAAAAGATTATGAAATTATTGATAGGGAACTTAAGAGAAAAATAGTAAGAACAGGAGTAATAACAGGGTTAACAACATTTGGAATATTCCAAGGTTCATTATGGTTAGGAGCTAGTTTACAAAAGGCAAGAACTTTAGCATTTACTAATTTAGTTCTTTCACAAATAGTAAGTGTATATAATTGTAAAAGTGACAAAGATAGTAAAAATAAATATATGAACATTTCGGCCATTGCTTGTGTGGCAATGTTTGGAGGGATGCTATATATTCCATTTATAGGTTCATTTTTTTCAACAGTACCTCTAAATATAAAAGATTTATTAATTCTTTCAGGAACTACAACATTATCAACGATTTAAGGGATCTTTAACAAATAACGGAAGCAATTAACGTAATATAGAATATATTAATATGCAAGAAATAATGGCTTAATTTTAAAGATTAAGCCATTATTATTTTTTGTGATTATTTAACATATTCATAATAAGGTAGTTTAATTGTAACTCCTGTTTCATCAAATTTATAATTTGTACCATTGAGAGGATTATTCCCAGAAACTAGATTCATTCCTATGGTATAAATTGCGTCTGCATGAGCACGTGGATCTTGCACAACGGTACCTGTCATAATACCTTGTTTAATTAATTCCTCAGCTTCTGGCAAACCATCGATCCCAACAACTGGAATATATTTTGATTTATCATCTTTATTATACCCATATTTTTGGAGGGTCTTAATAGCACCTATTGCCATAGCATCATTATTGGAGATAATAGCTTCAATTTTGTCACCAAATGATAAGAGATTTGATTCTATTGCAGTTTTAGCACATTCTTCTTCCCAATTACAAGGAACTGATAAAAGTTGCTGCGTTTTTATTCCAGCTTCATTAATTGTTTGAAGGGAATATTTAATTCTTGCAATTGTCTCTGGACTATTTATTGGGCCAGTTAACATAATATATTGCATTATATCATCTTTATTTTTATCAAAAGATTCCTTATTAGCATTCCATGCGTCAGCAAGAATTTTACCTTCTAGAATCCCAGACTGATTAACATCTGTATCTATAATAACAGCACTATTGTAACCTTTAATAAAATTTACTATAGATGGAGTATTAGCGTAGTATAGAATTAATGGAATATTTTTTTGTATTATTTTATTAAGAGTGCTTTCAATCTCATCTAGTTTCGTAGTAACTGGATTTAACACAAAAAGGTTAAAGTTATCATTTAGTGCTTTATCAATACTTTCATTTTGAATAACTTGATTTCCTTTTGCATCAAAAAAAGTAAATTGAACTTTACTTTCATTTTCTTTTTGAATATCTTCTAAGTTTTTCTTAACATTAGAAATAAATTGATCATTAAAATCATTTAGGAATACCGCTACTTTAACTGGAATTTGAGGATTAGTATCTGGACTAGCATATGTAGTAATATCAATACTATGTAATAATAATATACAGATAAAGCCAAAGGATAATGTCTTTTTTAATATCTTCATTTTAACCCTCCATACATATTTGATGAATTATCATATTTAATATTAGGTTATCTTTTGATTAAAAATTTATTCGTCCTAAGTAGGCAATTAAAAGAAATAGTATTTAGGCACATTCAAAAAAATAACAAGTTCATCTGCCAGAAAAGTTCCGTATTGCAGCATAGCTGCTCTTTTCATAGGTGCATAGCTGTTTTTTTCTAATGTGCCCATTTTATTTCTATAGGATGACCTTTAATTTATTATTTTTTGGGGGTTAAATTCTCCTTTTAAAAGGATTTCACCATTCAGTCATAGTATTAAGGAGAGGTTTGATATAATATCTAGTTTCAGTTAATATATAGTCTACGATTTGAGTAAGAACATTAGATGTTTAGACATACATCTAGTGGCATCTTAATTTTTCCCACCAGCCAAATGCAACTATTACCTTACTAAGCTCGGAAACTGATGATCTTATAATAAGGACATAGTTTCCACCTGGAGCTTCTATAAATTTTCCATCTTCTTCACCTACTAATGTTGTATAAGGTGGTACTATTCTTTTATATACATTAACTCCATCATGAGGAAGTTCATGAGTGGATTCTACAAATCGAATATCTACCTTGTTTTTCGGAGGTGGATTTAAAGCAGTATTGGTCGGAGAAGTTTTGTGGGATACACACCATTTTTTGGGATTGTTAGTATTGAGCCATATTTCAGCAGTTAAATTATTATCAGAGAAATTTGAAATAGTAAATACATTTGCATATAAATTAACATTTGAATTGCTTGGATTTACTAAACCAGCCCAGGCATTTAAATTATTACCGACAGACAAAGTTTCTGTTTGACCTACAAAATATTTTCCTTGTATTGATTCAAATAGAGAAATTGGAATATTAACCGCTTCTTGTGGTTTAATATTTTTATTATTTACGATATAATTGCAATTTTTCTGTAACATAAATCACATCTCCTAAGAGTTATTTTCTCAATATACCTTACTACAGCATACATTTTCATATTATAATATTCAGTAAATGTATAAATGTTAATATCTTATGCTAAGTCACATGGATGATTTGGAAAAAGAAAACTAGAAATACACTAACATAGAGGTGAAAAAGTTATATAAGGCGGATGAAAAGCTACATTTATCGAGGAAATCTTCGGATAATCATTAAAAGCTCGGACAATATGGAATGGAATAATAAAAGCAAAAAGGAAGACCAAATGGCCTTCCTTAAAATTTTTACTGCTTATTTTATATCAATATTTAGATTATCAAATTCTTTTAATGTGATATCAGTGTTCTTCATTTCAATATACTTATAACTAAACTTATCACCTTCTTTAGTTAATGGGAGTTCCTTAGATATATTCGCAGGAGCTATAAGTAATGTAGTTGGATTTTCTTTAGTAATTATATAGAACAAAACATCTTTATCAGTTTGTAAAGTGCCGATTCTTTCTATAGTACCTTGGCCTTCCTTAAGAACGCCTGTTGTATCTAAAGAACCAGTATTTTTATTAGATAGCGCTTCGATATAATTACTCATAGTTGCTTCTAAAGTTTCTCCTATTCCAACTATATTATAATTTTGAACACTTATCATAGCATACATTTTAACAAGACCTTTTTTATCCTTAAGAGTTAAGAAATAAGTTGGTGTATCTTGTACATTAATAAGAATTGGTGAAGAAGCTGTGTAGCCCATATTTTGGACTTTACCTTCAGCACTTTGCATACTTGCACTTTCCGTTGAACCTGCTACCTTAAAAAATGTGGTTTCATTTGTCCTTGTATTAGTAAGAAGAAAACCAACAGTAGATTCATCTGCGCCAACAGAAGTTATTCCGTTATAGTAATAGCATTGATCATTATAGTATACTGTGGAGGTTTCACCTGTTGTTTGCAATTTATCCTTATTTGAGAAGTTGAGCACACCATGAACTAATTTTCCCCAGTTATTTATATTGGTATTTACTATATCCAGAGGCATTATTCTATCGACCCATACAGGTATTTCATCTAAGTTATACCTACTAGTTTCTCCAGTTTGAGCATTTATAATTAAGGCACCAGTAACTTTATCACCATTAAATCCAACTGATTTTTCATATTCACTAACTACCCAGTAAGGATTTCCTTCATCATCTATTTCAAATGAAAAGTCTGTTAATCCTTTAAACATATCCTTGTAGTAGGCGTATCTAAAAATATTTGTTCCAAAGTAAGCTTCTGGCTGATATTTAATTTTTAATGGGTTACCATTGATTTCAGTTACAAGTTGTACATCATCGGGATCTGTAGCACTAACAACTATATATCCAGGGGTGCCTTCTTTATTACTCAACCATTTAAAAAAACCTGAATGTTCAAGTGGGATAACGTAGCATAACTTTCCTTTTACTTGTTGAACAGTGACAGATCCTAGCTGAACTTGGCTGCCAAGAGCAGTGATTGATCCTAATTTTTTATCCGCTAAATTACGAGCATAAGAAGCATCAACAATAGGCACTTGCTTTAAATCAATAGGTGATACCTGATCAGAAAAATTTTTTGTTTCAATATCTCCTGCTAATTTTCTATAACTATCTGCCCTAAGTAGTGGGGAAGTAGTAAAAAACCATAAAACAAATAAAATGACTATTGTTATTACACTTAGTCCACCAAATACTTGCAGTTGTTTTTGCAAAGTACGAGTAAATAATCCAATAATAAAGGCATTTATCATTAGCAATATTATTGCAACCACAAAAACTCCAACAAAACTTGCTGATAATGGTATTAGCAGCAAATAGTTTAATAGGAGATATTCTAGTACTGTAACAAGAATGGTTAAGGGGAGTCCAAATCTATTGTTCTTTTCTTCGATATAATTATTATTAAATTGATGCTTAAAATTATTTATGTTAGACATAATAATCTCTCCTTATGTAATTGTTATAATAAAATTGTAGTTTGCTTAATCGATTTTTTGAGTGTATCTTTATAATTAATTTATAGATAAACACTTTCTATACTAGACTTGTTTCCGGTAAAATACATAATTGAATAGTTATGCTTAAGGTTATAGCTAAACAAAGAAATGAGATACATGTTTGTGCAGCAGGCATTTGAAAATGAGCTGTTAAAATCACTTAAAGTAAGGTTGTTCCAATTTTGCTCGTCACACTAAAAGTGGGAGCAAGCTAAATTGGGTGCAACCTTACTTTTAGTGATTTCAGCGATATTTTTATAGTCCTGCGGAATAAACATGTATCTCATTTCGGTTAATTATGACTAAGTCTAAAATATATGTTGTTTATCTATAAACTAAAGAGTTTCTTTATTTCTTCATACTTTTCATGGGTAAGCAGGGCATCTTTTTCTGTATTCTTAAGTTTAACCACATAAGTCCATCTTCCATAAGGATAGATTTTTGTAATTAATGATAGATTTATGATATATGACTTGTGGCTTCTAAAGAATTGAGTGTTATCTAGTTTTTCCTCTATGTCAGATAAAGAAATAGAAGTGGTGAAGCTGTCTGTTTTTGTATATATAACAGTAGAACTTTCTTCTCTTTGTACCAGTACGATTTCTTTTGTATCCACAAAGCTTATGCCTTCTTTATTTTTTATCATAAGCTTATCTAGACCCTTTTCATGCTTTATTATTTTATCTATACCATCTCCATAGGTAGGTTTATTTAGCTTTTTAATTCTATCTAAAGTTTGCATTACTCTTTCTATTTTGAAGGGTTTAATTAAATAATCAAAAGCATATAACTGAAATGCATCAGACATATATTCCTGGTGGGCTGTTGCAAAAATAATAATAGTCTTTGGATCTATATCTGTTAATATTTTAGCGCAATCTATACCGCTGCTTCCAGGCATTTCAATATCGAAGAACACCACCTCAGGGCGGTGTTCCCTAAATATGCCTATAGCTTCCTCACCATTATCTGTATCGCCCACAACTTCAAAGCCACCAGATTTATCTAATATTTTTTTTATTATAGTTCTCATTCCTTGTTCATCATCAACTATAAGCACTTTTATATTCATTGAAAAATTCTCCTAATTTTTAAAATCTTCTTCTTTTTCTAGTCTTACTTCTTGGTTTTCCAACTATTTCTGAAAGTATAATAGCTTGTTGAAGTCTAACTGGTGTTATTTCCTGGGTAATAGAATCTATAACTCCTTGTGGAGTTGAAGAAGTATCTTGTTTTTTATCATAGCAAATATTATTATCATTATAAAACCTACTATCTTCTAAAGGAACGCCTTTACTATATCCTTCATTGCTGCTTTCAGATTCTGCATAAATATTATTATTTATACTATTATCTGATCCAAGAGCTCTTGAATATTTTAAAGTCGCACTTTTTTTAAGATTATTTGTTATAGAAGTAGGATCAAAGATAGCATTTGCAAAAATCTTTAATAGATCAATAGTATCATTATATTTCATATTTTTCACTCTCCTAGGAGGCTATTTTTTATTTCTTTTTTCTGTATCTCCACTTGGTACAGATTGATTTTTGTTTCCAGCATTAGAAATTGAACTTCTCATGCTTGTATCTGCAATAACATTTTGCATATCATAATAGTCCATTATTCCAAGCTTTCCTTCTCTAAGTGCATAAGCCATTGCCTTTGGCACTTCAGCTTCTGATTCAACAACAGCAGCTCTCATTTCTTGTTCCTTAGCTACAGCCATTGCTCTTCTTTCCTCAGCCTTAGCTTGAGCTATATTTTTATCTGCTTCTGCTTGAAGCGTTTGAAGTTGAGCTCCGATATTTCTTCCTACATCTACATCAGCTATATCAATAGATAGAATCTCGAAGGCTGTACCTGCGTCTAATCCTTTATTTAATACGGTTTTTGAAATGGCATCTGGATTTTCTAATACTATCTTATGACTATCAGAAGAACCAACTGTAGTTACTATACCTTCACCAACTCTTGCCAAAATAGTTGCTTCTCCAGCTCCTCCGACTAGCCTTTCAAGGTTAGCTCTAACTGTAACTCTAGCTTTAACTAGAAGTTCTATGCCATTCTTTGCAACTGCTGAAACATTTGGTGTTTCAATTACTCTTGGATTAACACTCATTTTAACTGCTTCCAAAACATCTCTACCTGCTAAATCAATAGCAGCTGCCTTTTCAAATTGTAAGTCTATGTCCGCTCTATGAGCTGCAATCAATGCATTTACTACATTATCTACATTACCGCCAGCTAAATAGTGAGCTTCTAATTGATTAACAGTAAGTCCCATACCAGCCTTTGTTGATTTTATAAGTGGAATTACTATTTTAGAAGGAACAACTCTTCTTAATCTCATACCAATTAAATTGAAGATACTTACTTGAACATTAGCTGCTAAAGATGATATCCATAACCCTAGTGGCACAAATGTTATAAATGCAGCTATTAAACATACTACAGCTATAGCTACTATCAGTAAATTAATCATTAATAATCTCTCCTTTAAATTTATATATTCTAATTGACAATGAATGTAGGGTATAAATTAAAACTTATATATTAATTTATACTTTAACTTTTTTTACTAATAACTTTACTCCGCTAACTTTAAATATCTCGACTTTAGAGCCAACGGAAATATACTCTCCATCAGAAATTACATCCAATTTAACTCCATCTATATCTACAGAACCTGATGGCCTTAGATCCGTAATTGCAATTCCTTTTTTTCCTAGTAAATAATCTAAATCCGAAGAACTAATATATCCATGTTCTTTCTTTTGTACATCTGGCAGTATTAATGGCTTGAATAATTTTCCTTTTGTAAAAAACGTTAGAACTACAGCTAGCATAACTCCTAATACAGCTAGAATTGCCAATGCCATAACTAATGCCTGGGCAAAATTTTGAGCTGTTAGTACCACTGCTAGTATTAAACATATAGCCCCTGCAACTCCAGGAATTCCGAAGCCAGGAATATGCATTTCTAAAAACACTAGCCCAAAGCCTATGATTAGAAGTAAAACTGTTAGAACTGTTATATCTGGTAAAAATACACTCACTTTTTTGTACCTCCCTCCTTAATTCAGTTAGCAGTTAAGAGTTAACAGTTAACAATTAATTCTTAGCTGTTAGAAATGAAGAATTATTTTTTATATTGCTTATATATCTATAATAATACCGATAATAAAACTTAGTAACTTAAAACTTCTAAATTATACAAATTTAAATCTCAAATGTCATTTAAGGCATATGAAAGATGATGTAAAATTAAGTAACATGCTGACTTGCCATTTTCTTTCATATGCCTAGAGCTTTTTGGGTATAACTATTTCAAAGGATGTTCTTTGATCATTTGATGTAACTGCTACTGTGCCAGAAAAATTCTCGACAATTTCTTTAACTATAGCAAGCCCCATACCATCGCCATTATTGCCCTTAGTGGTAAATCCCGTTTTAAAGATGTTGTCCATAATTTCTTTAGATATAGTATCACCATTATTTGATATATTGATTTTAATATTTTGTAAATCTTCTGCGAATTCAACGAGCATATATCTATTGTCGGGTTTCAGCTTTAAAGCAAATATGGCATTATCTATTATGTTTCCTATGACTCTGCAGAACTCCCATGGTTCCATATTAAGATATTTTAAATCGCTTTTTATTTCTAATTCCATGTCTATGTCATTTTTTTCTGCCATTTGTAACTTGGCCTGAAGTAGTGCATTTACTGCTGGTTCTGAAGTTTTCAAAGCCTTACTAACTCTTACTATATCTTTATAAACAGGCTCTATATAATTTCTTGCTTCGTCATACTCCTCAAGTTCCATCAATGAGTAAATAACCTGAATATGATTTAAATAATCATGTCTTTGAGTTCTTAAGGTTTTATTAAATGCCTCAAGATACTTTAAGGTATCTATTAAATTATTACTGCCTTTTTTAAATAAAAGATTATAAAATATTATTCCGGTAATAATGCTATTAATGCCTATACTTATAGCTATAACATTAATAATAAAATTTCCTTCAATCATATAAGGATTGTTGTATTTATAATATATAAATAGTGCCATAAATATAACTTGTATTAAGTTTAAAAATATAGATATTAATACTATTTTAGATATGTTGTATGTTTGTTTTTTTATTGTCATGTATGTTCCTCCTGTATACTAAATACCAAATATATTTTACCATATTTTTTAAAATTAACTAATACTATAAAAGTCTTGCCAAGAAATTTTAAATTTATAGCAGATTATTGATTTAAGCTCATGAAAGAAAATAACAAGTCCGAAATGCCATGATTATTTTTCATCAGGCAAGGAAGGAGATTGCCATCATAGTGAGCCTATTAGGGCAATCTGTTGATAAGCAGAGAACCCAAATCTATGATTTGGCGTGAATCGCTTACTCATAGAGTGAATGCGAGTCGAGCTTCCTAAGATTGAAAATAGGCTTGGCAGATGGACTTATTATTTTTTTGAATGTGCCTTAATGAACCCCTCGGAGTAATTCTGAGGGGTTCATTAAATATTAGGCAGGATTATCAAATTTTATTTCTTTTATTTTTGCGTTGCTGCATATAAAGGATCCATACTTGAGGACATCTTAGAAATATAGTAATACTTCTGCTTATAAGTTGAAAAGAGATTACTATAAGATAAGAAATACCTGTATTTGTAAGAATTTCACCCCCAGGAAGGAATGCTATTGAATGCCTTAATATATAACGTAGAGGAATTGTAACAAGTAATAATATTGCAGCGGCTATTCCTCCTTTTTGATATAATATTCCATCATCTCCTGTAAATATCTTAGTTATCATACCTGAAGCTATTCCTGATACTAGCCCTATTGAAGCAAGGAGTATAATGGGAGCAAGCTCTCTATATGCAAGATCTCCTCCTAAGCAAGCTATTGCTTTTAAGGTAAGATAAAAAAATATTATAGGTAAAATTACATATTTTCCAGGTTTAACAGGTCTTAATGCAATTTGTCTGTAGATAATGTAAGCAACTAATAAAATAACTATAAATAATTGGGATGAGTTTTCCAATTGTAAATTATTCATATTCTTCACCTTTCAATATTTTGTTTATTTATTTTTCTTGAATAAATATTAATATAGAATCAGGTATATTTATAGTTACTTTGGTTACAAAAATATATTACTTTAGTAACATATTGATGAATGTATACTCAATGATATAATGTAAAAAAGGGAATAAAGTGAGGTTGTAGAAATGCATTTGACAAAAAAATACTTAATAGTTCTAAAATATATTTTATTAATATCCATATTCATTTGTATCTACTATTCATATAATAACAAGATTTTTTCTATGATACTGTTATTAATCTTTAGCACTATGCTGATGGTAAATGATTATATAAGAAATACCCAATTATCAATAACTTCTGGTTACAGGTATTATTCATCTTTATTCTTTACTATTTGTGGAACAGCGATATTAGCGCATTTTGTAGATGGAGTAGGAACTAGTGTTTATGTATTTTTTCCTTTAGTTGAACTTTTAAAACTAAAAGGAATAAGTTTGAAAAGTTTATTTTCAGTACATTTAGTATTATTTTTAACAATACTAATTTTAGGATTGGGAATACCTAACGATTGGGATGAAATTTTACATTTAGGTATTAATCTGTTAAATTACTTTGCTATAGCTAGTATAGCATATTCTGTAATAATAGTTGGAAGAGAAAAAGAAGAAGTAAATAAATTAAATGAAAAACTACAGCTTACAAATATAAAACTTCATCAATATATACTAGAAGTTGAAGAGTTAACAGCTTCTAAAGAGAGAACAATGATGGCTCAAGAACTTCATGATTCAGTAGGTCACTCTCTAATGGCCCTTGTTATGCATCTTGAGTTTGCTGAAAATATATGTGATATAAATCCAAATAAAGTAAAGGAAGTATTAATTAAGTCTCAAGATATAGCAAAATCCAGCATTAGAAGCTTAAGGAAAGCAGTTGATTTACTTAAAGAAGAACGAGAAATAAAGAATTTTAATGAGTCTATTGAAGATATAATTGGTAATTTTTATATGATTAATAATATGAAAATTCATTTTAGTGCAGATGATAATTTAGATAATCTAAGTTCAATTATTAAAAATTCTATGCATAAGACGATTAAAGAAGCAATAACTAATAGCATAAAACATGGTAAGGCAACAGAAATTAATATAAACATTGCAAGAGAAAAGAACGGCATAAGGCTTATTATAACCAATAATGGTGTTGGTTGTAATAAAATTATAAAATCAAATGGATTAAATGGAATCGAAAATAGAATAATGTCATTGAATGGATTAATGAGGTACTTTAGTAATGACAACGTAGGTTTTGGAATAGATATATTCATTCCAATAATAATGGAGGAAGTATAATAAATGATTAATGTTATAATAGTTGACGACCAAGAAATAGTGCGAGAAGGCTTGAAGATGATTTTAAGCCTGAATAAAGAAATAAGTATACTTGGCGAAGCAGAAAATGGAGAACAATTGATTAAACTTATAGAAAAGTTACAGCCGGATGTAATTCTTATGGATGTTAGAATGCCTATAATAAATGGAGTTGAAGCTACTAGAATTATTAAAGAAAAATATAAAAATATAAAAATCATAATTTTGACAACCTTTAATGAGGATGAGTATATATTTAAAGCCATTAATAATGGAGCAGATGGCTACATTTTAAAGGATGCAGGATTAAAAGATATAATTAAAGCAATAAAATCAGTCTACAATGGAGCTATGCTCCTTGATCCAGAGGTAACAGTAAAAGTAGTTAAAGCTTTTAACTCGATTACCAATGAAAAGCTAAGTTTTAATGATAAGAAGAAGTGCCAATTAGAGAACCTTACATCAAGAGAGTGGGATGTGGCAAAACTAGTTGCTCAGGGGAAAAATAATAGAGATATTTGTAAGAGTCTCTTTTTATCAGAGGGAACTGTAAAGAATTATGTCACAAAAATACTTGAAAAATTAGGTTTAAATAGTAGAACTGAGTTGGCAGTATTTATTAATCAAGATGAAATATAAAAGAATCAATAAATCTCTTATATTTAAATGTTTATTGTGTTTCATCATCCTCGTTTTTATAGTGGTTATTGTACTTTATAAATAAAATCTACATAATTTATGTTAATTATATAAATATTCTTATAAACAAAGTTATGATATTTATTTTGTTGTAGTATTATGTTATATTTTTAATAAATATAGAATATTTTTAATAAGGTATAAGGGTAAATTAGGGGAGGAAGAAGTTTATGATTAATATTAAATATTCAGAGATTTTAAAAATTATCGCTCAATTGGAGGTCAACATTATTTCAACTGGAATAATGTTCTTATTCATTGAAAATCGTACAATTAAATGGAAAGTAGCGTCAAAAAGATTTGATATGGATGCATTTAAAGAAGGTTCTGATGTGGCGGAATCTGCTATTGCAGTAAGAGCAATGAATGAATGTAAATCTTTAACTGAAAATGTACCTAGAGAGAAATATGGAAGAAGACTGCTTACTGTTGCAATTCCACTTGTGGATGATTCCAATAACGCAGTTGGTGCATTTTCAATAGTATTACCAAGACTTCATCCAGTTGCTGAAAGTTTCAAAAACTTTGCACCTATAGTAGCAGAGTTATTTCCAGAAGGAGCATTTTTGTATGTATCAGACTTAAAGAAAATCATGCATATTCAATCTTCACAGAAGTTTACTTTACCAAATATGTATGTAGATTATGAGCTAAAAGAAACAGACATTGCATATAAGACTATTCACTATGGACAGCCACAAACCATGGAAATGGGAGCAGAACGTTATGGTGTACCAGTGTATATAGCAAATTATCCACTATATGATGAGGATAATGGTAAAAGTATAGTAGGAACTTTAGGGGTTGTTATTCCTAAAGTAGCAGCTGGAAAGCTTAAGACTATGTCAGAAAATTTAGCGAATAGCTTAGCTTCTATATCAGAAACTGTTGAGCATTTAGCTTCAACTTCTATGAAAATACATGAAAATGAACAAAATTTATATAGTAATATACATTCTGTTAGTGAAATTTTAAGTAAAATAAATGATGTTACTGAATTTATTTCATCAGTAGCTAACCAATCAAATATGCTTGGACTTAATGCTTCTATAGAAGCATCACGTGCAGGAGAAATGGGAAAAGGATTTTCAGTAGTAGCTAATGAAATTAGAAAGTTATCTAGTCAGTCAAAAGAGACTGTACCTAAAATTAAAGTTTTAACAGAAGATATACAAAATAAAATAAAATATATTGATGAAAAAAGTAAGCAATCTTTATATGCTAGTGAAGAGCAAGCAGCATCAACAGAAGAAATTTCTGCTAGTATTGAGGAGTTGTCAGCTATGACAAATGAATTGAATAATATTTCAAAAGATTTATAATCTATTATTACCTAATGGCTCTCGTTATGCATCTTGAGTTTGCTATAATAAAAATTAGCAACTTGACATTTAAAATTAAATTTATTATACTATTAAAAATTGATTAAAATAGACTTGCGTATAACTCCAATAATATGGTTTGGAGGTCTCTACCAGGAACCGTTAATTCCTGATTACGAAGAAAATGCATTTATTTGTATCTTCTTTGTAATCAGGAATTTTTTTGTTTCCAAAATTTTACGATTTAATACATATGAAAAGAAAACAATAAGTGAAAGATGCAACGTATATTTATAAGGAGGAAATTATGAATTTAATAACTTTACCTAAAATTGAACTTCACTGTCATTTAGATGGTAGTCTTAGACCAGAGACAATAATTGATATAGCAAAGAATGAGGGAATAGAGATTCCGTCTATTGGTATTAGTGATATTCAAAGAGAAATCACTGCCCCATTAGAGTGTAAATCTCTTGATGAATACTTAAAAACCTTTGCAATTCCTAATTTAGTAATGCAATCAAAAGAGAGCTTAAGAAGAATTACTTTTGAACTTTTTGAAGATGCAGCAAGAGAAAATGTGAAATATATGGAGGTAAGATTCGCACCATTACTTCATACTCTAAGAGGACTAGCAGTAGAAGAAATAATACAAAGTGTAATAGAGGGTATCAAGGATGCAGAAGGGAAATATGATATTGAAGGAAACGTAATATTGTCCTGTATGAGAACTATGAATGTAGATAAAGCCTTTGAGGTGGTAGAAAAGGGGAAAAAATTCCTTGGAAAAGGAGTTGTTGGAATAGATTTATGTGCATCTGAAGAAGAGGGCTTTTGTGAAACATTTATTGAACCTATTAAATTGGCAAAGGAATATGGATATAGAGTAACTATTCATGCGGGTGAAACTGGAATAGGTAAAAATGTATTAGAGGCCGTACAGCTTCTAGGTGCAGAAAGAATTGGACATGGGGTATTTATAAAAGACTGCGATGAAGCATATAAAATTGTAAAGGAAAGAGAAATTACTCTTGAGATGTGTCCAACAAGTAATGTGCAAACAAAAGCAGTTAATTGTTTTACCGAGCATCCAATATATGATTTTCATAAGGATGGAATAAAAGTAACTTTAAATACTGATAACAGAACTGTATCGAATACAGATATGACCAAGGAATGCTCTATAATAATTGATGAATTTAATATTAATTACGAAGAATATAAACAAATTTACTTTAACAGTGTTGAAGCATGTTTTGCTGATTTTGATACAAAAGAAAAACTAAAAAAATATATGAAATAACATTTACGTATACTTTGGTTTTCAAGCATCAGCATATGATGATTGATTAAAAAAAGATATGTTTTATTATAAAAAATAGTCACTTGCTACTAATACGGAGAATTGCACCCTAAATAGGTGCAGTTTTTTTGTTTTCTAATATCTAAATATCGTATATATAATTTTCCAAATAATTTATAGTATAAACTATAGGTCTTAGGTTATAAAATAATAATGAGATTTCAGAGGATTAAACAAACAATTATTTAGAATATGTAAGGAAGGTGACTAATGAAGAATGCGTCTAATACCAATTTGAAGTTTATATCTATAATTATGGCACTGGTAACACTAGTTATAGTTTCTTTCACAGTAATTTTTAAAGGAAACAATGAAACACAAGCTCTTGCAGTAGAAGGTAGTAACAGCGATATTATTCCAAAGCCTCTAAGGTATGAAAAAGGAGAGGGTAAATTTATACTTAAGAAAGATACGTCAATTTATGTAAAAGGAAATAATGAAGAAGAAACAGAAGAAATTAGTAAAATTGCAGAATTTATAAAGGGAAAGCTAAAGGCTTCAACAGGTTTTGAATTAAATATAATTAAAGGGGATAATCCTCCAAATAATGGCATTTATTTAACGACTTTAGGATCAGAAGAAGATAAAGGTAATGAAGGTTATAGAATGATAATCACTCTTGAAAACGTTAAAATTATAGCATATAAACCAGAAGGAATTTCAAGAGGTGCTCAAACATTGAGACAACTATTGCCAGCAGATATTGAGAAAGATACTGTAGTTACTGATGTAGAGTGGAGTATACCAGTTTCAACAATTGATGACAAACCTGAATATGCCTACAGAGGGCTAATGATTGATGTGGCTAGACACTTTTTTTCTATAGATGAAGTCAAACGACAAATAGATCATGCAGCTCAGTACAAAATAAATAGGGTTCATTTACATCTTAGTGATGATCAGGGATGGCGTTTAGAAATAAAAAAATGGCCAGACTTAACTACAATAGGTGGCAGTACAGAAGTAGGTGGTGGACCTGGAGGATATTATACACAAGAAGAGTTTAGAGATTTAGTTAAATATGCAGCTGAACGATATGTAGAAATAATTCCTGAATTTGATATGCCAGGCCATAGTAATGCGGCATTAGCTTCTTATGGATTTCTGAATAAAGATGGTAAAAAGAAACCTTTATATACAGGTACAAAAGTAGGGTTTAGTTCCTTCATGACTCATGATGAAAAAACGTATAAATTTATTGACGATGTAATTAAAGAAGTTTCTGAGATATCACCTTCTAAATATATTCATATAGGAGGAGATGAAGCTACTAGTACCAAAAAGGAAGATTACGATTATTTTGTAGGCAGAGTATCTAAAATAGTTGAGAAGTATGGAAAAACTCCAGTGGGCTGGGATCCAATTGATACATCTCCAGAAATAAATTCAAGTGTAGTATTGCAAAATTGGAAAGATTCAAATGAAGCAGCTAGAGAAAAAAATATGCACATTATTATTTCAGTGGCAAAAAAAGCTTATTTAGATATGAAATATAACGAGAGCACACCATATGGATTAACATGGGCAGGGTACATTCCCGTAGAAAGTGCATATAAATGGGATCCTACTGATTATGCTCCAAAGCAATTAGTTTTAGGCATAGAAGCACCATTATGGACAGAGACAATCGCTGATGCAAAAGCTATGGATTATATGATATATCCAAGATTATTAGGCTATGCTGAAATAGGATGGACACCTAAAGATGCTAGAAATTGGATTGAATATAAGAGTAGGTTAAAGGATCAAGGCGAAAGAATGAAGGCCCAAGGAATTAATTACTACAATGATAATAGTGTATGGGTATTTAAAAAGAAATAATTGAAACTATTTACGATACGGAGAACCTTTATAGTAAGATAATGCAGGCTCGCAAGAGAAATTTTATTTGACTAGTTTTTATAGAAATTGCGAGGCTATGAACCGTATCATGACTTAAGAAAATTCTAAAATATTTATATTTATTTTTAGAATAATTTTGATATAATGTAAATATAAAATGCTTAGTGTTTGATATTACTAAGCATCCTGGAAGTAATATGAGATAACCCTAAGTTTATACTTGGAATTAGTTACTTTTACAGTGTACATATTTTGTTTTGGGGCTATTGGATGAATTTAAATTAATATTTAACTTTACAGAAAGGCACTGATCATTGGAAGATGGGTGCCTTTTATAATTCAAAATTGAGATTTATGTGAGTATTAAGAAAATTAATATTGATAATTTAGTAATAATATTATGCTTAAAAATTAATCTGATAATATAAAGATCAGCAAACGTTTTTACAATAAATTTTAGCATATCTAGTACAATACCTCTTCGTTATAGTTAAATAATTGACAAGTCTGTCAAATATATATTTCTAGATGTAGAGTTTAGTAAAATCTTTGCCAAGTTATTCATTTTTTACTTTAAGAAAATATACGTTTATAATTATGTAAAACTTATTATTCGGTGTTAAGAAGCTGTAGTAGATTTAGCAGAAAATCATTACTTTGGAGGTAATATACATGAATAAAGAACGAAAATATACATTTTCATGGAATCTGATTGGAGACATTGAAGATGGGCGTGTGAATCTTGGCAGCCAAACATCCGTTGAAGCATATCGCTTGATGCAGTTTACATTTAGAGATGTGATTGAACAATATGTAGGTACCGAAAAAACTGATAAGATTTTCTTTGAAGCTGGAAAATTGGCTGGCAAGGAATTTTATAATAATGTACTTGTTCCACCTAAAGATTTAAATGATTTTATCAGACAATTGCAAAAGGCTTTGAAAGATATGAAAATTGGAATTCTACGCATTGAAAAAGCAGATATGGAAAGTGGTGAGTTTATCCTAACAGTATCAGAAGATTTGGATTGTTCAGGTTTGCCGGAGTTGGATTTTGAAATATGCACATATGATGAGGGATTTATCACATCACTTTTTGAATGCTTTACTGGAGTTACTTTTAATGTAAAAGAAATAGACTGCTGGTGTACAGGAGATCGAACTTGTAGATTTAGTGCAAAGGTAGTTAAATACAATTAACAGGAGGGATAAAAATGAATGACCAAAACCTTGATAGTGTAATTAAATTACTATTGAGTTTGATTAAAGATAAAAAAATTGATTCGTCGCCTCCTAAAGAGTTGTTGGATATTGAAGGTTTTGCTTCTCTTTATAATACTATATTTGAACTTCGTAATGCTATTACTGCTTTTAGTGGAGGAGAATTAGATTACAGGATTACAGAAAGAGGATATTTACCGAGTATAGTTAAAGCGTTGCAAGCTTCTATGAAACATCTCGTATGGTATACAAAAGCAGTTTCCTTAGGAGATTTTTCTCAAAGAATTGATTTTATGGGGGAACTTGCTGATGCTTTTAATCGAATGGCAAATAAGCTGGAATCAAATTTTAATGAAATCTCTAAGCTTGAAAGTGAAGCTAGGGAGGCAAAGGAACACTTTGAACAAATATTTAGTACAAGTCCTGAAACAACTGTAATTACTCGGTTAAGTGATGGTTTAATAGTAGATGTGAATGAAGCTTTTTATGAGGTTTTTGGCTATGAAAGAAAAGAGTCCATTGGTAAAAGTACACAAGAACTTAATGTATATGAAGACTATGAAGACAGGAAAAGATTAATAAATGAAATTAAGACAAAGGGATACTGTAAGAATTTAGAAGTGATTTTTAGAAAAAAATCAGGAGAACGGATAATTTGTCTCATGTCTGCTAAATTAATAAAACTTCAAGGTATATTGCATCTAATAATTGTTGCAAGAGACATTACCATGGTAGCTAAGCTTGAAAGTGAAGTTAGTGAGGCAAAGGAACATTTTGAAGAAATTTTTAACACAAGTCCTGAAGCAACTTTAATCTCCCGATTAAGTGATGGATTAATAGTAAATGTGAATCAAGCCTTTTGTGATGTATTTGGATACAAAAAAGATGAAGCAGCCGGAAAATATGCGCAAGATATTAAAATGTATGAAAATTATTCGGATCGCCAAAAGATACTTGATGAAATTAAAACAAAAGGAGCTTGCAAGAACTTAAAAGTAATTTTAAGAAAAAAATCATGCGAGCAGATAGTTGCTCTTATATCTGCTAAAGCAATAAAACTTAAAGGTACAATGCATTTGATTTTTGTTGTCCGCGACATTACTATGACAGCTAAGTTGGAAGAAGCTTTAAATAAAAGTGAAAAAAAGTATCGAATATTATTTGAAAATGCTACTGAAATGATTACAGTATTTCAAAATGGAAAAATAAAAATTTGTAATCCAATAGCAGAGAAAATAACAGGCTATTGTAGAGGTGAGTTGATTTCACGTCAGTCTATTTATTTTGTTCATCCTGATGATAGAGAACGTATGATTATTGATCATAGAAGACGATTGAAAGGTGAGGTATTTGACAATAATATCAGCATTTTTAGGATTCTGAAGAAAGATAATACCATTCGGTGGATTGAAATGAAGTCAATTAAGATAGAATGGGAAAATGAAGATGCAACATTAAATTTATTATCTGATATAACAGAACGAAAGTTAGCTGAGGAGGAAATTCAGTATTTAAGCTATCATGATCAGCTTACAGGATTGTATAACCGAAGATTTTATGAAAAAGAAATTGAAAAACTTAATTATGAAAAAAAGTATTATCCTCTAAGCATTATTATGGCAGATGTGAATGGGTTAAAATTGACAAATGATGCTTTTGGTCACATAGCAGGAGATATACTTTTAACGAGTATAGCGAAAATATTAAAAAGAGAATGTCGTAAAAATGATATTATCGCTAGAATTGGTGGAGATGAATTTGTTATTTTGATGGCTAATACTGATGCTAAAAGTGCAAATGGTATTATTAATTGTATAGACAAAGCAATTACAAATGAAAATATAGAAAATGTTATTTTATCACTTTCTATGGGACTTGCTGTAAAAATCGATGCTTTTGACGATGTAAATGAGGTTTTTAAGAAAGCAGAGGATGATATGTATAAACATAAACTCTCTAAAAGTGAGAACATGAAGAGAAGAACTATAGAGCGTGTTGTTGATAAGCTTTATGAAAATAATATAGAAATGCTGCATTCTAAGAATGTCAGCAGAATCTGCGAAGCCATAGCAGCTGAATTAAATTTAACATCAGAGGAGGTTAGGAAAATTAAAATTGCAGGCTTAATGCATGACATTGGTAAAATTGCAGTTGACGTGAATGTATTTAATAAATCTGAAAAGCTCAGTAGTGAAGAATGGGCTGTTGTAAAACGTCATCCAGAAATCGGCTACCGCATTTTGAATTCAGTAGATGAATTTGCAGATATAGGCAGATTTGTGTTAGAACATCATGAAAAATGGAACGGTAGTGGCTATCCTAAAGGTTTGAAAGAAAATGAAATTTCATTGCAGGGAAGAATTATTGCTATTGCGAACACCTTTGATTTAATGACTAGTGAAAGGCCTTATAAGAAAACTTTAACTGTAGAAGAAGCTGTGAATGAAATAAGAAAGAATGCAGGAATAAAGTTTGACCCATTTATTGTGAAGATATTTATTGATAATGTTTTAGGAAGATAGACAGTAATAACTGATAATTTAGCATGAAGAGTGGAGTGTACAAAATTGAGAACTGTTCCTTATATTCATAATGATGGAATTGAATTAACTAAAAATAAGATCATTAAAAAAGGTGAAGAAGTGTTGCTAAATCCTTGGTATATAATAATGGTAGAGGAAAATAAGTAATTTGAAATAAAAAAATTCCTGTGAAAATCAAACTATTGGAAATAACACACGTTAAATGGAAAACCCAAAGATTATGAAGATTAAAATGATACTATTTTTTAATAAAATATAGGTTAAGGGGTATAAAGATGAAATATTTGGTTTTAGATATTGGTGGGAGTTCTATTAAATACGCACTTATGACAAAGGACTTAGAATTTGTTGAAAGAGGAAATACACTAACACCTATGGAAAATATAGAAAGTTTTGTTGAAGCAGTTGGTAAGATATATGATCAATTCAAGGATCGAATCGATGGAATGGCTGTAAGTATGCCTGGTGTTTTAGATAGTGAAAAGGGTTATGCCTATACAGGGGGAGCTTTAACTTATAATAATGGAAAAGAAATTGTGAAGATTTTGCAAGAAAGATGTCCAACAAAAATAGCAATAGAAAATGATGGAAAGTGCGCAGCCTTAGCAGAAGTTTGGAAAGGCAGTTTAAAAAATCATAATGATGGAGTAGTTATTGTACTTGGAACTGGAGTAGGCGGAGGAATAGTAAGAGATAGAAAAATACATAAAGGGAAAAACTTTTTTGCCGGTGAACTCAGTTTTATTGCTACAAATGTTAATGATACTCAAAATATTGAAAATTTCTGGGGATTTGTAAGTGGTTCTAAAGCATTAATAAATGCTGCAGCAAAAGCTAAAAATATACCATCAGAAGAATTAGATGGATATAAAGTATTTGCATATGCAAATAACAAAGATGAAGATATTCTTAAAGTATTAGATGATTTTACGTATAAATTGGCAGTCCAAATTTTTAATTTACAATGTGTTTTAGATTCAGAAATAGTTGCAATTGGTGGAGGTATAAGTTCTCAAGATATATTGATAGAATATATTCAAAAGAATGTAGATAAATATCACAAAAGCATTGAAAATTTTAATGGCTTTAATTTTTATGTTCCAAAGCCGAAAGTGGTAAGATGTGAATTTAGAAATGATGCCAATCTAATAGGTGCTTTATATAATTTTATAAATCATAATTAAGCATATTCACAAAGTAACAAGTTAGTAAGGAGGTCGTGAAACACGACATCCTTTTTTCTTAGTGTATAGGAAATTATAGAATTTTTGAGCGCTGAAAGTTATATGACATCCAGCTTTTAAATCTTTAATATGCTAAATTATAAGTATTAAATTAAGAGGTAGACAAATGAAAAAAGGAAAAATGAAATACCACTCAGAAAGAATATTGGTACATGATTTTTGAGCCATTGCGCTGAATAATATCAATTACTTCTATAAAGTCTTAAAGTAAGACATCTAAGACTTCCGCCACCTGCAAGGAGAGCAGGATCAGGAGTAAATTTTATAATTTTTACACCATGATTATAAAGCTCACTTTGAGTTTTGGTGCTTAATGAAAAGTCATAATGAATAATTACGTTAGGTTCAAGAGGAACAAAGGAGCAGCCCCAATTTAATTGTTCTTTATTAGTGATATTAATAAGTTCTACTCCTTTGTTATTCATATAGGTTTTAAAATCTATATGAATTTTAGCTTCTTTTGTAATAAGAAAAGTTTTTAAAAATGCAGGCAGGTATACCAGAGCTAAGGTGTCACTTATGCGATTATAAATCATATCAGCATGCATATATCTTCGGAGTTTAGGAATCTTTACATATATTACTTCCTTGAAAATTTCTAAAAACTTTGGAATGCCTTTCATAATAGAAGATTCAGTATGTCTTTCGGTGTTTGCTATTAAAAGAGTGTCTGGAGATAGTATCAAGCATCCTTCAAATTTATCACCTTTATCAAATTCATGGAATATTGGGATTCCGAGATTTGTTAGAGCTTCCTTAAGAATAATTTCTTCATTTTCTCTTCCACCAGGGCACATATTTGACAAGATAGCCCCATTAGTATGAATAACTCCAATATCATGAAGATATGTTAGGTTAGGATGTTTATTCATTAAATCTATATTTTTATGTATAAGACTACTTAACTGAAAAACCTCTATTCCGATGGAGTTTAAAAATTGTGAGTAGCGTATATGCTCATTTATAAACTTTTGATGATTAGGAATTTTATTAAATAGATAATACTTATAGTTAATTTTATTTATTATATTAAGAGATGTTGTAGGCGTATGGAGCATAACACTTTTCAACTTACCAAGTTTTTCAGTGCCATATTGCCTTGTATAAGAATTTGTTCCTAATTCATTTAAATCTTTATCCATTTATCAAGCATCTCCTTATCCTTTTTATAAGCTATAGTCTATCCAAAGTAAATTTATATTATAACTGTCGTTTTAGCTGCCGCGAACATCTAAAACGACGTTTTTCTATCTTTTTACAAAATAATCACCTTTATATATTAAGCTACATAAATTGTAGTAGCGTGAAATAGGGAGGTGCTTTTGTGAAATCAGAGAATGAAGAAAAACAAGAGGAAATAGTATGCGATATAGAAAAAAATGCTTCAAGAAGAACAACTTTAATTAACAGAGAAGCCTTTAAGAAAATGAATTGGGGTAAAATAAAGATAGAAAGCAATTTAGTGAAAAAAGGGATGGTTGCTAATGCTGGATTGATAGTAATTAAAGGGGAGAATCATAATTCCATTCCTGTATGGGACTTAAATAAGTATGCTTTTTTATTAAAAGATTCTATACCTTGCACAGTTAATCCTAAGCTTTGGATACAAGGAAAATTAAATTTGCATGCAGGATTATTTAAGATTACAGATAATATATACCAAATTAGAGGTTTTGATGTTGCTAATATGACTTTTGTTAAAGGTAAAACTGGCTGGATTATAATTGATTGTTTGACTTGCAAAGAAACTGCGAAAGCAGCTTTGCAATTTACAAATAATTATTTTGGAAAGCTTATTATCAGTGCTGTGATTATCACTCATTCACATACAGATCACTATGGTGGAATAGAAGCTGTAATGAATTATTTTATTAATAAAGATGTTAAAATTTATGTCCCTGAAAATTATGTAAATAGTGTTATAGAAGAAAATGTAACTGCAGGTGTTGCTATGGCTAGACGTAGTATTTATCAGTACGGGAACATATTACCTCATGGAGAGAAAGGGCAGTTAGATATTGGAATTGGTAAGGGTATATCCATTGGTACGGTGACTTTTACAGAAAACGTTCAAGAAATCACTGATAAATTAACAAGAAAAAGAATTGATGGGGTTAATATGGAGTTTTTATTGGCTTTAGAAACTGAAGCACCAGCAGAAATGTTTGTATATATACCAAGTGAACATTCTTTATGTATAGCTGAAGATGCTAATGCAACAATGCACAACTTATATACCTTAAGAGGTGCTAAAGTTAGGGATGCAGTTGCTTGGGCACAAAGTATACAAAATGCTATAGATTTATGGGGCTGGAACTTAACCTCGGTATTTGGAGTTCACAACTGGCCACGTTTTGGAAAGGCAGATAGCATTGATTATTTAGAGCGACAAAGAGATATATATCAATATATAAATGATCAAACCTTGAGGCTGATTAATCAAGGCTATACCATTGATGACATTGGAAGAATGGTAAAACTTCCTGAAAGTCTTGCAGGTGAATGGTACAATAGCCAATTTTATGGAACAGTGAATCATAATGCAAAGGCAGTTTACCAGAGATATATGGGCTGGTATGACAGTAACCCAGTAGATTTGAATAAACTACTTCCACAAGATTCGGCGAAGAAATATGTGGAATATATGGGAGGAGAAGATAGAGTTTTAAGAAAAGCTAAGGAATCCTTTGAGAACGAAGAATATCAATGGGTTGCAGAGGTTACTAAACAACTTATTTATGCAAATCCAAATAATCGAGAAGCAAAGTTCCTTTGTGCTGATGCATTAGAACAGTTAGGGTATGTGCAAGAATCTGGTACGTGGAGAAATGAATATTTAATGGGGGCTCAAGAACTCAGAATTGGTGTTATACAACCAAGGGCGGCTATTATTTCAGAGGATGTACTGAATAATATACCACTAGGAAATGTATTGCACCTGCTTAGTATACGAATCAATGGAGTGGAAGCTGGTGATTTTGATTATAAGATTAATTTTATCATTCCAGACAGAAATAATAAAGCTTCAACACAGATTAAAAGAGGAATATTCAGATATTTAAATGATAAACTTTCAAAAGATGCCGCAGTTACAGTAAATATGCCCAAGGATGTATTATATGAACTAGTATCAACAAATGATAAGCCAGATATTTCAAAGATGAAAATAGAGGGTGATGCTAGTAAATGGTATGCATTTTTAGAACTTAGAGAAAATATAAACCATGCTTTTAATATCGTAACACCAGTATCAAGATAGTTTATAGCTCCTGTAGTTTTATGGGAGCTATATTTATGTTGAAACTGAACGTTTGATTATTAAACCATATTGCATAAAGAATATTGATGATTTGTATAAAGTATACAGCGATTTATTCTTTGATAAAGGATGAATATAGAAAGTGTCAAAAGGAGTCGAACAAGGGTGAATAATATATTGGCATAAGCAGATACTAAAAACGGTGCATTGCATTGATATAAAAAGTAGATAACTAAAAGATATTATAGTATAGGCATCGTTTTTACTTACGTAAAAAAAACTAGAATACATAAAGATAAAAGAAAAGGAGATACAATGAACGGAACAAAAGTAAAAATAAAAACAGGATGGAAATTAGAAAACAGTTATGCGAATCTACCAGAATTATTTTTTACAAGGCAGGATCCAACACCTGTACCATCACCGAAGTTAATCATTCTAAATAACCCTCTTGCAACATCTCTGGGATTGAACATTGAGTCACTGGAAAGTGAGGGTGAAATAGCTGTGTTTGCAGGAAATAAGATACCTGAAGGAGCCTTACCTCTTGCGCAAGCTTATGCAGGGCATCAATATGGACATTTTAGTATCTTAGGAGATGGTCGGGCTCTGCTCCTTGGAGAGCAAATTACGCCTTTATGCGAACGGGTTGATATTCAGCTCAAGGGTTCAGGTAGAACGCCTTACTCTAGACGTGGTGATGGCCTAGCGGCACTTGGACCAATGTTGCGTGAATACATCATCAGCGAAGCAATGTATGCACTAGGTATTCCTACTACCCGAAGCCTAGCAGTGGTGACAACCGGTGAGACGGTAATTCGGGAAAACCTATTACCAGGTGCAATTCTTACTCGTGTGGCTGCCAGTCATATTCGTGTTGGTACCTTTCAATACGTATCAAGATGTGGCACAGTTGAAGAACTCAGGGCACTGGCTGATTATACATTAAAGAGACATTTTTCTGACTATAATGATGCTGAAAATCCATATCTTTTCCTACTTCAAGAAGTTATTAAGCGTCAGGCAATACTGATTGCAAAATGGCAGCTGGTTGGTTTTGTCCACGGGGTGATGAACACTGATAACGTGGCTATTAGTGGAGAAACCATTGATTATGGCCCTTGTGCTTTTATGGATGCCTATGATCCGGCAACGGTATTTAGCTCAATTGATAGAGAAGGACGATATGCCTATGGAAATCAACCGTATATTACCGTATGGAATTTGGCACGATTTGCAGAAACTTTATTACCGCTACTTCATGAAAATCATGAAAAGGCTATAAAAATGGCAGAGGATGCACTTTCAAATTTTGCTGAGTTGTATCACAACAAGTGGATGACGGGAATGAGAGCAAAACTGGGAATATTTAACGAAGAGCAACAGGATGAATTACTTATTAAAGATCTCCTCAATATGATGCATAAATATAGCGCAGACTATACAAATACCTTCCGTGCATTAACCATTAACAAGTTATCAGATATGGAAATGTTTGATTCTGAATCATTTGCTGGGTGGCATAAGCAATGGGAAACGAGATTAGGAAGGCAAAATGAATCCAAGGAATCTTCTCATCAGCTGATGAAAAACTCCAATCCTGCCATAATTCCTCGAAACCACAGAGTAGAGGAGGCGTTAAAAGCTGCGGAGAAACAAGGAGATTACAGCGTGATGGAGAAACTTCTTGATATTCTTGCTAATCCCTATGCCTACTCTGAGGAACAGGCTGATTACGCTACACTGACTGTGAAATCTGACTGTCCTTATCGAACTTTTTGTGGTACTTAAGTAAAAGTGTTAAACCAGTTAATTTAAATAAAACAAAAATAAAAAAATAACTGTTATATAAAAAAGGGCATAATTAATAGCCCTTTTTGTATGTGCATGGAATATGGAAAAAAATAATATTGCTACACAGTGAAAGTAGTTACAAATAGAAAGTTAATAGTAAATATTCTTCATCAATTAAAGAAAAATATTCAAAATTTTAATAAAATATAATATTTACATTAATACGATTGACAAACTAGGAATTGATTGCTAATATATAAGTATTCCTACGGAAATTGTATGAATTAATAAAAAGAAATAAAATAGGTGATAGATGAATGAATATTGACTGGAATTTTGTAGTGACTAGTCTGCCTTTATATGAGAAAGCTGCATGGCTTACATTGAAGTTGGCTTTTATGGGGATACTTTTATCATTGGTAATTGGGTTGCTATGTAGCTTAATATTATATTTTAAAGTAAAAGTACTTGACATTATTGTACAAGCTTATATAGAACTTTCGAGGAACACTCCACTGCTTGTACAGATATTTTTCTTGTATTTTGGATTACCAAAATTAGGGTTGAAAATGAACGAGAGTACCTGTGCAATAATTGGGTTGGCATTTTTAGGTGGAAGCTACATGGCTGAAGCTTTTAGAAGTGGAATTGAAGTTGTGAGCAAAACACAAATTGAATCTGGGGTTAGCATTGGCCTTTCTAAAATTCAAGTTGTTAGATATGTAATAATTCCTCAAGCTTTTTCAGTAAGTATGCCTTCGCTAAGTGCAAATTGTATATTTTTATTAAAAGAGACTTCCATATTAGGAGCAATATCAATAATGGATCTTACGAATTTAACAAAAGATTTGATTGGAATGTACTATAGAACCTTTGAATCCTTGACAATGCTAGTGGTAGTTTATCTGATTTTGATTCTGCCATTATCATTTATATTGTCTTGGATAGAAAGGAAGGTGCGATATGCAGAATTCGGGAATTAACGTTATTTTACAAGAAAAAAATATTCAGCGTTTATTTGAAGGTTTGTTTATAACTGCAGAGATTGCGTTTATATCAATTATTATAGGTTCTATCTTAGGTATAGTTATAGGCCTGAGCAGAACAACAAAATCTAAAGTAGTACTTTTTATAAACAGAGTTTATCTTGAAGCCTTTAGAATAATACCAACATTAGTTTGGCTGTTTATATTCTATTTCGGAGTTACCACAGCATTAGATATAAATCTTAGTGGGGAAGTGGTTTCAATTATTGTATTTAGTCTTTGGGGAGCAGCAGAAATGGGGGATATTGTTAGAGGCGCATTAGAGTCACTGCCAAAGCATCAAATTGAATCTGGCAAGGCATTAGGTTTAAACTATTTTCAATTATATCAGTATGTACTGATACCTCAAGCTATAAGAAGAATGATACCAGGAACTATAAATTTGGCTACCAGAATGATTAAAACTACTTCACTTGTAGTTTTAATAGGAGTTATAGATGTGGTTAAAATAGGTCAGCAGATTATTGAAACTTCACGCTTTGAATTTCCTACTGCATCTTTTTGGATTTATGGTTGTATATTCTTTTTATATTTTATAATATGTTATCCACTATCCCGAATATCAAAAAAATTAGAAACTAAGTGGAATAATTAGGAGGAAAGTAATGGACAAAAATAACAATCCTGTTTTACTTGAAGTACAGGATATTTGTAAAAAATATGCACAGAATGAAATTCTGAAAGGAATGAATTTAAGCATTCACAAAGGAGAAGTTTTAGCTATTTTAGGGCCTTCAGGTTGTGGGAAAAGTACTTTTTTAAGGTGTCTTAATGGTCTTGAAAAAATTCAAGGAGGAGATATTAAGTTTAAAGATACAAGTCTTACAGATAAAAACACTAACTGGCAGGAGATTCATGAAAAAATAGGCATGGTTTTTCAAAACTATGAATTATTTCCTCACATGACAGTTATAGAAAATATACTTCTTGGGCCTTTAAAGGTTCAAAAAAGAGATAAAGCTGAAGCACTTGCGGAGGCGGAACAACTTTTAGATAGAGTTGGTTTATTAGATAGAAAGGATTCATATCCACGTCAACTTTCAGGAGGTCAAAAGCAAAGAATAGCTATTGTAAGGGCATTATGCATGAATCCAGAAATAATTCTTTTTGATGAAGTAACCGCATCCCTTGACCCTGAAATGGTAAGAGAAGTTTTAGATGTTATATTAGGCCTAGCTAAGCAGGGGATGACAATGGTAATTGTAACTCATGAAATGGGATTTGCAGAGTCTGTGGCAGATAGGATAATTTTTATGGATAGCGGAGAAATATGCGAAGAATCAAATCCAAATGAATTCTTCAAAAATCCAAAGACTGAACGTGCTAAGCACTTTCTAAATATATTTCAATTTTAATTATTTAATGGGGGATGACTAAGATGAAAAAGATTAAAAAAATTGTAACAGCCTTACTTCTAAGTACTATAGTAATTGGAGGTCTTGTAGGTTGTGGCAAATCAGCATCAACAGATAAAGGGGATACAAATAATAAAGCAGCAAGTAGTTCTATTGATGAGATTAAGAAGCGTGGAACTATAAAAATTGGGGTATTTAGTGATAAAGCTCCATTTGGTTATGTAGATTCAAGTGGAAAAAATCAAGGATTTGATGTATATCTTGCTAAGAGATTTGCAAAAGATCTTCTTGGGGATGAATCAAAAGTTGAATTTGTTTTAGTTGATGCAGCAAGTAGAGTATCTTATTTGGAATCTAAAAAGGTAGATATAATAATGGCTAACTTTACTGTTACCGATGAAAGAAAGCAAAAAGTAGATTTTGCAAATCCTTATATGAAGGTATCTCTTGGAATAGTTTCACCAGATAGTGCTAAAATTACTTCTGTTGATCAGCTTAAGGGTAAAAAAGTTATAGTAGCAAAAGGAACAACAGCAGAAGCATTTATGACAAAAAATTATCCAGATGTTGAATTAGTAAAATTCGAACAATACTCAGAAATATTTCAAGCTTTAAAAGATAAACGTGGTGATGCTATATTAAGTGATAACACGGAAGTTATAGCATGGGCTAAAGATAATCCAGGATTTACTGTTGGTGTACCATCACTTGGAGATCAAGATACAATTGCACCAGCGGTAACTAAAGGCAATACGGAACTTAAAGATTGGATCAATACAGAACTTGAAGCTTTAGGAAAAGAGAATTTTGTACACAAAGATTATGATGAAACATTAAAATCAGTATATGGTGCAGAATTTGAAGATAGTCTTGTGGTTGAAGGTGGAAAAGTAAAATAATAATAAATAAAAATTGTTTAAGGGATGAGGATGTTATTTAGAACTCATCCTTTATTTATGTACATGAAATTATAGAATTTAGAAGAGTTTAAAGCTTGATGCAATCTAGTTTTAAGCTCTTTAGTATGTTAGATAAGCTATAACTGTTTGCTGAAAGATTTATTTTGATAATCGGATTGATAGCATGCTATCAAAATTAAATAATGTTAGAGCTTAATTTTTATATAAAAGAATTTTATGTAGAATAACGTTTCCAAAATATTGTAGAAGAAAAGAAGTTTATGCTATAATTAATTGTTAAAATGGAAAAATAGGTTAAATGGAGTTGATTATAAATCTATTATATGAAAATTTAACTAGACATTATTAAACGTATAAGGGAGGTATTCAAATATGGTATCAAATAATTTATACACAATTTTAGTCGTCGATGATAATCGCAGCAATTTATTCACAGCAAGAGCCCTTATCGAAGAATATATAAATGCAAGGGTGATCCTTGCAGATACTTCCACAAAGGCATTATATGCACTCATGAAGCATTCAGTGGATTTAATTATCTTAGATGTGCATATGGAGAATGGGATGGATGGATTTGAACTGGCAAAAATAATAAAAAGTAGAAAAAAGACAGAACATATTCCCATTGTGTTTTTAACTGCAGCTTGCATAACTGAGGAGTTTAAGAAAAAAGGTTTTGAAATAGGAGCAGTAGATTATCTTACTAAACCTATCGATGACTTTTTAATGATAAACAGAATAAATGTATATTTGAAACTTATTGAAAAAGAAAGAAAAATGAATATACGTCTTCAAGAGCAAGCGGAAGAATTAAAAAGAGCAAAAGATATAGCAGAAGCAGCTAATGAAGCCAAAGATATGTTCCTCGCCAATATATCGCATGAACTTAGAACTCCTTTAAATATTCTGCTTGGAGCAACACAAATAACGAAATATCATCTTGAAAATGATAAAGTTCTAGATAGAGAAAAAATAAAGACAAAATTAAATAGTCAGATGCAAAATTGCTATAGACTTATAAGACTAGTTAACAACTTAATAGATATTACAAAAATAGATTCTAGTAATTTTCCTCTTAATTTATCAAACTGCAATATTATTGAGATTGTGGAATCTATTGTAACATCAGTAGTGGAATATGCAGCATTAAAAAACATTATAATAACATTTGATACGGATGTTGAAGAGATAATTATTGCTTGCGATTTAGATTCAATTGAAAGAATTATTTTAAATCTTTTATCTAATGCTATAAAATTCACTCCAAAAGATGGAGACATTTTTGTAAATATTAGCACTATTAATGATTATGTTCAAATTAGAGTTAAAGATTCAGGAATAGGAATTCCTGAAGATGAAAAAAATATTATCTTTGAAAGATTTAAACAAGTGGACAACCTTCTTACAAGGAGTAATGAGGGCAGCGGTATTGGACTTAATCTCGTAAAGTCTCTTGTTGAAATGCATGACGGAACCATACGAGTTAATAGTGAATATAAAAAGGGAAGTGAATTCATTGTTGAAATTCCTATTAGAAAAATGAGTAATGATCAAATTTTTGAAAATGGTCCTAATAATATTCTCAATAATGTAATTTCAAAAATTGATGTAGAATTTTCTGATATATATTTTTAGGGAGGAAAATCAAAAAATGAAAAAAATTTTATCAATGGTACTTGTTACTGTTATGGTCATGTACTTTTTTACTGGTTGTACAGCAATACCAAATTACAATGCAAAATCTAATGGAAAGATTAAGATTGGAATTTGTATTGCAGATTCTAGTGACAAATTTAAGTCATATATGCTTAAAGAAATGAAGAATTACGCGCAATCTTTAAGTAATGTTGAAATAGAATATGTTGATGCAAAAATGGATTCTAATACACAACTGGCACAGGTTGAAAATTTTATATCAGAGGGAGTAGATGTTTTGGTTGTTAATCCAGTTGATAGAGATGCAACTAATCCAATAGGTGACAAAGCTAAGACAGCCGGAATTCCAATAATCAGTTTTAACAATAATTTTGAGAACCAAAATGATATAGTATGTTCTGTAGATTCAGACTTAAAGCAGTCTGGCGTTTTAGAAATGGAATATATAGCTAAAAAAGTAAATTATAAAGGGAACGTTGCAATTATTATGGGAACTATGGGCCAGGATGGACAGAGGCTTAGAACGGAGGCTTTCCATGAAGTAATAGATAAGTATCCTGACATGAAGATTGTTGCTGAGCAACCAGCTGAATGGAATAGATCTAAAGGTAAGGCACTAATGGAAAGGTGGTTTGATTCTGGCAAAGATATTAATGTTGTAGCTTGCGAAAACGATGAAATGGCAATAGGTGCATTAACGGCTATAGAACAAGCAGGAAAACTTGGGAAGATAACTGTAGGGGGTATAGATGCTACTCCTGACGCTCTTAATTATTTAAAGAGTGGTGAATTAGCTGTTACAGTATTTCCAAATGGAAGTGGTCAAAGTCAAGCTATTTTAGATACTGCAGTTAAAGTAGCTAAGGGTGAGAAAGTGGAAAAAACAATAAATTTCGAAAATGAATTAGTTACGCAAGAATATGCAGACACATATATAGCAAAATGGAAAAATTAAAGGATACCATTTTAAGGAGTTATTTATGAATATTTTTAAAAACATTACTATAAAGAAAAGATTTTTTATATTATTTTTTATTTGCATTACAGCATTTGTTGGATTTGGTGCCTTTGCTTTAACAGAACTTGATAGCTTGGCACAGGTAACCCAAAAGTTATATACTCAATCATCAAAGGTTTCTGATGCTGCAGTACAAGCAAAGTTGGATTTGGTTAAAATCAGCAGCTCGATTAAAGATGTAATTTTATTATCAAATAGTGATGAGATTCAAAGTGAGATAAACAAAGTTACTCAGTATGAAGTTAATTTGCAAAAAAATTTAGATATCATAGAAGAAAATTCTGATGATTCTAATACTAAAAGAAATTTACAAGACGCCAATGATCTTCTTTCGAAATGGTGGAAGCCACAAAGGGAGAAAATTATTGCCGATGTGCAAGGCGGTAAAAAAAATGATGCAATAGAGATATCAAAAGGAATAAGTTCAGATTTTGCTGATCAGCTTGAACTTCATCTTAATAATATATACTTAACATCATCAGATAATCAAATTAGTTTAATACAAGAATCAAATAAACTTCAAGATTCTGCGAGAATAACCTTAATAATAACTTTAGTAATTTTAATTGTGATCCTAACATTAGCATTTATAATGATGATAATAAGCATCATAACCCCTATTAATAACTTAAAAGAACACATGGTTAAAACATCTAATTCAGGGGATTTAGAAGAATATCAGGTCACTCAAAATAATGAACTTGGAGAAATGGCTAAAAGCTATAATAAAGTAATAAACAAATTAAAGAATGAATTTTGGATAAATGATATTAGAAATTCTTTAAATGAACAAATGGCAGGTAATAATTCTGTAAAAGAATTGACCCAAAAGGCAATAAATTTCTTGTCTAGATCATTAGATGTTGGAAATGGAAAATTTTATATACATAATAATAAAGAAAATAAACTTGCTTTAGATTCCTCTTTTGCTTTTACAGAAAGAGAGAGATTATCTAATACATATGAGTTTGGTGAGGGAATAGTCGGACAAGTAGCTTTAGAAAAACAGCCGATACTTCTTAAAAATGTAAGAAAATCAGAAGGCACAATTTGTACTGGAACTATAAATGAAGCTCCTTCTAATATTTATGCTTTTCCATTAATTTATGATAATGAACTTTACGGAGTAATTGAGTTATCATCCTTTGAAAATTTTAATGAATTAAAACAGGAACTTATAGAAGCAGCAAGTAATATAATTGCTACAAATCTATACTCTGCAATTCAAAATGAACAAATTAAGCAACTATTAGAAGTAAGTGAAAAAGCAAAAAAAGAAGCACAAGAAGTATCAATTCAGTTAGTAAATACAAATGAAATGCTAGAAGAACAGCAAAGGCAGCTCCAGGTTCAAGCTGAAGAATTACAGCAAACTAATGCCCAACTTGAAGAGCATCAGCAAATATTAGAGCAGCAAAGTGAAGAGATGCAGCAAACTAATGCTCAGCTTGAGGAAAATCAATTGCATATTGAGGAACAAGCAAGACTCCTAAGAATTAAAAATGAAGAATTAGAAAAATCCAGAATAGATATTTTGGCAAAATCAAAAGATTATGAAATGGCAAATAAATATAAAACTCAGTTCTTGGCCAACATGTCCCATGAGCTTAGAACACCACTAAATTCTATTATTTTACTATCTAATCTTTTAATAAAAAGCAATAAAGATATTACTATTAAAGATGCACAGGAAAAAATAAAAGTCATATTTAAAGCTGGACAGGATTTATTGACCCTAATAAATGATATTTTAGACTTAGCAAAAATTGAGGCGGGAAAACTAGACTTAAACTATAAATATTTCAATTCTAGTGAAATTATTGAAGAACTTAGTGATTTATTTAATGAAACTGCAATTGAAAAAGAAATCCAATTTATATGCGAAGATGAGTTTGGAGATAATATCTATGGGGATAAGGACAAAATTTCTCAAGTGTTAAAAAATTACTTATCTAATGCATTTAAATTTACTCATAAAGGTTCTGTAAAACTAAAGATTGAAAGGGATACCCAATTGGATAATAACCTGGTGTTTTCTGTAATGGACACAGGGATTGGTATATCTAAAGATAATTTAGATATGATTTTTAATGAGTTTCATCAAGGAGATGGATCTATCTCAAGAAAATATGGTGGTACAGGACTAGGGCTATCCATTAGTAACAGACTTAGCGAGCTTATGAAGGGAAAAATAAAAGTAATCAGTGAGCCCGGCATGGGAAGCACTTTTTCATTATATTTGCCTCTTACAGTTCAAGGACAAGCTACTAATAAAGAGGAAGAGATAGCAGCTACTATTTGTGAACAAGATAATATATTAAATGGCGCATATAAAGAGATAAAAAGCGAGAAACACAAAAGCTTGCTTATAATTGAAGATGATATAAGTTTACTTCAATCTATTAAAGCTATATCTGAGGGAATGGGCTTTAAAGTATTAACATCTAATAATGGAACTGAAGGCATTAAGCTTATAGAAGAAAATAAAATTAATGGTATTGTGTTGGATTTAGGCTTGCCAGACATAGAGGGAATTGATTTATTAAAAAAAATTAATAGGTCACTAAAACAAAAAGATTTAAGTATACCTGTTATCATTTATACAGGTATGGATATAAGTAACGAGCAGGAAAAAGAGATAAGGTTATATGCAGACAGCATAATTATTAAAACTACAAATTCTTTTGAAAGGCTGTTAGATGAATTAACTTTAATACTTCATAAGGTTAATAGGGACAAGGAATATAAAAATATTATCACTTCTAAGATTAATAAGGATAGCGCATTGAATCTGGAGAATAAAAAAATACTGATTGTAGATGATGATGCAAGAAATATATTCGTTCTTGCAGCAGCATTAGAAGAGTATGGTGCAGAAATAATTGAAGCTGAAAATGGAAAAGTTGCTCTGAAAAAGCTAGAAAATGAAGTTTGTGATTTAATTTTAATGGATATAATGATGCCTGTTATGAATGGATATGACGCAATTAAAGCTATACGGAGTAATGATGTAATAAAACACATACCAATTATTGCTACCACTGCAAAATCGTTAAAAGGCGATAGAGAAAAGTGCATGGAAGCTGGAGCAAATGATTATATTTCTAAGCCAATTGATTACGATGTGCTTATAACCTTGGTGAAGGCCTGGATAAATAAAGCTTAAGAAACAATGGAGGAAAATTTTGAACTTTGAAATAATTTACAAACAAGTAGAAGCAAAAATAGTTGTTATTGGAGAATTTGAAGAACATAAGCATAAAGTAGAACTAATAAAACTATTAAACTCGCTAGAAAAGAAAAATATTAATATAACTTTTTTACAAGCCAATATAATTCCTCGAAATATTGTGGAAAAACTTTTTGAATTACAAGAGCTTGGAAAGACCACAGTTTTTGTTTTACAGAGGTATTTATACTCATATCTTCAAAACTTAGGTATAAAATGTAAATATGCTAATGAAAATTGGTCTCGTAAGAACTTAACTGATAATTCATCTGATAAAGTACAAATTATAGATAAAGAAGAAGTTCAAAGCTTCTTAAATAAATTAAGTATTGTATACGGCTATGATTATACAGAATATCAAATAGATAGCATAATGAGACGGATAAACGTAGCTATGATAAAAGAGGGCATCCGTAATTTTAATTTATTTAAAGATATGGTTTTAAACAACGAAAAATTTTTTCATAATCTGTTTCTTGATTTTTCAATAAATACTACGGAGTTTTTTAGAAATCCTGAGGTGTTTGCTTTAATTAAAACTAAGATATTGCCATATTTGAATTCATATAATCATATTAAAATTTGGTGTGCAGGTTGTTCTACTGGAAAAGAAGTGTATTCCTTGGCTATAATGTTAGAAGAAGCAGGAATGCTAAATAAAACACAAATTTATGCTACAGATATTAATCCTTATGTCATAGAAGAAGCAAAAAACGGAATGTATTCTACAGCTACATTAGATAAAGATATAAGTAATTATAGAAATGCACAAGGAGAGAAAAGTTTTATTCAATATTTTAGCATTACGAATAGCTACATAAAAGTTAAACCAGAACTTATGAAAAACATATTATTTTTTCACCATAGTTTGCTTAGCAATGGAACACTAAACGAATTTAATCTGATACTTTGCAGAAATGTATTTATTTATTTTAATGATAGTTTACAAGAGAAAGTACTAAAAAATTTTCATAATTCTTTAACTAATAATGGATTTTTAGTGCTTGGGAAGAGTGAAGGAATTCAAAGAAATAGCGGAGAAAAATATTTTTGTACTTATGATGAAAAATTAAAAATTTATAATAAGAAATATCATATTGACTAGGCCAAAAATAATTTTACTAATAAATTCAAATACTGACCTAGTATTTTTTAAATATGTATTACTAAAAATAGAGGAGAAAGTGAAAAAACAGATAATTTGATATATAAAGCTAAACAAAATGAAAAAAATAGAGTAGAATATATATAGTAAATATTTCATTTGGAGGTGCGTATGAGGGTTGTTAGTGTCTCAAGCCTAAAGGGAGATGAAATACTTGGAAAACAGATTTTTGATGAAACAGGCAGAGTTTTGCTTAGTATTGGAGTAAAGCTTAGACCTTATTATATTGAAAGAATTAAAGAACTTGGTATTCATTCAGTATACATTGATGACGATATATCAAAAAATGTGACTATTGAAGAAAGTATTTCAGAAAAAACTAGGCAAATGAGTAAACATGCAGTTAAGGAAATGATTGGAAGATATTGTCGCGAAGGGAAAACTGATAATAGTAGTGTTATGAATTCAGTAAACTCAGTAATTGAAGATATACTTTCAAATAAAGATGTTTTGATAAATGTTGCGGAAATAAGTGCAAATGATAATAATGTATATTCACATTCAGTCAATGTCTGTGTATTGTCTACAATAATAGGAACTCATATGGGATACAGTATGCTAAAACTTAAAGATATAGCTACTGCTGCATTGCTGCATGATGTAGGTAAGATAAAAATCATGAATGACAAGAAAATTTTATCGGAGTTTAAGAATAAGGACGAACTAGATAGATATATTGAATTGAATCATCCAAAGATTGGTTATGATATGTTAGGAGAGCAGCATGTTTGGAATGCATCCATCAAGGTAGCTGCATTAATGCATCATGAAAGAAGTGATGGTAGTGGATTCCCATTAAAACTAAAAGGTGACGAAATAAACCAAATTGCAAAGATAGTCGCTATATGTGATGTCTTTGATAATTTAATATCAGGTAGAGATGCGGGGGAACCTAGAAATGTATATGAGGTTATTGAATATCTTATTGGTATGAGCAATATTTATTTTGACGAAGAAATGGTTAGAAAATTTACAATGAACATAGCTGCTTTTCCAACAGGAAGTGCAGTTATTCTAAACTCAAATGAAAAGGGCTTAGTAGTAAGGCAAAATAACTCAATGCCAATGCGACCAGTAGTAAAAGTTATATATGATAAGGATGGAAATGTAATTTCAGAACCTTATGAAATTGATTTAATAAAAGAATTGACTCTTTTTATTATAAAAACCTGTGAAATTTAGATTTGGGAGTGATTTTATGAGTGATGGGGGTAATTGTGCAAATATTAGATATTCTAATAATTGTCTAAAAGTAATTCATGATACGTTTCAGAAATTTTTAAATGTAAACAGTGCCGATTATGAGATTGAGTTAAAAAAGACACTGGAGCAAATTGGTTTGTTGTTTGATATGGATAGAATTTATATCTATTATTTTTCTAAAGATCCTACTTTTATGCAAATAGAATGTCAATGGAATAGGGAAGATATAAAGCCAAAGAGAACAATTCAAGAGGAAGAGGTAGTTTATGCTCTTCCATGGTTGATTCGTCAGATTAAGAATAATGATTTTGTTGCAATAAATAACATAAAGGAACTGCCTGCCGAAGCGATATTTGAAGCAGAAGTTTTTTATGAGGAAGGAATAAAAGCTTCTCTTATAATTCCATTAAAAGATGAAAATAAATTAATTGGATTTATAGGATATGAAAGTTTATCAAGGCCTATAGAATGGGAAGAGAATCAAATTAAAATATTAAGGGATATTCCAAGGGCTTTTTCATATACAAGAGCGAGGATTATAAAGGAAAAAGCATACGAATCAACAATTAATGGGCAAGCAATTTTACTTAATAATTCTGAGTCACAAATTTGGGCATTAAGTAATGTTACTTCTTATGCAACTGTTAATGAGGCCCATGCAAAGTTTTTTGGAAAGAAGAAAAGCGACCTAGAATATCAGGACTTATACGATATATTTGATATAGATACTGCAAATAAGCTTTCTGAAAATAATTGGGACTTATTTCAAAAAAATGGACCTGCAGAAAAAGAACTTGAGATTAAAAATTGTAAAGGTGAAAATAGGCTGCTTCAAATTAAAAGTAAGCCTCAGAGGGATGAGTCTGGTAATATTAAGTATCTAATATGTACTGCTGAGGATATTACAGAGCAAAGGCTAGCGGAAACTGAGCTGTACAAGGCAAAAGAGCAGGCGGAAGAAGCCAATATTGCAAAGAGTCAGTTTCTTGCAAATATGTCCCATGAAATAAGGACACCAATGAATGGAATATTTGGATTTCTTGAATTATTGCAATCAACTAATTTGTCTTTAGAACAAAAAGAGTACATACGTGAAGCAAAATCTGCTTCAGAGGTATTATTACATATTATTAATGATATATTGGACTTTTCAAAAATTGAAGCTAAAAAGCTAACTATGGAAAGCATTGAATTCAATCTAAGAAATGCCATTGAAGATGCCGTTTCACTTCTAGTTCCAAAAGCTGCGGAAAAAGGAATAGAACTTAATGCTATGATTAAAGAAGATGTTCCTGAAGAGGTTATTGGAGACCCATCAAGGCTTAGGCAGATATTAAATAATCTTATAAGTAACGCAGTGAAATTTACCGAAAGTGGTGAAATTTCTGTTACAGTTGATTATTTAGAGAAAGAAAATGAAATAGCTGTTCTAAATTTTCTGGTAAGGGATACTGGTATTGGAATACGCAAAGAAGATATTAATAAGATTTTTCAATCATTCAACCAGGCAGATGCTTCTACGACTAGGAAGTATGGAGGAACAGGGCTCGGACTTGCTATATCTAGTGAATTGGTAAAAATGATGGGCGGAGAAATTTATGTCGAAAGTATAGTGGGAGAGGGCTCCACATTTAAATTTGATGTAAGATTAAAGATAGCCAAAAGAGCTTCAGAATTAAAATATATGTTTGAAAAGCTTGATGGTGCTAATGTTTTAATTGTCGATGATAATGCTAATAATAGGAAAATTATTAATTCATACCTTCAAGGAACTGGCCTTAAGGTATTTGAAGCACAGGATGCTGGTAGCGCGATTACTACAATTATTTCAAATTCAAGTACACAAGATAAAATTAACATTGCTGTAATAGATTATGAAATGCCAGGTATGAGTGGTATAGAACTTGCAACTACATTAAAAACTATGCCTTTTGCAAAGGATATTAAACTAATACTTTTAGCATCTGCAGCTCAAAGAGGAGATGGTAAGGCAGCAAAAGAATATGGTTTTTCATCATATTTAGTCAAGCCTGTCAAGAGAGATGATTTACTCAATTGCCTTGCTGTAGCATTAGATTTGAAAAAGGAAGACGAGCGAGAGTACGAAGTATCAGAGAAGCCTGTGATTAAAGAAGTTAAGAATCTATTGCAACCGAGAATTTTATTGGTTGAAGATAATGAAATGAATCGTAAAATTGTTATCAGCATGCTTAAATCTCGTAATATGACTTGTGATGTAGCGCTAAATGGTAGTGAAGCATTAAAAGCTGTTTCAGAAAAAGATTATGATGTTGTTTTTATGGATTGTCAGATGCCAGTAATGGATGGGTATGAAAGCACAAGCAAAATAAGACTTCTTGAAGGACACAAAAAGCACACAGCAATTATTGCAATGACTGCTAATGCCATGGCAGGTGATAGGGAAAAGTGTATTAAAGCTGGAATGGATGCGTATATTAGCAAGCCTATTAATTTTGATACTATGTTCAAAATGATAGAGTTGAATACTAAAGAGAGAGAGTTTATGACCGATTATAATAGTATCGTAGATAATAATATTGATCACTTTGTTGAAATTACAGGACTTAGCAAAGAGGATGCAAAGGAAATATTGGAAGATTATATAAAATATCTGCCAGAGTTATTTACAGGCATTAACGATGCTATTGGAAGTAAGAATTTTGAGAAAATAGCAAGGCTTACGCACGAATTAAAAGGTTCTTCTGGAAGTTTTGGAATAACTTCGATACATGAATTAGCAATAAAGCTTGAGGAAAAAGCTAAAAATCAAGAAATAGATGAATGTGCAAGAATCTTTAATCAAATAAAAGATTTGCTTCATTAGTGGATTCTAATAAATTAATAAATAAATTATGAATAATTAGGGATACAAAGGAGTTTTAAATATGAAAAAGGTATTAATAGTGGATGATTCATCGTATATGAGAATGTTTTTAAGGAAAATTATTGAAAAGGATGGTTTGTGTATAACTCTTGAGGCATCAACCAAAGAAGAAGCTATAGAGATGTTTAAGAATGAAAAGCCGGATGTTGTAACTGTAGATTTGAACATGTCTGAATTTAGGATGGATGGTGTTTCAGTGTTAAATGAAATCATGGAGATTAATCCGGAAGCAGCTGTAATTATTATATCAGCAGTAGGGTATGAACATGTAAAAGATGAATGCATGGCACTTGGAGCTAAAGGTTATCTTAAGAAACCCTTTGATGCTAAAGAGTTATTAAATATATTCGAAGAATGTAAATAAGATTATACTTATTTTTCATATAATAGTTATTAGGCATATTATAAAATTTTATAATAAAATATAATTTTAAAGCTGAGATTTTCGTATAGTCAGAATATCTCAGCTTTAATCATATTTTAGAAAATTTTTTATACAAAATCATCAAATATCTAATAATCTAGTTTATCAGAAGTAGTAATGTATATATGGAGTTAAGAATTTTTTATTTAAAAATAGAATCACTCTAACTTGGTGTTTTTCGTTGAAGTTAAAGATAGAATAGTAAACTTATAAATATATGTCAGAAAACTCAACATGTAATGAGTGTACTAATCTATTATCTTTATCAAAAAGTTCTCCATTTTTTTCTTTTTCTATATGATCATTTGTAGGCAAAGTTATTCTAAAAGTACTTCCATTGCCCAGTTCACTTTCTAATTCTATTTTTCCATTTAATACATCAACTAATTTTTTAACAAGCGATAAACCTATACCTGTCCCTTCGGCATGCCTTGATAAATTACTGTCAACTTGTCCAAATCTTTCGAAGATAAGTTCTTGCTTATCTTTTGGTATGCCCATTCCTGTATCAGAGACTTCGATTACTATCATATTTGTCTCTTTATTTTCATCAAGACTAACAGTTACTGTGCCTCCCTCAGCTGTAAATTTTATTGCATTAGAAAGTAGATTTAGTATAATTCGTTCAAGTTTTTCATCATCAATAGCAATATTTTTACAGTTAAGACTACATGAAAATAGTAACTTAATATTTTTTTCATTTGAATATAGTTTCACAGATTCAGAAATTTGTTTTGTTAAAGATACAATATCAATATTACTTATATTTAATTTTAAACGTCCAGAGTTTAATCTCGCAATATCTAATAAATTATTAACAAGGCGTAATTGCCTAAAGGTATTTTGCTTTATATTTTTCATTAAGCCTTGTAGCTTATCTGGCATTTGATCAACATAGACATATTCAATTAATTGAATTGCTGAATAGATTACATTTAGTGGAGTTTTGAATTCGTGAGATATTAAAGATATAAATTCATCCTTCATGGCAAGAGCTTTTTCAACTGCTTCAAGCTTCTCTTGTTCTGCTTTAATAACAAGTCTCTGTTGTTGTTTTATTTTGTTGTTTTTTCGCATAATGTGTGTTATGTCATGAGCTAAAAGTATTCCGTATTGAAAATTTCCCATTTCATCAAAAATAGGGACACCGTTAAATTCAAGATACATTCTATGGTTATTGTTTTTTATTACTAAGCGTTCTTGTTTTACTGTTTCGCCGTTTAAAACCCTATAACCAGGCAGCTCTTTCAAATTTAATTCTTCATCATTATCGTTGTAATACTTTTGTCCCTTTAGCATAGTTTCTCCGATTCTATCAAAATTTGGAATCAAAATGGCTCTATTTCCTTGATTAGCAAAGGAGTAGTTTTTCCTTATGAGATTACCATTCTTATCTATAACTGCTAATGCGTCATAAGCATTGTCAACAATTATTTCAAGTTCTTTCTTTTGATTCGATATTAGTTTATTGTTTTGCACAAGTTCAGTAATATCATGTGTCACTATTACGCCCATTTCAAACTGTTCATTTTCATCAAAGATGGGGATTGAGTTTAAACATAAGTAATATTCTTTATTATTGTAAACATATTTTACCTTTTGGTCTTTTATTTTTTCACCTTTTAATAATTTCATAAAGCATAAATCATTTGAGGGAATTGGATTGCCAGCTAAGTCATAATATTTCCCTTGAATAGTTGAATGTCCTATATAGAAATTTTCATTTTTACCAAATAATTTGCTCATTATATTATCAAGCTTTGTGAATTTTCCATTTTTATCAACTATTGAAATTATATCGTCAACACTTTCAATAATGCTTTCTAGCTGCTTATTTTTCATTTGGATATGTTTTCTACTTAGGACGCGTTCAGTAACTTTATCTAGGATGGACAAAATGTATTTTACCTCACCATTTTCAGATATGGGAGTAATGGTATTATCCCAGTAATCATTATCGCCTAGCATAATGCCTTGCTTTTCAGTTACATATAGTGTTTTATTAAGTTTAACAACATCTGTAAATACTTCCTTAGCCCTGCTTTCATCAAATTTAGGTACAAATTCACTCATGCATACTCCATAACCAACTTCCTTTGTATTAAATGGCCGAGGCAAATAATCTAAATATCTTTGATTTGCTTTAATAAGCTTTATATCACTTGCAGTATAAATTCCTATGCCTATCTTATTATCATTTATTAGATTTTCTATAAAAAGTAATTTATTATCAAGTCGCGAATTTTCTATTTCATTAAAAACATATAAATTATAACTTAAATCTGTATCAGCTATGTTTTTTTTGAAATGTGCATATTTATTTATTTTAACAAACCTTACATCAAAGATTTTGGTAAATAAAACTGTTTGTATTTCTTCGTTACTTATATTAATTTTATGGCTACACCTAAATAACTCATCTAATACAGCATCAATATGTTTTCCACATAATTCGTTTTTAGTGAATTGTGTTAAATGCAAAAATTCATCATTGATATCTAATATAATTCCATTTTTTTCTTTTATTAAAGGTTTGTCCATGCAGTATAGCAAATCATTATTCAATATGTTCCCCCCAATATATAAAATTAATTTTATTGTATTGTTAGTACAAAAATATAATACCACATAATACCACAAAATTCTATATTTTACTATGTACTTTAAATACTGGTGAAATTCTTGAAGATCCCTAAGTAAATTAAGGTAAATAAAAAAAGACCCCATTGGGGTAAATTTAACAAAAATGAGTGAAATACAATGGATAAAAAAGCAAATTCCAAAAGAAATTTTAATATTATACAAAATATAAACCATCATACATTTCACTCAACCACTGAAATAAATTAAGCTACAGATTCTAGTAATTTATTTCTTCGCAAATTAAAGAGCTATTCTTTCTGAAGTGTGGTTATCTATTGTGGAAATAAGAGTTATTCTTTCATCTTCAGTCATTATATTAGTATTTTCAATGCTAGGTTCTTTTACTGTAACGATAAGATTTTTAGGACCATTTACAGCTTCTATGGCATTATTTATAAGTTTAACAGCGAAAGCAACTACATGTTTTACATTTTGATTTGATGAAAATACAGCTGAATTTCCAGCTTTAAGCATTAAAATACTATTTTTAATTATAGCTTCAATTGGATTAGATGGAGAAACAATTACTCCATTGACTATATAAGAATTTTCACAATTGTTTGTTTTATTATTTGTAGCTAATCTGGCTTCAAAATAGTTATCACTTTTTGCACTACTTAATGCAACGGTATTCCTATAAAGAATATCATCATAGGAGCTAGTACAATTTTCTTTGTAAGTCATTAGACTTAGTTCTTCTAAATGAGATTCTAATTCTTTAGTGACTGCGTCAACAATTTCATTTTTTCTTGAAAGGCTATATTTAGAATATTCGTCTGATGCTGCATAAGCTAATTGAATAGCATCATCCATAGTGTCAAATACACCGCAATCACCTTGTCTGTCGATTATAATTGCATATTTAATTGGTCTTTTTATTATCATAATATTAATCCCCCTAGTCTCCAAATATTTAAATATTAATTTCTATAAAATATTTCACTATAATAAAAAATAAAGTTAAATAATTAACGTTAATAATTTAACAATGATACTAAAAAAATATAGATATAATTTAATAGTATCTTTTTTATTATTATAACAATGTGTTATTCATTATTCAAGTACTTGTTGAGAATTTTCTGAATTTTATTTTAAATTGTTAAAAAAGTAGCTAATCATCAAGTTATATTATAAATAAGTAGACTATTATTATGTTAATAAATAATCTTTTAACAATCTTAGACTAAAGAATAAGAAAAAATACATGGAGTATATTTTTAGGAACTTAATAGCTATTTTTAGAGACAGGTTAAACAGTAAATTTAATCTGTCTCATTTCTATTTTGTAGAAATTGATAATTATTTAAATAATATACAAACAAGATAGTTATCTTTTATATTCATGAAAAGGTAGTTCGATGGCAACTCCTGTTTCATCAAATTTATAATTTGTATTTTCAAGGGGATTTAGATTGTAAACTAAATTATTCCCAACGGTGTAAATGGCTTCAGCTAATTCATTAGGATCTTGAAAAACAGTACCATCCATAATGCCCTTTTTAATTAATTCTATGGCTTCAGGTATTCCATCAATTCCAAAAGTGGGAATGTGTTTTGATTTATCATCGTTATTATAGCCATATTTTTGCAATGCTTTAATAGCTCCTATTGCCATAGCATCATTATTTGAAATAATTGCTTCAATTTTGTTACCATATCCTAAAAATAGTGAGTCAGTGTAGTCTTCAGCACATTTTTCATCCCAATTGCAAAAGATTGATATAACTTCTTGAGTTTCTATTCCAGCATCATTAAGTGTTGAAATAGAATAACGACTTCTTTCAACTGTATCAGTATTATTAGCAGGGCCTTTTAACATGTAATATTGTAATATGCCATCACCATTTTTATCCATAATATTTTTGTTAGAATTCCATTCAGTAATAATACTATTTCCTTCTAAAGTTCCAGCTTGCTTAGCATTACTTGCTATAATGATAGCCTTGTTATAAGATTTAATCGGTTCAACTGTAAATGGTAAAGCATTAAATACAATTATTGGAATATTTTTTTGCTTCACTTTATTTATAGTTGATTGAATTGTATTTTTATCCAAGCTAACAAAATTTACTAATAAAATATCATAATTATTATCAACTACTGAATCTATAATTTCATTTTGTGTATCTTGATTTCTTTGGCCACTATAAAAAGTATAGTTAACATTGCTTCCAGGTTTATTTTCAATTGCTTCTAAGCTTTTACGGACTAAAGATAAATAAGGATCATCAAAAGTATAGAATATTACAGCCGCTTTAATTTGCTTGGAGGTAGAAACTTGTGAAGCAGTGTATACATTATTTTTATTAGAGTCTATAAATATAGAAGTTAATAAAATTAAGAGAGTAGCTAACAGCGTAATTTTCTTTAGTGTATTCATTAGAATCCTCCAGATAAATATATTAATTAATAATATCTAATATTAGGTTGGCTTTTTATAAAAAATTTATCCTCTGTTAAAAAAACTTTATTATAAATTATTAATTATATGTGGAATTATTTGGGGTAAGGAAAAACTATAGTAAAGAGTATGTTTTAGAAGAGATTGCTGATGTCATGGTTCATTTTATACATAAGGGTATTCAATTATATCTATAATACTAGCCGACAATTGGGAAGTATATTTGGTTTTGGAGATTTTGAAAGATTTATAATGTATAGCAGTTTAATGTTGCTAGGTTTTATAAGATTCTTAGATGCTAAAAAGGCGAAACGATGATTGTAGAGTTGGGATTGGCCATAGGATGTGTTAACATAATTCAGGATAACTTAAATGCATCAATTGAATTAGAAAAGAATGAGTTTGAAACTTATATAAGAATAATACAAGTTTATATAAAAATAATGCTATTTATTTACCATAATATGGTATAGAATAAAAGAAGAAATTGTTATGATGCTAAAGAGTAACATATTATTATTTACATTAACAAAACTATAACAAGAAAGTATAATAATATGATGTTAGTTCAGTAGTTGCCCTTTGTAAACGATATCGAATGGGAAGGCGTATAATTTATGAAGTATTTTTAGTTTTATTTGAAATCATTGTGGGAACAAAAAAGGCTTTTAACAATTAATATAGCTTTAGGCACTTGACTGCAAGCATTTCAGCTTGGAAAAGGTTAATAAATTTTAAGGCTAAAAAAATCTTAGGAGGGAATTTATGTTTAAATTACACAAAGTAGTATCTTTATCTCTAGTATTCTTTTTTGGATCATCTATTATTCCTAATAACCCATTATTTAATAAGGGAGTTAGTGCCGCTACGGCCAAGATAGTGACAGTTGATCCATCTTTACAATATCAAACAATGGAGGGATGGGGCACATCACTTGCTTGGTGGGGAAAGTTAGTAGGTGAGTGGAAAACTGATGCGAAAAATGAGATTATGGATCTGGCATTTGATAAAGATAAGGGACTTGGACTCAATATGGTAAGATATAATATTGGCGGTGCAAAAAGTCCTAATGATACAAATTTAAGACCTGGGGGAGATGTGGAATCATACTTATTAGAAAATGGTACCTATGATTGGACAAAAGATGCAGGTCAAAGATGGGTACTTGACCAAGCAAAAAAGAAAATAGCTGGAGATGAATTTAAAGCAGAAGCTTTTTCAAATTCACCACCATATTTTATGACAATAAGTGGACAATCTTCTGGAAATATCGATGGTAAAAGCAATCTTAAGTCTGATCAGTATCAAAATTTTGCAGATTATCTAACAGAGGTTGTAAAACATTTTAAAAGTGATTATGGAATTACTTTTGACACAATTGATCCAATGAATGAACCGAGCACAAATTATTGGAAAAAAGGCGGGAATCAAGAAGGATGTGATTTTGATACTGCAGCTGAGAAAGATACTATTTTTCAAGACTTGAGTAAAGATTTTAATAATAATGGAATTAGTACAAAACTTGCGGGTTTTGATGAAACCGGTATCAAAAATTCTATTGATACTATAAAAAGTGCTGATTCTAAAACAATTGATGCGATTAGTCAATTTAATACGCATGTGTATAGCGATGGTTCAAGAAGTCAGCTTAGAGATTTAGCGGCATCTTTAGGAAAGCCATTATATATGGATGAAATATGTACAAGCGGTGGAGCAAAGCATGATGCTAATGATATTGATAATGGACTTTCAATTGCAGACTATATATTTAAGGATTTAAAAGACATGAAGACACCAGGATGGGACATATGGCAGGTTGTTGATGATGAAGCAATGAATCAGACAAATAATTCAAACTGGGGACTTATTAGTGCTTATTGGTCAGGAGATAATGTTGAAAAGTACTTCATTACAAAGCAATATTATGCAATGGCTCATTTTAGCAAGTTTATAAGACCAGGTTACAAAATTATTGATGCTAACAATTCTGATGTTGTTGCAGCAATTGATCCAGATGGACAAAAGCTTGTTTTGGTAACTAGGAATACTTCTACAAGTGATGAACCATTATCAGTAGATCTTTCAAGATTTAATACTACAAATGCTACAATTAAGGCTTATAGAACTACTGGAGAAGAAAGTCTTGCGGATGTATCTAGCGGAGTATCTATAACAAATGGAAACTTGACAGATACTTTACCAGCAAAGTCTATGGTAACTTATGTTATTTCAAATGCTAAATATAGTGGTGAAGCTGGAACTACTGTAAATGACAATGTTACTGGAACAAGTGTTAACCAATTTAAATATAGTGATTCATGGTCATACTATGATTCGCAAAGTGGAGCTTATAGTAATGATGTGCATTATTCTAATACCAAGGACAGCTATTATGAAATTAAATTTAAAGGGAATAGAATAAAGCTTTATGGAACTTTTAATTCAGATGCAGGAATAGCTGGTATATCAATTGATGGTGGTGCAGAAACAAATGTTGATTTGTATTCTGCAGCTAGAAGTGATAATGCTTTGATGTATAAAAGTCCATTATTAGATGGAGGAACAGAGCATACTGTAAAAGTTAGAATCACAGGAGAAAAAAATGCTGCTTCTAGTTCAACTTTTGTTATAGCTGATCGTGCTGTAGCAATCGAAAACAGTACAGATGATGAGGTTGTGCAAAACCCACAACTTACACAAGTAATTGCTGGATATAATAGTCTTAAGGTTAAATTTAATCAAATCGATGGAGCAACTTCATATAACATAAAATATGGAACCGCTTCAGGAAGCTATACAAAGGTTATTAACAATGTAACAGATACATCATATTTAATTACTGGATTAGATAATGGAACTAAATATTATGTTGCCGTAAGTGCTGTAGTTAACGGAAAAGAAAGTGCTAATTCAAATGAATTAGCTGAGTCACCTGTATCACCTAAAGATTCAAATCTATTGTATTATGTAAATTGTGGTGATGATACTCCTGATGTGTTAGAAAATGATGAAATACTAGGAACAAACAATAGTACACAGGATCAGGCGTATGGTGTAGATCCATTGACAGGAAAGCAGTGGGGGTACATTGCTGATGAAAATAAGGTATGGTCTCAGGATAAGGAGGCTTCTGTTGGATCAAACTATGGATGTGAAAGACAATATGATGGAAGTACACCTCAAGGAGGTCTAACATATAAGTTTGAAGTTCCAAATGGAAAATATAATATTACAATGGGATTCTATGATCCTTGGTCTCATAATAATAGACTTGAGGATATATTAATTAATGGAAATGTTGTGGCAACAGAACTTTGCCCTAACAAAATAGGAATGGTACCTCAAAATTATACTGCTGATGTAAAAGATGGAGTTTTGGCTGTAAGGGCTCAAAAATCAACTGATGCTACAGATAAGCCACTTATTTCGTGGATTAAAGTAACAAAAGCAACTCATAGTGTAAAATATTATGCTAATAGTGGTGAAGGAACTGTACCAGCAGATGATACTAGCTATGAAGCTAATCAGACAGTAACAGTCAAAGAAAATACTTTAACAAAGACAGGATATACTTTTTCCGGATGGAATACTAAATCAGATGGAAGTGGAACCAATTATGATCCAATAGATTCTAATAAAAATACATTAATAATTGGAGATTCTGACGTGACACTATATGCTCAATGGAAAGCTGATACAGTATCAGAGACAACACCGGCAGCAATAGTACTCAACATGGATGATGATACGATAACAGCTGAATTAAAGAATCAAGATGGAAGTGAATTTGTTACAAATAATGACGTAGTATATAAATGGTATAGAAATGATGAGTTAATCGATGGAGAGAATAAGAGTACGCATAAAGTGTCTGATAAAGATAAAGGTAAAAAGATTAAAGTAAAAGTAGAACAATATGCATTAACATCAGAATGCATAAATATTCCAAGTGAATTGACACCAACTGATAATGTAACAACACCATCAGCAGTAAAAATTGAAGGTATTGATAAAGTTGATAACACTTTAGAAGCACAATTATTAACAGAAGATAGAGTGAAATTTACTGCATCCTCAGATGTAATCTATAAATGGTATAGATTGTCTAGAAAAGATTCAGAAGATTATGTATTAGTAGGCAACGATAAAACCTATAAATTAGCTGGCGGAGATATAGGAGCTTATATTAAATTAATAGCAATTTATGATGGAAAAACCTTTGAAGATATTACTTCAAAGATTGAAAATGAACCATCAAGTAGTAGCTCAAAATCCTCATCAAATAAAAAATCTTCATCAAGTAGCAGTGACAGTTCAAGTTCATCAGTTAGTAATAGTAATACTTCAAAAGATAATAATTTATCAAATAATGAATTGAATGACGGGTGGAAGAATAAAAATGATAATGCTTGGACATATATTAAAAATGGAAAACCTGCTACTGGTTGGAACCAGATAGACGGTTCATGGTATTTAATGGATTCAATTGGTAATATGCAAACTGGTTGGCATCAATTAGGTAATGAATGGTACTACTTAAGAAATACTGGAGTTATGGCAACTGGTTGGGAAGTAGTAGAAGGCAAATGGTATTTTTTAGAAAATGATGGAACCATGGCAACTGGCTGGAAGTCTATAGGAAGTAAGTGGTACTATTTGTATTCTAATGGAGTTATGGCAAGTGATACTCAAATTGATGGGTATACATTAAGTGAAAATGGAGATTGGGTTGAGTAGTATCTTTCCTTCTGCATCATCAGTAGTTTGTTTATCTATATATGGAGATTTGTAATAATAGATAACCGTTAATAAATCAAAATTTATTAACGGTTATCTCATTTTTTAATAAATTAATCATATGATGTAAAGTAATACATATAGAAATAAAATGGTGGTGTGTATAATATTATGAGAAAATATTTAATAAAAGCTATTGCTTTTGCATCAATTACAACATCTATAATAGCATTTAATCCAATAGTAGCAAGCGCAGTCTGGAAAAAAATACAATTGAATTAATTAAATTAACTTAAAATAAAAATGATCCATGAGGTGGAAGTGGTTTTGAATCATAATAAAAGCCACTGCTTAATAATACACTGAGCAGCGGCTAAAATTTTTAAATATAGTATTCTATTTACAAGAATTACCTTACAGGGCAAACACCATTTGCACATTCTTTATCAATTATTTCGTGCTCTTCGTCGTCATCAAGCTCTGATAGCAATTCATAGTCTATTGGCTTAATATTTTTAACACGTTCTTCATAGTCTTCTTTTGTTGTAGATTCATAAGGTAAAAGAGGATAAGTTTCATCCATTAATGGCAAGAAGGTTATACCAACTACATATTCAAAATTTCCATATAACCATTTGGCAACATCATCCCACTCATCGTCTTTAACATGTACAGTAATTGAAGTATTATGATCAGTCCAATTTATCATAGATAGCTTATAAAGTTCAAGTTGTTCTATTGCTCCAACATCATATTTCGTTTTACCTTCAGGAGCTTTTATTGGGAATTCTATAACTTTTGTTGTGCAATTTTCATCTGTTTGACCGTTTTCATTATAAATAGGATAGCATTCAAGTTTTTCTATCATTTTATATAGTGGGTCGGATGCAGAGATTCTAACTCTTCTAATATAATAATTAGAATGCGAATAGTGAATTCCTGAACTTACACATGGCAATGTTGAAAGGGAACCTTCAGGTTTTATTGTAGTCATAAGCTCTGGAGCTGAAATTCCAAGTTCTGTGCAGTACCTTTCTCCTTCAGTTCTGACTATCTCTCTTAAGTGCTTTAATAGTTTACCTAAATCTTCATAACTCATATTTGTTTTATTTACCATATCCATCATACCAGTTAAAGAAATCCCAACTATTCTATCGGCCTGCATAATTTCATTCCAATCTGGAAGTTCAACATCTACTAGAGTCATTCTAATTGCTACTCTTGCAGATAATCTTATTACTTCCTCTAAATGTTCAATATTGATTTTATTATTTTCATTTACAAAGGAAACTAAATTGTTTGTAGATAAATTACAACATTGATGAGAATTAAGCAAAATTTCTCCACATGGATTACAGCCTTTAAAAGTATTTTTTCTTTTTGCAGCTTCAGTTCCATTAATAAAGCCAGGTTCGCCATTTATTTTTATGGAATTTAGTATTTCTTTTATTTTATCTAGAGATGGTTTTTCCTTGTATAATATGGAATTATTACTCATCTTCCTATGAGAAACTTCTTTATTTTCTATCCAATTGCCATCAATTATTTTGTAAAGATTACTTTTTGCATTAATGATATCTGTATCATCTTCATCACAGATAATCATCATAGCACTACGCCTAACTCCACCCGATACTACATTTTCACTAATTATAGTTGCTAAATCTAGAACGTCAATTGACTTTAAACTGCCATCTATAAGATTGCTGCAAACCTTATGAATCTTTTCAAACATTCTCTTTAAGGATTTATGACCAGAGGCCCTGCCACCAAACCTTTTTAATCGTTCACCTTCTGGCCTAACATAACTGTAATCGATTATTACTTTTTCTATATTAATATATTTTAAAGATGTAACTAAATCAAAGTAAGTTTCTAATGCATTGCACCAGCCTTCTTTACTATCACCAACTTTGATTGTAGCAATAGATGAATCTTTGCTGTCTATAATAAGTTTTGTATCTTCCATATATTCCTTTGGCATATACTTATGAACATCTTCAGTGTATTCCCCGTATAAGGATATCTTTCTTATTTTAGGCATCTTAGAGATTAATTCTCTATCAATTCTAACTCCGACACCAGAACCAACCATAAGAAGATAAAATACATCTACAAAATCATGGAATTTTTCAATCATTGTAAAAGAACAATTATAGTTTGAAAGAGGGTATTCTTTTACAATAACTGTTCCGCCCATATAAAGGGTTCTTCCTGAGGTAAAGGTTCTTAAATTAAAAAGATTATCAAATAGAAGTTCAGCTTCTTTTATTTCATCTTGTATATTTATGTTTAATCCATGTTTCTTTTTGAATTCTATGCCAAGATCTATATTATATTTTGTTGTTCTAAGAACTGTTTCAAACCAATTCTCTCTTCTTTTTTTGTTTGTTAAATATCTTGAATAAGTTCTTAAATAGACGAACTCACCTATATTACTTAAAGGAGTATCATCTATCTCTCTATATTTGTTTAAAAATGCTTCTGATAATATTTCACTCATGTATAATTCCTCCAGTTATGTTTTCAAATTGTCTAAGAATTCTTTCAAATCCTTTTATTATTTTTAGTTATAATATTTTCTAATTAAAAGTACATTACTATTTTAAATCATCCAATAGAAAAATACAATATGTTGTGTTAAATAAAAAATGTAAATACTATATGTAGGGTTGTCCTATTAGATCTAGAGCTGAAAAATACGTAGATGAATAGAAAATAATACTTAGAAAACTTTAGTCTTAATTTTATTATGATAAATATTTCTGCAAAAAATAACATAGTGAGAAATAAATAATCGTTTGTTTAAGATAGAAAATGAAGGATATATACGAGGAAAAGTTTGATTTAAATAAATGGAACTATGAAATAGATAATTTGAATCTTATTAATAAAATAGCTTATTTATATAAAGAATTAAAAGACGTTAAAGAATTGAAGTGAAAATTCTGCTAAATCATGCAGAAATGTAGTGATTAGAATAGCGAAAAATAGTATAATAATATATATATGCATCAAATACCCAATATTAAAATATGGAGGGAATTATGAAAAACTATAATATTAAATATACTGACTATGAAGCATTAAAATTATATATAGATAATAGTGACATAATAAAATATACTAACATATTAGTACAAGTATTTTCTGGAATAGGAAAAAAAGAATTTATAGAAGGAGTAATAGAAAATCTAAAAGCATTAATTCCACAATGCAAAATAATAGGTGCTACATCTTCTGGGGAAATTCTAAATGGAAATATTTTTGAAAAGCAATGTTTAATTTCTATAAGTGTGTTTGAAAAAACATTAGTCAAAACTATTTTAATTAAAGATGAAATATCAGATTTTCAGAAAGGTATAGAAATAGCTAAGCGAGTAATTTGTCCGGAGACTAAAGCTATAATATCTTTTGGTGATATAAGCATTAATGGAGAAGAATTTTTAGCTGGAATAAACTCCAAAAATAAGGGTGTTCTAGTGGCAGGAGGGATTGCGGGTAAGTGTAATTCTAAAGATGAGACATATGTTTTTACAGAAAATGGTGTAGAAAAAGATGCAGTAGTAGCAGCGACTTTAATAAGTAAGGACTTGTATGTGAAGAATGCAAGTAGTTCAAATTGCATACCTATAGGTAAAGAAAATGAAATAAAATGTGTAGAAGAAAATGTAATTAAAAAAATAGGTAATATGTCAGTAAAAGAATTTTATAGTAAGTATTTAGGTACACATACAAATGATCAAATAGAACGTATTGGAGTTAAGTTTCCTTTAATGATAAAAAGAAATAACAGGTATGTTAGTATACATGTCTTAAAATTTATAAACGATGAGGAAGCAATTATGTCTTGTAATATAGCACCAGGGGAAAAGGCAAGAATCGGATATGGGGATTTAAGAGAATTTTTGCAAGGATCTAAAGATATGTATGATAAAGTTAAAGATTATCCAGGAGAGAGTTTATTCATATATTCTTGTGATTCAAGAAAAAACTTATTTAAGAAAAAGGGGGCTAAAGAAATAGTACCCGTTAATGGGGAGTTATCAGTAGGTGGATTTTATACTTTTGGTGAATTTAATTATATTAACAATGAGAATATGTTTTTTACAGAAACAATGACAATACTGGTACTTTCAGAGGATATTAATGCAAGACTTAAAGTAAATACAGAACTTAACAGTGAATATGCGTATTATACTGATGAAGATTCTGCATTATATAACCTTATAAAAACTACAGGTGAAGAATCAGAACAATTAAATTTAAGGCTTGAAGAAAAAATCAAAGAAAAAACAGAAGAATTAGAAAAACAATATTATAGGGATAAGTTAACAGGCTTAGAAAATAGAAATAAATTAATTAAAGATTTGTCCAAAGGTAAATATGACAAACTAGTAATTATTGATATAAAGTCATTTAACGATATAAATGATTTTTATGGAAATGCAATAGGCGATACAGTGCTAATAGCTCTTTCAAAATTAATTAATAGGTATTGTAACCAAAATGAATTACATCCTTATAGAATAAATTCTGATATATTTGTTATAGTTAATAATAAAGGATTAAAAGAAGAATTTATAAAAAAAATAAGATCATTACAAAATAATATAAACAAAGAATGTTTCTCTAGTGAAGAAGTAAAAATTTTTATAACAGTAACAATGGGAGTTGCATTAGAGGAAGAATTATTATTCGAGAAGGCTGAAATGGCATTAAATCATGCTAAAAAAAACAGAGAATTATTTCAGGTATATAAAGAAGAACTAAATATATATGAAGGGATTAAAGAAAATATAGTATGGACCAAAAAGATTAAAGATGCTATCGCAGAAAATAGAATTTTACCATATTTTCAACCTATAGTTAATAATAAATTGGGAACCATTGAAAAATGTGAAGCTTTAATAAGAATGATAGATGAAAATGAAAAGGTCATATCACCTTATTTTTTCTTAGATATTGCAAAAAGGGCTGGTTTATATAAAGAATTAACAAAAATAATGCTAGAGAAAACTTTTGAAATTTCAAATAAAACAGATTATCAAATATCTATAAACCTTCTTTTCCAAGATATAGTGAATAGTCAAGTTAGAGCACTAATTATAGAAAAATTGCAAAAAGCCAAGAATCCTGAAAATGTTGTATTTGAAATAGTAGAATCAGAAGGGATAGAAAACTTTAACGAAGTAGCAGAATTTATAAAAGAAATAAAAAAATATGGTTGTAAAATTGCTATTGATGATTTTGGAACAGGATACTCAAATTTTAGCTATCTGATGAAATTAAATGTAGATTATATAAAAATAGATGGATCAATAATCAAAAATATACACAAAGATAAATCAGCAGAGACAGTTACAAAAACTATAGTAGCATTTGCAAAGGAATTAGGAATAGAAACAGTTGCAGAGTTTGTATCGGAAGAAGAAATATATAATAAAATAAAAGACTTAAATGTAGATTATTCACAAGGATATTATTTTTCTGAACCTAAGGATAATATTGAATTTTAATTATTAGTTTAATTTCTATATAAAACATATGTAGAAGAATAAAACCAAGATATATGTAAATTAGTTACAACCGAGGTCAATGAAAAAGTTACTTTTTCATTGGCCTCGGTTGCAATTGTTTTATCTACATATCTAGTTATTTGGGTTCATCTTCGTATAAAGTTTTTTCCACATCTTATTCAGTAACATTTTTAATGCAATATCAGTAATTTAAGAAATGCATTTATAGATTGAAGTAGAGATTTTATCCTTTCAAAAATAATTTCTTCTCGAACTCTCCACAAATAGAAAATTTTATTTTCCATTCTTAGCCGGAATAAATCATTTATTGTATTAAGAGCATATATTAACACATAAAGAGAAGAATTGCATAGTATATATTAGAAAAAATATAATAACTAAATTTTGATTAGATAAAATGGAGGGAACATTATAATGAGTGATAACAAAGGATTAAATATCGATAACAAAGAATTAGGTATAAAAAATATAAATGCTTTTGGGTGTAAGCCAGATTCTTGTGCAACTGTTACTACTGAAGTCGAACCATTAACTGAGCAAAGCGCTGTAACTCCTGATATTATTCCAGCTGGACCTGTATTTGTTAAAATTCCAATTATATTAGCAGAGACAAATATAACTATTCCAGTTGAAGCTACTATCACATTGGATCAAGCTGCTAGGGAAATTAAACGAATTAAAAAGAATGTATTTTTAACTCAATCTCGTCTTATTCCATTCTCTACAACTCCTGTAACCCCTGGTACTGGAATATTGTTTATTGCAGGTTTTGTAAGAAAGAATATTGAGTATGCAACTCAAACTTGCATTACAGCTGGGACTCCAAATTTTTGTGGAGATATAAGACAATGTACAGTTGAAGTACCTTTTAATTTCACTACTAGAGTTACTTTCCTCAGACCACCAGTTTTTACTGAAAACACTACTCCAAGTGAATTAGAATTTTTTACAGATGAGCTTCAAGGCTGCGATATTTGTGCAGATCCAGTGCTTGGCCGTAATCCTTGTGATCAGAGTTTCTTATTCACAGAAAATTTTAATGAAAAGCCATTTGTTGAATTAGTAAATGCAGTTGTTACTGAAGTTGATATTCACAAAAATCCAACTGCTAGCTGCACAATTCCTACAGAACAATTTTTTAATACTATCACAGAAAAATTAATTGTAAATTTAACACTAAAAGTATTACAAAAACAACAAGTAAGGATTACAGCAATAGGATTATAAAAAAATAAAATTCAGAAATTTAATTGAAAACTCAATATAAAGAGTACTCTTAATAAATTGTATGTTAATTAATATGTTACAGACCCAAGAACTGCAAAGAGATATTTTGGGTCTGTTTCTAAGAGGAGGAAAGATGTGTTATTTAAGAGATTGCTATAATCAACTTAACAGAAAACAGTATGAAGAATATTTTAAAAGGTTGAATAAGTATTATTTATACAAGAAAAAATATTATGAAGGTAGCCATAATACTTCAGCAAAAGAAAGGCAATCTAAAAAAAATAAGTATAAATCAGTTAAAAAAATATATAAAAAACATTATACTAATAAACCATGTGATCCTATTGATAAAATTCAAGAGGATAAGTGTAATATTGAGATTTGTGAAACGACGGTTTCTTCAGAAACATTACCAATTTGTGAAAATAGCCCTCATACTTCGGATGTTACTGCAGGGCCTGTAATTGTGAAACTTCCAGTAGTGTTAACAGAATGTAGTATAACTATAACTGTTGAGTCATTACTTAAACTAGAGGATACTGTATTAGAAATTAAACACATTAGAAAAAATGCATATTTAAATCAGTGCAAACTTATTCCAAACTCTGAAAATGGTCAACCTAATACTGGAATATTATTTCTAGCTGGTTTTATTAGGAAGAACATAGAATATTTTAATAAAGAGCACAATCATAAAGGAACAGTAAATGGAAGATTAAAGCATGCTACTGTTAATGTTCCTTTTAAATGTACTACAAGAGTCACATTTAACACTCCTCCTAAGTTTAAAATAAATACCCCTCAGAATAAAGTAGAAATATTACAAAGTGATGTTGGAGTGTGCAATCCATGTGGGGGGATAAGCGGACGAGATATTAGAGAGCAAAATTTTAGATTAATTGAATTCTTTAATGAAAAAGTATTCTGTGAATTAATCAGCGCTGAATTTATCGAGTCTGATATACTTGAAAATCCAACTAATAAGAAGGAGTGTAAATCCCATCATGAACAAGCATTTCATGATATTAACGAAAAGTTAATATTACTTCTAACAATAAAATTATTGCAGAATCAAAATGTTATAATTCCAAAATAAAGATTAGATGAAATGGAGCAATTCTTTATAATAGAGATAGAAAAGCTATTTAGAAAATAAAGAAGTTAAAAAAAATGAATTACACGTAAGCATAATATATCCCAACAAAGAAATGAGATACATGTTTGTGAAGCAGGCATTTGAAAATGAGCTGTTAAAAGCAGTTAAAGGATGGTTGTTCCAATTTTGCTTGTCTAACTGAATAGTTGGAGCAAGCTAAATTGGAGACAACCATCCTTTTAGTGCTTTCAGCGATATTTTCATAGTCCTGCGGAATAAACAGGTATCTCATTTCGGTTGACTGCGGATAAATACAGATTCTACGTTATATAGCAAGCTTATTTAACTCATCTTCATATAAAGTTTCTTTTTCTAATAATTCTAAAGCAATTCTATCAAGAGCATCTCTATTTTCTTTTAAAAGTTCTAGAGTTTCTTCATATAGTTTATCAACAATATTTTTACATTCTTCAATAACAGGATTTCCATAACTACTGTATAGTGAACCAACACTTGAAAGTTTTATAAGCCCTAAAGTTTCTCCCATACCGTATTCTGTAACCATTTTTAATGCAATATCAGTAGTTTGAGAGATGTCCCCATGGGCACCAGTAGAAATTTTATCTTTTCCAAAAATAATTTCTTCTGCAGCTCTGCCTCCAAGGGAAACTTTAATTTTATTCTTTAAGTAATCAATTCTATGGTAGCTTCTATCCTCAGGAATGGTTAATGTATAACCGCCAGCACCTTTAGTAGTTGGTATAATTGTTATTTTAGAAACCTTGTCCTGCGGAAGTAGTAGCATATTAACTAGTCCATGTCCTACCTCATGATATGCAGTAAGAAGCTTGTCTTCTTCTTTAAGATAACTTCTTTCTTTTTTCTCATGTCCAGCCAAAGTTATAGAGTATGCAGCGTCTATATGAGCTGAAGTGATAGAGTCACTATTATCTTTAGCAGCTAAAATAGCACTTTCGTTTACTAAACTTTCTAGCTTGGCACCAGAGAAATATACAGTTTTCTTTGCAATATCTTTTATGTCAATATTCTCATGAGGTTTATTCTTAAAATGAAGAGATAGAATTTTTTCCCTAGCATTGACATCAGGAAGTGATACCTCTATATGTCTATCAAACCTACCTGGTCTTAAAAGGGCGTTATCTAGCATGTCTAATCTATTTGTAGCAGCAATGACTACTATACCTTCATCTTGTCCAAAACCAGACATTTCTGTTAAAAGAGCATTTAAGGTTTGATCTTTTTCATCATTGCTAGAGCCGTTTTTACCATTGCTTCTTGCCTTACCTATAGCATCAATCTCATCGATGAATATTACGGCTTTTCCATGAGATTTTGCTTTTTTAAATAAGTTTCTTACCCTTGCTGCACCGACCCCAACATATACTTGAACGAAGTCTGAACCACTGATAGCGTAAAATGGAACTCCAGCCTCACCAGCTACAGCTTTTGCAAGCAATGTTTTACCTGTACCGGGATCACCATAAAGAATAACCCCCTTAGGCATTCTTGCACCATATTTTTGATATTTTTCAGGATTCTTAAGAAAATCCACAATATCCATTAAGCTTTCTTTAGCTTCTTCATTACCAGCTACAGCATTAAAATTTAAAGCAGCTTTCTTATTTTTGCTAAAATCCTGCATTTCCATAGATGTTATAGAAGAACCTTGAGCTTTAGTTTTATAAGCAAGCATAGCTGCTATTGTTATAAGAGATAAAACAAAAACACCAGTTGGAATAGATTTTGTTAGAGGGGGAGTGGTTTCATCTTCTACTTCTACTCCATTTGATAATAATTTTTCTTTTAAGGTATCAGTATGTGGATTATCTGTAGAATATTTATCACCATTATTTAGTAATATAGTCATTTTAGCAGAACTGTCCATTACAACAGTAGATATATTATTAGAATTTAAATCCTGTGTAAATATAGAATAACTTTTATTAACTACTTTAGTATTAATAGATGTTGCGATTAATACTATAAGTGATAGTATCGCAGTAATTATAGGAAAAATAATATAATATTTTTTTATCTTATTCATTAAGTACCTCCTAATTTTAAAAGATAATTTAAGGCATATTAACTTATTATTTTTTTTCGAATGCCTAACATAGATTATACAGGTTTAAATTTAGAAGTCTAATTTCTTTCATGATTTTTGCCAATGTAATTTATGGAGAATTAATAAAAACTTTCATGTTAGCAAAATTTAAAATCAATATGTAAACTAGACTTGTGTGGTAACTTACCGAAATCAGACATATTTTTGTTACGTAGGACTATGAAAATTTCGCTGGAAGGTTCTAAATAAGTGGTTGTACCCACTTTAGCATGCTCCCACCATTCATTGTGACAAGCTAAAGTGGAACAATCACTAGAGGAAACTCGACTCACTGCGTTCTCTGAGTAAGCGATTCACACCAAATCATAGATTTGGGTTCACTGCTTAAGAACCTTCAACAGCTCATTTTCAAATGCCTACTACTCAAAAATATGTCTGATTTCTGGTGCAGCTATACACTTAAAGTCTAGAGCATGTAGAGGTATATTTTTTAATAATAAGCCTAATGTAGAACTTAGTTATATATATGTAATAATATTTGAAATAACAAACTTATGTTGAAATCAGTGGTTAAATCAATTTATGTAAGTTCGTGATATAATTAACTTAAAACATTAAAGCCGTGTGGATGGAGTATTTCTGAAGCAAAATTATAAGAAATGCATTAAATTATAAAAGCAGTACATAAAAAATAACATTGTAAAATGTAGGAAAATTGTTTAGTGACTATATCAAAAAAATTGTAGGGGTAACGGCATTTATTTTGGGAAAACAGCAAAGGGGTGTTTAATATGGATAATATTAGAAAATTTAATTTTAATGTAAATGGATTTGATACAAAGGCAGCTTATTTTCAAAGAAATATAGATGAAATTTTTATTCCATTATTGAGGAAATGGACAGAGATGAGTAAGGAGAAAGATGAACGATTTGTAATTTTTCTTGTGGCGCCGCCAGCGGCGGGAAAAACAACTTTATCTATATTTCTTGAGTATCTATCTAAAAACATAGAAGGAATAGATGAAATTCAGGCTATTGGATTAGATGGATTTCATTTTCATGGAGATTATATAAGGAGACACAGTGTTAATATAAAAGGAAAAGATGTTCCTATGAGTGAGGTTAAAGGTTGTCTAGAGACTTTTGATATAGATAAATTAAAAGGTAAGTTAAAGGAGCTAGAAAAGAAAAATATTATGTGGCCAATATATGATAGAAATATTCATGATGTTGTGGAGGCGAGCATATTTGTTAATAAAAAAATAATTCTAATTGAAGGAAATTGGTTATTAACAGATGAGGAGAAATGGAGAGATTTAAAGGATTTTTGTAATTATAGTATATTCATTAATGCAGATGAGGAGATATTAAAACAAAGGCTAATTGATAGGAAAATGAAAGGTGGATTTACTCATGAAGAAGCTTTAGGATTTTATGAAAAGAGTGATAGTGTCAATGTTAGAAGAGTTTTAAACAATCATTTTGAAGCAGAGTTAGAACTAATTATGAAGGAAAATGGAGATTATATAAAAAATTATTCCAGAATCACAATAGAAAAAGTTTTATTTAATTTATGAACAAATACAATAATTAAGAAAAATATTAAAATGTACTCCAAGACAAAGTTCATATGCAATTATTGCTCCAAATTATGCTGATTTTAATATAGTTAATGTACTTCAATAATTATAATAAATCAATTCAGAATTGTTTTAGCGAATACATGAACGTCTATAGAAGTATAATAAAAGAAAAAATAATGTTAGAAATTATAGGAGCAATCATTATGAATGAATATTTGTTAGATACTAATGTTGTCATAGGACTTTGGAAGCAGTATCCTTTTGTTATGAATAAGCTAATTGAAGATGAAAATATTAAAATAATAAAAGAAGTGGGGCAAGAACTTGTTGTAAAAGAAAAGAAAAAATATAAAGGTCGGCAGGTATTATCTGAAAGATTTTGCAAATTACTTACTTTTATTAATGAAGTGGATAGAAGGGGGATTGAGGAATTTTACTCCATGATAGATATAAAGTATTCGAAGAAAGGGAATGCATATTTTGATGATAAAAATAAATTATCAGAAAATGATTTGTTACTTTTATATACTTGTTATTTAGATAAGAACATTATTCTTGTAACGGAAGATAAGTGTTTATTTAATTCAGCATATTATCTATTGGGTAAAGAAAAGGTAATTACATTAAAAATGTTAGTGGACAAAGTAATTTAATAAGGCACAATCAAGAAAATAATCGAAAGGATAAATTCATTGAAATGCCAAATATTAAAAATATGTATATTGGAAATAATTATGATATAGTAAGATTATTTTAAGTATCAAAGTGATATTTGTGATATAATGGAATTAACTGTATATAATTTGAAATAATGAGCTTTTTTAAGTTAATATGGGTATTGCAAAAATAGTTAGTCAGTGTAAATCTAAGAAACATTGTGAGATTACAATTGCGAATTGTCAATTATAATATATATAATATTTTGATGAAATAAAAAATATAACTTAGGAAATACATTCAAGTAACAAAGGCCTTTTTTCGAATATGCCTTAAATAATTAATGAAAATGTAGGCCATTAGATAAAGGAGAAATTATGAAAAAATTTATTGTAGTAACAGAGAGTGGTACAGATTTACCTTTAGATTTAGCAAAATTGTACAATATTCATGTGCTTGCAATGCATGTAGTAATGGATGATGTAGATTATCAAGACGGGTCCATTCCCGTAACAAATGTTTATGATTATCATAAAAGAACTAAAAAGATACCAACAACATCAGCTGTAAATCCAAATGAATATCAGTATTCATTTCAAAAGATAACAGAAGAAAATCCGGGATGCACTATCATTCATATAGGATATTCATCTAAAGCATCTTGTACCTATCAGAATTCATTAATTGGATCTGAGGGGATGAAAAATGTTTATCATGTAGATTCTTTAAATGTTACTGGTGGTGAAGCAGCAATTGTTATAAAAGCAGTCCAGTTGACAGAAGAATGTCCAGATATTGAACCAAAGGACTTGGTTGAAAAAATTCGAAATTTTGTATATAGGGCAAAAGTTTCTTTTATACCAGGAGATCTTGAGTATTTAAAGGCAGGAGGACGTTTGTCCAATGCATCCTATTTAGGTGCCTGTGTCCTTAAAATAAAACCACTAATTGAAATTTTAGATGGGAAATTGGTTGTGACTCAGAAGTACCGTGGTCCAATGAAACGTGTTGCTGAGAAATATGTAAATGAATATATAGACAGATGCAATTTGGACAGGGAACAATTATATTTTATATATTCTTTGGGTCTTGAAGAAGAAATAAAACAACGCATGGAAGAAATTGCAAAAGAAAAAGGGTTTAAAAAAATTACATGGGTTCAAACAGGTTGCGTAATTTCAACTCACTGTGGTCCTGGAGCTATTGGAATAGCAGGATTTAAAATGTAATTAATAATTACCAAAAAAATGGAGCACTTCATTTCTGTAGTGCTCCATTTTTTGTGATATTATTTATATTAAACGTTGAATAACATATCACTATAAGTTGGTAGTGGCCAGAATTCTTCATCAACTATAGTTTCAAGCTTATCAGCATCAGCTCTTAAAGTATTCATTTGTTCGAATACTTCGTATCTGTACATCATTCCTAAATCGAATATATCACCTTCAAAGTTGTCAGCTTTTTCAACTGCTTTTTCAAGAAGTGCTACATTTTTATTTAATGAAGCTGTTAATGATGAAATTTCAGTTAATAATTCAGTTTGAACTGATATATCTACATTTATTCCAGTAGCTTTTATAGTATTTATTGATTCAGCAAGGCTTGTAGCATACTGAATTACAGCAGGTATAATTTGACGTTTTGCCATTTCAAGTGTTGTTAAAGCTTCTATATTTATAATCTTATTGTAGTTTTCAAGAGTAATTTCATAACGAGATTCTGATTCTACTCTAGTTAAAACTCCATGTTTTTCTAATACTGCTTGATTCTTTTCATCCATCATAGCTTTAGCAGCTTCTACAGTAGACTTAATGTTTGGAAGTCCTCTTCTTTCAGCTTCTACAACCCATTCATCTGAATATCCATTACCATTAAATATGATTCTCTTATGATTTTTAACAATATCAGTTAAGATTGCTTGGATGTCAGCAGTTAAATCAGTAGTATTTTCAAGTTTATCTGCAATTTCAGATAAAGTTTCAGCAACTATTGTATTTAAAACAAAGTTACAGCCAGCAATTGAAGCTGAAGATGGAACCATTCTAAATTCAAACTTATTTCCTGTAAATGCAAATGGAGAAGTTCTGTTTCTATCAGTTGCATCCTTTGGAAGTGGAGGTAATGTATTTACTCCAATAGTTAATTCGCTTGAAGATTTAGAACTTGTAGCTGGACCTTTTTCAATTTGTTCTAATACGTCTTCTAATTGATCTCCTAAGAATATAGAAATTATAGCTGGAGGAGCTTCATTAGCACCTAAACGGTGGTCATTTCCAGCATTAGCAGCTGATACTCTTAATAAACTTGGATATTCATCAACAGCTTTTATTACAGCACAAAGGAATAAAAGGAATTGTTGATTTTCGTGTGGAGATGTACCTGGTTCAAGAAGATTCATTCCATCATCAGTACCCATTGACCAGTTGTTATGTTTACCTGATCCGTTTACTCCAGCAAATGGTTTTTCATGAAGTAAGCAGTATAAATCGTGTCTTGCAGCAACTTTCTTCATTATTTCCATTGTAAGTTGGTTGTGGTCAGTTGATATATTTGTTGTACTAAATATAGGAGCTAATTCATGTTGAGCAGGAGCAACTTCATTATGCTTAGTTTTAGCTAATATTCCAAGCTTCCAAAGTTCTGCATCTAATTCTTTCATGAATTCAGAAATTCTTTCTTTTAATGTTCCGAAGTAATGATCTTCAAGTTCTTGACCCTTTGAAGGTTTTGCTCCGAATAAAGTTCTTCCAGTTAATATAAGGTCTTTACGAGCATCGTACATTTTCTTATCAATTAAGAAGTATTCTTGTTCAGGACCTACAGTTGTAATAACTTTTTGAGTTGTAGTATTACCTAATGCTTTTAAAACACGTAGGGCTTGCTTATTTAAAGCTTCCATTGAACGTAATAATGGAGTTTTCTTATCTAAAGCTTCTCCGTTATAAGAACAGAATGCAGTTGGTATACATAAAGAATCGTCCTTAATAAATGCTGGTGAAGTACAATCCCATGCAGTATATCCTCTAGCTTCAAAAGTAGCTCTTAATCCTCCAGAAGGGAATGAAGATGCATCAGGTTCACCTTTAATTAATTCTTTACCTGAAAATTCTAGTATAACCTTTCCGTCAGAAGTTGGGTTGATGAAAGAATCATGCTTTTCAGCAGTAATTCCAGTCATTGGTTGGAACCAGTGGGTAAAGTGAGTAGCACCTTTTTCAACAGCCCAATCTTTCATTGCTGATGCAACAACATCTGCAACCTCTGGTGCAAGAGCATTTCCTTTTTCAATTGTCTTTTTTAAAGCCTTATAAGTAGCCTTTGGAAGACGTTCTTTCATAACTGCATCGCTAAATACATTTGAAGCAAAAATTTCATTGATTTTGTTCATTAATAAAATCTCCTTTCAGATAGACAACATTATTTGAATTGTTATTAACTAATTTAAATAATTATTAATTTTAAAAAAATTTTAGAATATAAATATTAAATTGTCAATAAGAATATTAAATTGTCAACAAAAAATTGTAGAATAAAACAATAAATAGCTTCATTATAAATACATATTTGGAAATAAATACACATTTAAAAAATAAGAAGCTAAAGAAATATTAAAACATTCTCTAGCTCCATTGCTAAGTATTCTATTTAATTCATAATTTAAATTTAACATCACAAAAATATTCACTTGCAAGACTGCCATAGCCTTATATACAAGATATGTTAATTATACTATATTATTATAGGTTGTTCAAGACCGAAATACGATTTTCTTTACATTTTTGATTACAGCCTCATCAGGAAATAGAGTTGCATCTTTAATATATAGGACTTCATGAAAAAGTATGTAATGTTAACTTGACATAGAAATGAAAAATTATATAATTATATGTAAGGCAAACATGACAGGAGTGGATATTAATGAAAAATAAGTTAAAAGAATTTCGTGAAGCTCGTGGATTAACTCAGGAACAATTGGGAGAGCTTGTGGGGGTATCAAGGCAAGCAATTAATTCCATTGAAACGGAAAAATATGAACCATCTATATGGTTAGCTTATGATATATCACAAATATTTGATTGTGTTATAGAAGACGTTTTTCTTTTTGAACAAAGTGAAAAAAAATCTAGGGCACAGTTGAGCAGGAGGGCGGTTTAAATGGCATTAAGACAAATTAGACTTTTTGGTGATGAAATCTTAAGAAAAAAGAGCAGAGAAGTTGAAATTGTAGATGATAAAATAAGGAAAATTCTAAATGATATGGCAGAGACTATGTATAATACTGAAAATGGTGGAGGATTAGCAGCACCGCAAATAGGCATACTAAAAAGATTAGTTGTAATGGATATGGGACAAGGCCTGATTAAATTAGTCAATCCAAAGATAATCAGTGAGGAAGGTAGGCAGGAAGTCATTGAGGGGTGTTTAAGTAATCCTAATGTATTTGGAAGATTAATAAGATCAGCAAAAGTAACCGTACAAGCACTAAATGAGAATGGTGAAGAAGTTATATTGACAGGTACAGGAGATTTAGCAAAATGCTTTTGTCATGAGATTGACCATTTAGAGGGCATTCTTTTTACCGATTTGGTTACTGAATATCTAAAATCATAAAATTTTGCTTGCTATTAATTGATAGAAAAATGTAATAATGGTATATTAATCACATGATATTCGAAAAGGTGGTGTGTGTTTGTTAATTGATCTGTAATAAGCATTTATAAATTTATAAAGTATAGTAAATATAGTGCTTTTGAAGCTTTATTTGTTATGCTTATAATTAATGCCTTACAGAAAATGCAAACATACAGTTAATAGATTGTATATTACAGGTATAGTATTTTCTATGCCTGTTTTCTTTTTTTGTAAGGTAAATAATAACCAGAGGAAAAAGGAAAATAGAATGATTAGATTTGAAATGTGTAAATTTGAAGAGATTAAAGAAAAAGTATATAAATACTATAAGGAAAATGATATATTAGTATATTCGTTTTGGGAGAAACATGCTCTTGAATCAAATTGCTATAATATAATTTTTAACGAAGAAATTATTGAATATTGCGGTATTTACAATAAAGGATTAATAACATTATTTAATTTGGGGAAAAATACAATTATTTAGCTCAAGAAATTTTTATGAAGGTAAAATACCTTGAAGAAGTATCAGAGGCATTTGTTCCTACTGGAGACGAATTTTTATTAAGCCTTTGTTTAGATAATTTTAGTAATATACAAAAGCAAGCATATTTTACTAGAGATTTAGGTTTTTATAGTGAAAATGATAGGGATATTAAATTAAAACTTGCTACAAAGTCTGATAAAGAAAAAGTTGAAATAATTCTCAGAATGTATTGACAAAATTAATTTATATTGCATATAATGAACATATGAATAGATATTCATATGTTCATATGAAAAGGATGATGGGTGTGGAAAATAAAAATATTGATACTTGTAATTGTACGATAATTCATGAGGATATAATTAAAAAAGCTTCGGAAAGTATACCGGATGAGGAGACTCTTTATGATTTAGCTGATTTATTTAAAGTGTTCGGAGATTCAACAAGAATAAAGGTTTTATGTGCACTATTTCAAACAGAAATGTGCGTTTGTGATATAGCTGCATTACTTGGAATGACTCAATCAGCTATTTCACATCAGTTAAGAGTACTAAAACAAGCACGACTTGTAAAGTACAAAAGAGAAGGTAAAGTAGTTTACTATTCATTAGATGATGAGCATGTTAAAAGCATATTTGACCAAGGATTAATTCATATCTCTGAAAAAAAATAAATTTTAAATGGGGGAAAGATTATGGCAAATAATATAAAGATAGCTAGAGAATCAGTTAATATTAAATTGTCAGATAAAAATAATATAAAAAAAGAATTTATTTTAGAGGGACTTGGATGCGCAAATTGTGCAGCTAAAATGGAACGAAAGATAAATGAATTAGAAGGAGTTCACTTTGCTAATGTAAATTTTTTGACTAAAACTTTAACATTAGAAATAAAAGAAATTAACCGAGTAGAAGAACTTATAGCAGCTGTAACAAAGATTGTAATCAATATTGAGGCTCATGTTAAGGTTAGAGAAAAAGAAAAAGGAAAGATTTTAAGAAAAGAAATTCTACTTGAAGGGTTATGCTGCGCTAACTGTGCATCAAAAATTGAAAGGGAATCAAATAATACAGCAGGTGTGAAATCTGCAGTAGTAGATTTTATAAGAACAAAGTTAATTTTAGAAATAGATGATTCTTCAAAAGAAAGTACTATTATTGACAATGTTAAAGCAATAGTCAAGAAAATCGAGCCAGACGTTAATGTAATTGTACTTGACGAGAAAAAGAATATGCAAAAAAGCAAAGATGAAGACGTTGAAAAGGAAGACAATAAGAGTGAAATAATTAGGCTTTCTATTGGGGCAATAATTTTTGCAATTGCTACCGTTATGAAGCTACCGAATTCAATAGAATTATTTTTGTATTTGGCAAGTTATGTTCTTATTGGTGGAGAAGTTATTTTAGGTGCTTTAAGGAATATAAGAAAAGGTCAAGTGTTTGATGAAAATTTTCTAATGGGTATAGCAACTATTGGTGCTTTTACTATAGGTGAATATCCTGAAGGTGTAGCAGTTATGCTGTTCTATCAAATTGGAGAGATGTTTCAAGATCTTGCTGTTAACCGTTCAAGAAAGTCTATTTCAGCTCTTATGGATATTAGACCAGACTTCGCTAACTTAAAGGTGGAGGGTGAAATCAAAAAAGTTGCACCTGAAGAGGTTAGTATAGGTGAAGTTATAATAGTAAAACCAGGAGAAAAGGTTCCACTAGATGGTAAGATAATTGAAGGAAATTCTATGATTGATACTGCTGCACTAACTGGTGAATCAGTTCCTAGGGCAGTTGGAGTTGGAGATAGTATTTTAGGTGGAGTTATTAATAAAAATGGACTTTTAACAATAGAAGTAGAAAAGGAATTTGGAGATTCTACTGTTGCAAAGATATTAGATTTAGTTCAAAATGCAAGTAGCAAAAAAGCACCGACTGAAAATTTTATAACAAAGTTTGCGAGGTTTTATACGCCAGCAGTTGTTTTTGCAGCATTAGCATTAGCTGTGATTCCTCCATTAGTTATAGGTGGTGCAACATTTTCAGAATGGATTTATAGAGCATTAGCATTTTTAGTAGTATCTTGCCCATGTGCATTGGTTATATCTATACCTCTTGGATTCTTTGGAGGAATAGGTGGAGCGTCAAAGAATGGAATATTAGTTAAGGGTGGAAATTACCTTGAGGCCTTAAATGATGTTGAAATAGTTGTATTTGATAAAACTGGAACACTTACAAAAGGGATATTTAAAGTAACTGAAATAAACCCAGAAAATAATATTTCAAAAGATGAACTAATAGCTTGCGCAGCCTATGCAGAAAATTATTCTAATCATCCAATAGCAGCTTCTATATTAAAAGCTTATAATGAGGAAATTATTAAAGATAAGATAAAAGAGTATGAAGAAATATCAGGCTATGGTGTTAAGGTGGGTCTAGATGGAAAAGAAATACTTGCCGGCAACTATAAATTAATGGATAAAGAAAATATAACTTATAAGAATGTTGAAACCATAGGTACTGTAGTTCATGTTGCTATAAATAAGAAATATGCAGGGTATATAGTTATATCTGATGAGATAAAGAGTGATTCAAAAAGTGCAGTAAAAGCTTTAAAAGAAGTTGGCATTAAAAAGACAGTTATGCTTACAGGGGACAATAAAATTGTGGGAAATGAAATAGCTAGGGAATTAGGCTTAGATGAAGTTTATGCTGAATTATTACCAGATCAAAAAGTTGAAAAGTTAGAGTTACAGTATAAAGAAAAATCATCTAAAGGAAAGATAATATTTGTAGGTGATGGAATAAATGATGCACCAGTTTTAGCTAGAGCTGATATAGGAATAGCAATGGGTGGAGTTGGTTCAGATGCTGCAATTGAAGCTGCTGATGTAGTTATAATGACAGACGAGCCTTCAAAAATTGCCTCTGCTATAAAAATAGCAAAGAAAACTAGAAGCATAGTAATGCAAAATATAGTTTTTGCTTTAGGTGTTAAACTTGCAATATTAGTGCTTGTAGCTTTTGGTATTGGAACTATGTGGGAAGCTGTTTTTGGTGATGTTGGAGTAGCGCTACTTGCAATTTTAAATGCAATGAGAGCTATGAAAATTGAAAATATATAAAATTAAGTGCAGTCATAAGATTGTGGCTGCACTTTCATTTTCAGATACAATGATAGGTAATAAATTATACTCTTTTAAACTACTATATTTATAATATTTACAAGAAAAAAAGCCAATGCTTAATTGTAATAAGCATTGGCTAAAGTTTTCTGCAACCATATCCAAAATACCGGTACCCCAATTTTGACACCTATCCCTCGATAGGTGGGTGTTCTCACAGATGTTTCAATCGCTCTTAAAGCCATAAAAGGACTCACATGAAAGTACATTTATTCATCTAAATTTTGAACTCCCGAAACTTATATGTAGGTTCAAAATAGAAGCTTAACGAATATTTCAGAATAATAATCTAATCACTTGTTTTCTGTTGTGAAATTATATTAACATATTCAAAACTGTTATGCAAGAGACATATAGCTGGTAATTTAAGTCTATATGTAAGAAAATGTATCAAAATATTAAAATAAAAAGTAGCTGTATTTTTATTTTTGCAGCTACTTTTTGAAATAATTATTTGACGTATTTAGATATTAATTCTGAGAATTCAGCCTCATTAGCACTTACGTAATCATAAAAATCAATGTTTTTATTTTCTAAAAGCAATGCTAACTCATATAAAAACTGAGGAATTTCGCGTGCAAGTATATCACCATAAACTTTTCCGAGTCTTGCATTATTATCTTCAAATGATCCATTAATGTGAAGTGCAAAGACATCTTCAACAGTATCATTTATTTTTTTACGTTTTCCTGTGAATCCAATACCTGCCACTTCATGAACACCACAAGAATTTGGACATCCTGATATATGAACTCTTGGTAATACATCTTTTGTATATCCTTTTTGTTTAAAATAATTGATTATTTCATTTAAAGCGTTTTGACTTTCTAAAATTCCAACTTGGCATATTGGTACTCCAATACATGATACACTTTGTTCAAGCGATGTTTCTCCGCCAAGATTCTGTGTAGCTTTTAATAAATTTTCAGCTTCTTCACCATTTAGATTTCTAAAATAAATTCCTTCTGTCATAGTTAATCTTATTTCTAAGTCCTCAACAGATTTTAAACCATCTAAAATTTTTCTTAATTCTTTGATATATATTTGCCCGCCAATTGGATGGAAATATATACTGTATAAACCATCTTGTTTTTGTTCATATAATCTTGAATATTTTAGGGTTATTTTTTTACCTTCTTTTGTGCTTTCCTTTGAATCGATTATTAAATCTAAATTTTCTTTGTTAATAACTTCTTCTAAATGTTTTTTATATGTTTCGATAAAGGTATCTTTGCCCATTCTTTCTACTATATATCTTATACGAGCTTTGTTTTTATTTTCATAATCTCCTTCAGCTATAAATAAATTAGTTATAGCTTCCACATGATATAAAACTTTACTTGGCTCAACAAGTTCATCATATTCAACACTAGTTTTAGGATTTAGGCCAAGACCACCACCTAAATAAACTTTAAAATATTCTTTATTATCTTTAATAGTAGCTAAGAATCCTAAATCAGCAATATTGCAATGTCCAAGGTCTGAGCTGCTGCTTGAAAAAGATACCTTAAGTTTTCTTGGCAATTTGTATGATATTATTTTGCTTAAAAAGTGATTATTTACAGCTAAAGCATACTTAGTAACATCAAAAGCTTCTAGCTTATCTACTCCAGAAAGTGGTGATAAAGCAACGTTTCTTGGATAGTTTCCACCGCCACCCCTAGAATATACATCATTTTCTATTCCGTCTTTCATTATTTCGCAAACTTTATCTATTGATAAATTATGATATTGAACAGCTTCCCTTGTAGTTAAGTGTATCTTATCTGATTCATATTTTTCTGCTATATCACATAGCCAATTCATTTGAGATATGCTTGTTACACCTGAAGGTATTCTAAGTCTTATCATAAAATCTTTTTTGCTACGTTCGGCATATACACCCATTCCACCAGAAGCTTTTTTAAAGTCTGCGACAGAAACTTCACCTTGTAAAAACTTATGGCCTATTTTTCTGAATGCTTCTATTTCAATTAATAACTCTTCTTTAAAATTACTCAAAATTATTCCTCCTATTGCTTATTATCTTGCTTGTATACATTATACCATAAATTTATGGGAATAGTGTGACATGAAAGATTTAATTAAAATAAATTTACATTATATAAATTTATTTGACAAGTGCAAAAAATTAAATATGAAATTTGTGTTATTAAAATATTAATGAATATAGGTTTAAATTAAAAAAGTGAAAAAATATAATTTAAATATAACGTTATCATTAGCAAAGTTATAATAATTGCAAAATTAATTGAAAATCATTTTCAATTAATTTTGAAAGTGGTATTATATTTAATGTGGAACGATAAATGAAAATCATTATCAGTTAAGTTGGAATTATGATAAATGAGAATTCAAATAAATTAACTTAATCAACTGTGAAAAATGAATCTATCATAATATAAGGAGTGAATTGTTATGCCATTAATATTAGCTACAAAAGGAAATGAAGTAAATATTAAAAAGATACATGGAAATGATGAAACAAAAAGGTTTTTAAATAGTTTAGGTTTTGTTGTTGGAGAATCAGTTAAAATCATTTCTGAACTGGGAGGAAATCTTATTATAAATGTAAAGGATAGTAGAATTGCATTAGATAAAAGTATGGCAAGCAGAATAATAGTTTAGGAGGATTACAATAATGAGTACATTAAAAGAAATAGCATGTGGACAAACAGTTATAGTTAAAAAGGTTGGAGGTCTAGGAGCGGTCCGCAGGCGTATTATGGATATGGGAATTACTAGAGGATGTGAGGTATATGTACGTAAGGTAGCACCTTTTGGAGATCCAATAGAGGTAACGGTTCGTGGGTATGAATTATCTTTACGAAAAGCAGATGCAGAAATGATTCTTGTGGAGTAGTTAGCAAAATAAATTATATTTCAGACTAAGTAAAAACTAAAACCGATTTTGGGAAATTATATTTTGTAATTAATTTAGGTATATTAGGAAAATGATAGGTATAAATATCAGCTATTTTTGGGATATACCTTATTGTAAGGGGGAAGAAAAATGTCAATAAAAATAGGTCTTGCAGGTAATCCAAACTGCGGAAAGACAACTATGTTTAATGAACTCACAGGTTCAACTCAATATGTAGGAAATTGGCCAGGAGTAACTGTTGAAAAGAAAGGTGGTAAGTTAAAAGGATATAGGGATGTAGAAATTGTTGATTTGCCAGGAGTTTATTCTTTATCACCATATACTCTTGAAGAAGTTGTAACACGTAATTTTATGATAAATGATAAACCGGATGCAATAATTAATATAATTGATGCATCTAATATTGAGAGAAATTTATATTTAACTACTCAAATTTTAGAATTAGGGATTCCAACAGTTATAGCACTTAATATGATGGATATTATTGAGAAGAATGGTGATAAAATTGATATTAATAAATTATCAAAAATTCTTGGATGTCCTGTTGTTGAAACATCAGCACTTAAGGGTAATGGAATTAAGATAGCTGCTGAAAAGGCTATAGAAACTGCAAGGGAAAAAGTTAAACCAAATTTTAAATTACCTTTTTCTAATGAAGCTATGGACGCTTTTGAAGAGGTAGAAAAAGTAATATTAAAATGTATTCCACATGAAGGAATGGAATTACATTGGCTTACAATTAAACTTTTTGAAAGGGATCAAAATATTATTGATAAACTAAATATTTCAAAGGATATCTTAGATGAAATAGAAACAATAATTAAAAAATATGAAGAAGAACTTGATGATGACAGTGAAAGCATTGTAACCGGAGATAGATATTCTTTTATTGGAGATGTAGTTTCGAAATCAATTAAAAAGAATAGCCAAGCAAAAGAAACAACTTCAGATAAAATTGATAAGATTGTTACAAATCGCTTTTTAGCTCTTCCTATTTTTGTAGCTATTATGTTTGCAGTATATTACATAGCAATAACAATTGGAACAGTGGGAACTAATTGGATAAACGATAAACTATTTGGAGAGATAATTCAAGGGAATGTTTCGGTTTTCATGACAAGTGCAAATATTGCTGATTGGTTACAAGGATTAATAATAAACGGAATAATCAGTGGTGTTGGGTCAGTGCTTGGATTTGTACCACAAATTATATTGTTATTTCTATTCTTATCTATTCTTGAGGATTGTGGATATATGGCACGTGTAGCATTCATAATGGATAGAATTTTCCGTAAATTTGGTCTTTCAGGTAAATCATTTATACCAATGTTAATTAGTTCAGGTTGCGGTGTGCCAGGGATAATGTCAACTCGAACTATGGAAAATGATAGGGATAGAAAGATGACAATTATGTTAACAACATTTATTCCATGTAGTGCTAAGCTACCAGTCATAGCATTAATTGCATCGGCATTTTTTAATGATTCAGCTTGGGTTGCTCCATCAGCTTATTTTTTAGGGATAGTTATGATTGTTGTTTGTGGAATCATATTAAAGAAGACCAAGTTATTTGCTGGAGATCCATCACCATTTGTTATGGAACTTCCACAATATCATGTTCCGAGTGCAAAGAGTGTAATAATTCACATGTGGGATAGAGTAAGAGCATTTATCACAAAAGCTGGAACAATAATTCTTGTTTCTTGTGCAACAGTATGGTTTTTACAATCTTTCAATTGGTCACTTGAAATGGTAGATGCAGATAATAGTATATTGGCTAGTCTTGGAAACATAATAGCACCTATATTTGCACCACTTGGGTTTGGGAATTGGCAATCAACAGTTTCAACTATTACGGGTCTTGTTGCAAAAGAAAATCTTGTTGGAACTTTTGGTGTTATATATGGACTAGCTGGCGCTTCAGAAACTGATCCTGCATTAATTAGCAATGTTAGTGCAATGTTTACAGCAGCAAGTGGATTAGCATTTATGACATTCAATTTACTTTGTGCTCCTTGCTTTGCAGCAATTGGTGCAATAAGACGTGAAATGGGAAATTGGAAATGGACATTTATTACATTAGGATTTCAGACAGGAACAGCTTATATTGTTTCACTTGTTATTAATCAAGTTGGTAATTATATATTAGGAGTTGGAAGCTTACTTGGAGCTTTAACATCAGTTGTAATAGCGATAGCTGCAATAGCAATAATTATAATTAGTGGAAGAAGTTCAAGAGAAAAGCAAGAAAATAGAAAATTAAGTTATACAAAATAAAATATGAAGATTAAGTATGAGAATTGATAATACTACAAACTTAAATTTTAAAATAAGGAGTGATATGAATGATAGCAACAATTGTATTAGCTAGTATAATATTTGGATTTATGGCATTGGTGGTAGGAAAGCAAATAAAAAAAGCTAAAAGTGGAGAACGTGGATGCGGCTGTGGCTGCTCTGGATGTTCTTCAGCAAGTATGTGCCATGGAATTAAAATAGAAAAGAAATAATGTTATGCTTATGCGTGATATATGGTTTAGATGATATTAAAAAAAGAATTTAGGCACATGAAAATAAATAACAAGTCCAAAGTTGCCATGATTATTTTTCATCAGGCAAGGAGGCAAATTGACTTGTTATTTTTTTGAATGTGCCATATATTTAAATATAATAAAAAAGCAGTATATATAGATATTGCTTTTTTATCTGTTATAAATCAGAGTTGTGTACTAAAAATACATAATATTAAGAAAGAGTATATGAAGAAAGTTGTTTTGCTGGATAAAATTCAATTACACCAATTTTCTCTAATTGTCCATTAAAGGGTAAAGATGTGTTAGTTAAAAATAAATAGAGTAATATTTCTTATATTATGTTACTTGGAAGCCATGGTTCCAATATTTTGAATGGTATTTTTGTATCAAGAATACTTTCACCAAGTTTAACATTGGGCTTAAGTTTTCCATGATAATCGCTTCCGCCTGAAGAATAAAGGTTGTGCTTATTGCAATAATCAAGCAGATGTTTTGTCTTATCAATTGAATGAAGTGAATGATAGCATTCGATTCCATCTAATGCATTTAAGGATACCATTGAATTCAATAATTTATCATGATCATCTGAAAAATAGCCGTATAGATGAGCAAGGAATGCTTTGCCACCTGCTTTTTTTATTAAATCAGATGCCTCAGGAATTGTAAGATAATTTTTAGTTTGATCAAGAAAAAAAGAGCTGTTGGGATTATTTACACAAGTTCTGTAAAATGCATTAAGGCTTTCCCATACTTCTTTAGTGAAATGTTTTTCATTTTCAGGATATTTTTTAAGATCAGCGTGCATTATTTGAGTTGCAAAATATTTACCCTCCTTTATTGATAAATTATTGCTAAATTTTATGTCAAGATTTTTGCATACCTCCATCATTTTCGTCAGGTAATTATTTTCTCTTTCGAGAAATTTTTCATCTGATACTATACCTGTTTTATTTATTAAATCAAGATCTATACCGTATCCTAACACTTCAATAGGTATTCCATTATAAACAACTGAAAATTCGCAGCCAGGAATAAGTTTGCCATCAAAATAGTTACTTATATTAATATCTTTTAACTTTTCATATGCACCAATGGAATCATGATCTGTAATAGAAATATATTTTAATCCAGAATTTTGTGCTTTAATAAGAATTTCTTTTGGTTCGTCCGAACCATCTGATGAAGTTGTATGTATATGTAGATCTATCATTTTATACACCTCGTTATTTTTAATTATATGCTTTATTTTATACCAATTTACAGGTTATGGCAAATATGCGGTGGAATTAGAAGTTATGATGATATACTTTTTTCTACTTCTTCTTGGATATGTGAAATATTTCAAACAGAAGGTTTGCACTTGTTAAATATTAATTTCGAAAGATGTAAATGCGAGGCAAGGCTTAGGACAGTGAATGGTAAATCATATCACAAATAAATAAAGTTGCTAGCATTAACCATTGATGTTCCTTGGTTAATGCTATTTTAGACTCATATGACATAGGAGTATGTGCATCTCACATTAAAATAGATAGACTAAACTCTGAAGGCTTTAATATAAGATTGCATATAATAAAAAATATATGATAATATAAAAGTTATAAAAATGGATGTTAGTACGAAAGGAAAAGAGAATGGATAAAGTAAAGATTTTTAAAGCGCTAGGAAATGAAACTAGATTAAATATATTATTATGGTTAAAAGATCCACAAAATAATTTTGCTCCACAGATCCATTTATCAGTAATGGATGATTTTCAAGAAGGTGTATGTGTAGGTGCTATAAGAAAAGTAACTGGATTAAGTCAGTCAACTATATCAGGATTTTTATCAATATTAGAAGAGGCAGAGCTCGTAGAATCAAGAAATATTGGTCAATATACTTATTTCAGAAGAAACGAGAAAACAATCAAGGAAATAACAGAATGGATGAAAATTGAATTATAGAAGTGAAAAAGATAGTAATAAACAAATTAAGTTAATTATTTTAATTTATTTATTACTATCTTTTCATTTTTATATTGTAATAATAAGATAAGTGTGTTAATCTGTTAAAAACGATTTAATTAATCTACAGATACAGATTAATTAAATCGTTAATTATAGATTTTAAGCTTATAATTTGGTATATTAGCTAATTAATAGGAAAAAAAGCAGTATTATATTTAATAAACTTTTTAATACAATAAAAATAAGAAAACTTAAAATTAATAAAGTAAATAAATTAGAGAATTAGGAGTGTTGAATTATGAAAAAGTTATTTAGTGAATTTAATATTAAAGATGTAAAAATGAAGAATCGTATTTGTATACCTCCAATGGTTGTTGGATTTAGCAATGATGGATCTGTAACAACTGAAAATATTGAACGTTATAAAAAGTTAGCTCAAGGTGGTGCGGGACTAATAATTCAAGAAGCTACATGTATAAATATTGACGGAAAATTATCAGAAAAGCAGCTTGGAATATGGGCAGATGACCAAATTGAAGGACTAAAGAGCATAGTTGATGCAGTTCATGAAGAAAACTGTCCAATATTTGTCCAAATTCATCATGCAGGAGTTGTTGGAATATCAGAAAATCCACTATGTCCAAGTGCCTATGAATATAAAAATCCTGCTAGAACTGTTGTTGGACGTGAAATGACTATAGAGGATATAAAATCTATACAAAATGATTTTATTGAAGCTGCAAGAAGAGCTTATGAAGCAGGATATGATGGTGTTGAACTTCATGGATGCCATGGATATTTGATATGTCAGTTTTTTAACAAAAGAGTAAATACTAGAACTGATGAATATGGCACTAATCCTGAAAAGTTTGTAATAGAAATACTAGAAGGAATTAGAAAAGTAACACCAAAAGAATTTGTTGTCGGAATACGTCTTGGAGGCTTTGAACCAACAATAGAAGATGGATTACATTATGCTATAGTATTAGAAAGGAATGGAATAGACTTTCTTGACATTTCTTATGGCTTTGGCAGCGAACAAAAAATGAATGTACCTGAAGGATATAAATACTCTAATGCTGTTTATGCGGCTGAAAAAATTAAGGAAGAAGTTTCAGTTCCAGTATTTGCAGTTAACGGAATTTATTCAGCGGAAACTGCAGAAGAAATATTAAGGGAAAGAGATGTAGACATGGTTGACATCGGTAAAGGAGCTCTTATAAATCCTAATTGGGCCAATGATGCTAAAGAAGGCAAAGATACTGGTAAATGCTTAAGCTGTGCAAAATGTATGTGGTTTGGTCAATCAAAGGTTTGTGCAGGAAAAGTTATATTTGAGAGAAATAATGAAATATAGATTTCCAATTTCGGTAAGTTAGCTCATAAGTCTAGTTTCCGTATTTAGTAATAATGGCTCTTGCTTGTATTTTAAAATACTGGCAAGGGCTATTTTTAAGGATATAAATAATTGTTAAAAAGCTCGGAAAACGTACGGGGAATAGGAAAGTAGCATTTTGAAATAAGTGTTTATTTTTAACCTAAAATTGATTTAATAAGAAGTAAATAGCAACAAAATAAAAATAGGGCAAAGCATATTGGAATATATTTTGAACAATTTTATTGACAAATGCATAGATATACCGTATAGTAATTTCATATAAAGTCTATAAAAATAGTGGGAATTAATAAATTGTATTTAAATGAGTACTTAATATCATAATTATATTGGAAACCAAAAAGTATTTCCGATTAAAGATGTTTTACAATTAAAACCTACTAAACATATAAGATAAGACATTTAATAAAAGAAAAGGGGCGATATATTATGAAAAAGACTAGAATTTTAAGCGTAGTGCTTTCAGCTGCATTAATCATGGGGGCTTTTGCAGGCTGTGGAAAGCAAGAAGCCAGTAGTGAAAATGCAGCAAATAATAAACCAGTAGAACTTTTAAATGTATCTTATGATCCAACTAGAGAATTTTATACAAAGTATAATGAAAGTTTCATAAAGTATTGGAAAGAAAAAACTGGACAAGATGTGACTATAGATCAATCTCACGGTGGATCTGGCGCACAAGCACAAGCTATTATTGGAGGATTAGAAGCAGATGTTGCAACTCTTGCATTAGGTAGTGATATTGATGCATTAAGTAAGGAAGGTCTTGTTAATAGTGATTGGCAAAGTAAATTTGAAAATAATAGTGCACCTTATACTTCAACCATTGTTTTTCTTGTTAGAAAAGGAAATCCTAAAAATATAAAAGACTGGGATGATTTAACTAAAGATGGTGTTTCAGTAATAACACCAAATCCTAAAACGTCTGGAGGAGCAAGGTGGAACTATTTGGCGGCATGGGCTTATGCATCACAAAAATATAATGGAAATGAATCAGAAATAAAAGATTTTATGTCAAAATTATTTGGAAATGTGGCTGTATTAGATTCAGGTGCAAGAGGAGCTACAACTAGTTTTACTGAAAGAGGACTAGGTGATGTGCTAATTGCCTGGGAAAATGAAGCGCTTTTATCTCTGAATGAACTAGGAAAGGATAAATATGAGATTGTTGTACCTTCAATAAGTATATTAGCAGAGCCATCAGTTGCTGTAGTAGATAAAGTTGTTGATAAAAAAGGAACTAGGGATGTGGCACAGGCTTATTTAGAATATTTATATAGTAAAGAAGGTCAGGAAATAGCTGCACAAAATTATTATAGACCGAGAGATAAAGAAGTAGCAGAAAAATATAAATCTACATTCCCAGATGTTAAATTAGTTACAATAGATGGTGAATTTGGGGGATGGGCTAAAGCTCAAGAAACTCATTTTTCAGATGGAGGAACATTTGATCAAATTTACAAACCAAAAAATTAAGAAAGATATAAGAGTGGAGGATATATATGAGCAAATCTAAAAGAGTTATTCCGGGATTTAGATTTACAATGGGAGTTTCTCTTGTTTATTTAAGCCTTATAGTTTTGATTCCTTTATCTACTTTAGCTATAAAGTCAGCAGGGATGGGAATAGATAAGTTTTTAAGTACAATATTAGATCCTAGAGTAATGCATGGGTACTTGGTCAGCTTTGGATCAGCATTCATAGCAGCAATAATAAACAGCGTATTTGGAGTGATTTTGGCTTGGGTTTTAGTAAGATATGATTTTCCTTTTAAAAGATTTATAGATGGAATAATTGATTTACCATTTGCACTACCTACAGCTGTAGCTGGTATATCCCTAACCACTTTATATTCGGAAAATGGATGGATAGGAAAAATACTGTATTCTTTTGGAATTCAATCATCATTTTCAATTTTTGGTATTGTCGTAGCATTAACTTTTATAGGAATTCCTTTTGTTGTGAGAACAATTCAGCCAGTGTTAGAAGACTTGGATAGTCAATATGAAGAAGCTGCAATAATGCTTGGAGCTAGTAGAATAAGAACATTTTTTAAAGTCATATTTCCAGAAATATCAGCACCTTTGTTAACAGGTTTTGGACTAGCCTTTGCAAGAGGGGTAGGCGAATATGGAAGCGTTGTTTTTATAGCAGGAAATAAACCTATGAAAACAGAAATAGCGCCACTTTTAATTATGTCAAAGCTTGAACAGTATAATTATGCTGGTGCAACAGCAATAGCTGTAGTAATGCTGCTTGCATCATTTTTAATATTGCTTGTAGTAAATGGAATTCAGCTTAGAAATAATAAATTGAAAAAAATATGAGGTGGGGAGTAAGTTGAGTAAATCATTAACACATCAGAGAGAAAATAAATTTGTGAAATATGGATTGATAACTATAAGCGTAATATTTTTAATTTTAATGTTAATAATTCCTCTGGTATCAATAATTTCAGAGGCATTATCAAAAGGATTTAATGCATATGTTAAAGCAGTTTCAGATGGATATACTTTTAAAGCAATGAATCTTACTATTACAGCAACAATAGCAGCAACAATTCTAAATACTTTGTTTGGCATATGTGCGGCTTGGACAATTACAAAGTTTAAGTTTAAAGGGAAAAATTTATTAGGTGCTTTAATTGATTTGCCCTTTGCAATATCACCAGTTATTGCAGGTCTAGTATTTGTATTAACCTTTGGACGTGGAGGATTACTTGAAGGGTTAATTAATCAAGGAAATATAAAAATTGTTTTTGCTATTCCCGGAATAATATTAGCTACTATATTTGTAACTTTTCCTTTCGTAGCAAGAGAGATAATACCATTAATGCAGGCTCAAGGAACAGATGAAGAAGAGGCAGCAGCTATGATGGGAGCAAGTGGATTTCAAATTTTTAGAAAAGTAACATTACCGAATATTAAATGGGGGCTAGTATATGGAATAATACTTTGTGCTGCACGTGCCATGGGTGAATTTGGAGCAGTGTCAGTAGTATCAGGACACATAAGAGGAAAGACAAATACACTTCCATTACAGGTTGAAATTCTTTATAACGAGTATCAATTTGCAGCAGCTTTTGCAGTTGCTTCAATATTAGTTATCATTGCAATTATTATTTTAATTCTTAGAAACATTGTGGAATGGAAGAGTAAAAAGGAGGGCTAGAAGAAGTATGTATGTAGAGTTAAAAAATATAAACAAAAAATTTGGAGACTTTAAAGCATCTGATAATGTCAATTTCGGAATAAAACAAGGGAAATTAATTGGATTACTTGGACCAAGTGGAAGCGGTAAAACTACAATTCTTAGAATGATTGCAGGTCTTGAAACTCCAGATGAAGGTGACATTATTATTAACGGTGTAAAAGTTAATGATATTGAACCTGGAAAAAGGGGAATTGGATTTGTTTTTCAAAATTACGCTTTATTTCGCCATATGACGGTTTATGATAATATCGCTTTTGGTCTTGTAGTACAAAAGGCTAAAAAAGAAGATATGCACAGAAAGGTTACTGAACTAATAGAACTTATTGGACTTAAAGGTCTTGAAAAGAGATATCCAGGTCAGCTATCTGGAGGCCAAAGACAGCGTGTGGCTTTTGCAAGAGCACTTGCTCCAAATCCTAAGCTGTTGCTGCTAGATGAACCATTTGCAGCTATAGATGCAAAGGTAAGAAAAGAACTTAGAAGCTGGCTTAGGGAAACAATATCAAAGCTTGGGATTACAAGTATATTTGTAACTCATGATCAAGAAGAAGCAGTAGAAGTGGCTGATGAAATCATAATAACTAATAAAGGGCAAATTGAGCAAAAAGGAACTCCAGTTGAAATTTATAAAAATCCTAAAACACCATTTGTAGCACAATTTATTGGAGAATCAAATCTTATAGATGATTATACAAAACTTAAAGGTTTTGAAGAAAATTCTAAAGAATCAAAAGCTATAGTTAGACCTGAGTTTATAGAAATTGCAAAAAATGATAAAGAAATATTAACTCCTCTTGCAGCTGAGAAGGGAATTGTAAAAGCTATTGCTTTTAGGGGAAGTAATATTGAAGTAGATGTTCAAATCGGAGAACAATTATTAACTGGGTATAGAAATTTAGAGCAAGAACCATTAACTATAGGAGAGGAAGTTTTAGTATTAATTCATAGAGTCTATACATTTAATGATAAAAAAGCAAAAGTTGTTGAGAATAAAATTAAATCACAAGAAGCATCAGTGTTTATTTAGGAATATCTATTAACAACAACATTACCAAAAATAATTATATATAATGCATTGTATATATTTCATGAAAATAATAATTACATGCTCGAAAATGCGGCGATTAAGGATGTATAATTCTGCATTTGTTTATTAAATATTGACCTTAAAAAAGGAGATATACTATGGGTAAAAACGTTCAAGTAAAACAATTAGAGACGGATATATTAATTATTGGTGGAGGTACTGCCGGGTGTTATGCAGCCATAACAATAAGAGAAAATTCTAATGAATCCGTACTTATCCTTGAAAAAGCTAATATTAAAAGAAGCGGCTGTTTGGCAGCTGGAGTAAATGCGATCAATGCGTATATAGTAAAAGGAAGAAAACCAGAAGACTATGTGGATTACGCTAAAAAGGATGCAGATAATATTGTAAGAGAAGATTTATTACTTACAATGTCACAAGGCTTAAATAAAGTAACAGAAAAGTTAGAAGAATTAGGGCTTGTTATTTTAAAAGATGAAAATGGTGAATATGTAGCCAGAGGAAATAGAAATATAAAAATTAATGGGGAAAATATTAAGCCTATTTTAGCAGATGCAGTGAAGAAGCTTCCAGATGTAACAGTTATGAATCAAGTTAATGTCATTGATTATATTGTAAAAGAAAATCATATACTTGGAGCATTTGCAATTGACGTAGAAGAAGAAATTCTATATGAAATTAAAGCAAAGAAGGTAATATGTGCGACTGGTGGAGCTGCAGGTTTGTATAAGCCTAACAATCCAGGTTTCTCAAGACACAAAATGTGGTATCCTCCTTTTAATACTGGAGCAGGATATGCTATGGGAATAAAAGCAGGAGCTGAAATGACTACTTTTGAAATGAGATTCATTGCTCTAAGATGTAAAGATACAATTGCACCTACAGGTACAATTGCACAAGGTGTAGGGGCAAAGCAAGTAAATTCAAAAGGTGAAGTGTATGAAACAAAATATGGATTAACTACCTCTGAAAGGGTTTATGGTACAGTAAAGGAAAACCAAGAGGGTAGAGGTCCTTGTTATTTGAGAACAAAAGGTATTAGTGCGGCTCAAGATGAGGAACTTAAAAAAGCATATTTAAACATGGCACCTAGCCAAACTTTAAAATGGATAGAAGCAAGTAAAAATCCAAGTGAGCAGAATGTAGAGATTGAAGGGACAGAGCCATACATAGTTGGCGGACATACTGCTAGCGGATATTGGGTTGATACTAAACGAGAGACAACAATAAAAGGTCTTTATGCAGCTGGTGATGTGGCTGGTGGATGCCCACAAAAATATGTTACAGGTGCATTAGTAGAAGGTGAAATTGCAGCAAAGGCAGCAGTTGAAGCAATAAATAGTGATGAGAAAAATATGGTTACTTTATCAGTAACTGAAGAAGATTTACTTATAAGGAAAAGGAAAGAGGAAATAGAAAAAGTATTGAACTTCGAAAATCAAATATTCAATGTTGAACAGCTGGAAGAAGCTATGCAAAAAGTTATGGATACTTATGCAGGTGGAATAGGAAGTAATTATCAATTTAATGAAAAGCAGCTTGAACTTGCAGCTGAGAAAATTGAACAAATTGAGAAGTTAAGTGAGAGTCTTCATGCAGAAGATATGCATGAATTGATGTTTGTATATGAATTAAAAGAGAGACTTACTATTTGTAAATCTGTAATTGCCCATTTAAAGGCAAGAAAAGAAACTAGATGGCACAGCTTTGCAGAAAATCTTGATTATCCAGAAAAAAGCGATGAATGGCTTAAATATGTTAATTCAAAACTTGAAGATGGAAAACTTTCAATTTTGTATAGAGATTTAGTTGGAAGAGGTGAAACATATGAGCATAGCAATTAATAAAGACAAATGCATAGGATGCAAAAAATGTTTGTCTGTGTGTCCAGGAAGTCTTATAAAAGCAAGTGATGATGGAAAAGTTTATATAAAATATCCTAAAGATTGTTGGGGATGCTCTTCTTGTATAAAAGAATGCCCTACAGGTTCAATTTCATTATATCTGGGAGCAGATATAGGAGGAAGAGGAAGCAGACTGACAGTTAAATTGAAAGAGGATATTGCAGATTGGAAAATTGAAGAAAGCAATGGAACAGAGCATTCAATTAAGATAAATCGTAAGGATTCAAATCAATATTAAAATCAATTAAGAGTTACACATATAAAAAGAGCAGCTATGCACATTAGAAAAGAGCAGCTATGCTGCAATACGGAACTTTTATGAAAATAAGAACTTAAATTAGTAAGAGTTAAGGAACTAACTCCGAAGGAGTTTGAAAAAAATAAATAAATATATTCTGAAGGAATATCATCCTTAATTGTCAATTGTCAATTAAAAAAACATGGCGTAGCCAGTTTTAATCTGTATTTTAAGGCATATTAGAATTTAAATTAGCATAAGTAGGAGGACTAATATATGAGTGAATTATCACATCTTGATAAATTAGAAGCAGAAGCAATTTATATTATTAGAGAAGTAGCCGCAGAATGTGAAAAACCAGTAATGTTATATTCTATTGGTAAAGACAGTTCAGTTATGCTGCATCTTGCAATGAAAGCATTTTATCCTGAAAAGCCGCCATTCCCTTTCATGCACATTGATACAACATGGAAGTTTAAAGAAATGGTAGAGTTTCGTGATAGAAAAGCAAAAGAATTAGGAATAGAAATGATTGTCCATTCAAATGAGGACGGCATAAAGCAAGGAATTAATCCTCTTGAGCATGGTTCAGCGTATACTGATATTATGAAGACGCAAGCTTTAAAGCAAGGGTTAACTAAATATGGTTTTACTGCAGCTTTTGGTGGCGGACGTCGTGATGAAGAAAAATCTCGTGCAAAGGAAAGAATTTTCTCTTTCAGAAATGAAGCTCAGGCATGGGATCCTAAAAATCAAAGACCAGAGATGTGGAAGCTTTATAATACTAAAATAAATAAAGGTGAAAGTATGAGAGTTTTCCCAATCTCAAATTGGACTGAAAATGATATTTGGCAATATATAAAGCGTGAAAATATTGATATCGTGCCTTTATATTTTGCAAAAGAAAGACCATGTATTGAACGTGATGGCAATATTATTATGGTGGATGATGATAGATTAAAGCTATTACCTGGTGAGAAGATTGAACATAAAACAATAAGATTCAGAACACTTGGGTGCTATCCATTAACAGGTGGTTTTGAATCAGATGCAGTTACTTTAGATGCGATTATTGAGGAAACCCTTAGTGCCGTATCATCTGAAAGAACGACTAGAGTTATTGATAGTGAAGCAGCAGGTAGTATGGAAAGAAGAAAGAGAGAGGGGTATTTCTAAGATGAAGAGCTTATTAAAGTTTATAACATGTGGTAGCGTAGATGACGGAAAATCTACTCTTATAGGACATATTTTATATGATTCAAAGCTTTTGTATGCGGATCAAGAAAAAGCTTTAGAATTAGATAGTAAGGTTGGAAGCAGAGGCGGAGCAATAGACTATTCCCTATTATTAGATGGTTTAATGGCGGAACGTGAACAAGGAATTACAATAGACGTTGCATATCGTTATTTTACAACTGATAATAGAAGTTTTATAGTAGCAGATACTCCAGGACATGAAGAATATACTAGAAATATGGCAGTAGGTGCATCTTTTGCAGAACTTGCTATTATATTATTAGATGCAAAGCAAGGTGTACTTGTTCAAACAAGAAGACATGCAAGAATTTGTTCTTTAATGGGTGTAAAACATTTTGTATTTGCAGTTAATAAAATAGATTTAGTAGAATACAATCATGAAAGATTTCTAGAAATTGAAGAGCAAATTAAAGAATTAGTAAAAGAACTTTCATTAGAAAATGTTCATATAATTCCAGTATCAGCTACAGAAGGGGATAATGTTACAAAGAAGTCAGAAAATACACCATGGTATAGTGGAGAAGCACTTTTAACATATCTAGAAAATGTAGAGATTGATAATAAATCAGAAGAAGGTTTCTATATGCCAGTTCAAAGGGTATGTAGACCGAATCATACCTTTAGAGGATTCCAAGGCGAAATTGAAGCAGGAAGTATTGCAGTAGGAGATGAGATTATAACTCTTCCTAGCAATGAAAAAGCTCTAGTAAAGAGCATTCATGTTACAGACAAGGAATCACAAAGTGCAGGGCAAGGACAGGCGGTTACAATACAGCTTAATAAAGAAGTTGACGTATCAAGAGGCTGTGTACTTACAAAAGGAACTAGCATTGCTCCAAGCAAGTTACTTAGTGCAAAAATTCTTTGGATGGATGATTCAGAGTTAACAGCAGGTAAAGAGTACTTTGTAAAAGTTGGTACTAAGATGCTAACTGGTGTTGTTACAGATGTAAAGTATAAAATTGATGTTAATACAGGTGAACATTTACCAACTGGATATTTAACAAAAAATGAAATAGCAGCATGTGATATTTTACTTTCTGAAAAAATAGTTGTAGATAAGTTCGAGGCACATAAAACTTTAGGAGAACTTATTTTAATAGATCGTATTACTAACATGACGTCAGCTTGTGGTGTTATAGAAGATGTTCATAATAATGATGTTAAAGATGGAAAATTTGCTTTTGAACATAATGAATTAAAAGCAAGAGGAGACATTTTTGAAGAATTCTATTATGATACAGAAACTTTATCTATATTCAAATATAAACCAAATGAACAAACTTACACTGTAGGTGATGAACTTCCGATAAAAGGTGATAGCTATGAATATCCAGAGAACTTTGATTTACTAGTTCTTCGTGACTTAGTAGCAATTGAAGTTCGTGATAAGAAAATTACTAATATTAAATCAATCGATGATTATAAGTATCAAGAAGTTCCAGTTATTAATGGTAGAGGATTTGAAGTGAAAGTAAATTCTAATGAAGAAGTTACAATATTTTTAAATGAATATAAAGAAACTAATGAAAAGACTCTAGGAGAGTTCTTGAATAAATGGGTTAAATTTGAGACTTATAGAAAAGTAGTTTTTCATAGCACTAACTAGAAGATATAATGCTTTAGATATCCAACACGGAAACTAGACTTAAGTGGTAGCTTACCGAAATCATAAATATTTTTATTTCGAAGGGCTATGAAAATGTCGCTGAAGGTTCTAAGTTGCAGGTTGTACCCACTTTAGCATGCTCCCACTTTTAGTGTGACAAGTTAAAGTGGAACAACTTATAGAGGAAACTCGACTCACTGCGGTTCGCTGAGTAAGCGATTCGCACCAAATCATAGATTTGGGCTCACTGCTTAAGAACCTTTAACAGCTCATTTTCAAATGCCTTCTGCACAAAAATATTTATGATTTCTAGTGAAGATATCTACTTAAGAATTATCTAATATTTTTATCTAAGAAGTCAACTATAGAATTTGTGTACCTAATATAACTTACAAAATTGTATTATTAATTATATAAGGTTATTTTTAGGATATACTAATTACTGCCCACGAATTCGTGGGCAGTAAAAAACATGATTTTTACTGTGGTATAGGAATTAACCTATACCATTTAGTTTGTATAACTATTTTAAAATTGCAATCTGTAAGACTAAATATATATTTAAAGTTACAGAGGGTTTGCCTAAAAAATTAAAAGAGGTGCCTCAAGATGATTTTTAACCATCTTGAGGCACCACATAAAAATTCTATTTATGATATCCAAAATACCGATACTCTAATTTTGATCCCTATCTTTCGATAGGTGGGTGTCCTCACAGATACCTCAATCGCCTTCAATGCCGTAAAAGGACTCAATTGAAAGTACATTTCTTCATCTAAATATTGAACTCCCCAAATTAATGCGTAGGTTCAAAATAAGAGCTTAACGAATATTTCAGAATTTATATTCTTTATAATAAGGTAATATCGTGCACCCACTGTCGATAATTAAATTCTATAGTGGGAATTCAATCCTGCTATAGCGGATTGCAGGTTACAGGGCACCGCTAGCTCCCCATATAGCACGAATTTGTTTCCGTGAAGTTATAATAACATATTTAAAGTGCCTGTACAAGAGATATATGCATGGTAATTTAAGCCTCTAATTGAAAAGTTATTTAGGGAATTTGAAAGATAATTAGAACTAACATGCATGGATAGTGGTAATAACAAATTATCTCATATTATTTGCTATTTTACCAAAGCATATGGGTTTATCCTTTCTTTTTACAATTCAGGAAGGTATTTTTTATTATGCGTCGAATTTTTATTTATATTGATTTAATTTATATATTAATATTGCATGATATTTTTATACCTAATAAAAGTCTATAGAGTGAAAGGATACAAAGACAATGTATACTAAATTAAAAGACTATGAAATAATAAGTGAATTGCATAGTGGGGCAAGAACAAGTATTTTTAGGGGAAAGAGAATTTCTGATGGATGCTCTGTTATTATAAAAATAAATAATATAAAATATCAAACTAATGAAGATACAAAAAGACTTAAAGAAGAGTTTGAAATAGGAAATAGAATTAAAAGCAACAATGTTATTAAGTACATTGATTTAATAAATTACAATAATGGGCTTGCAATAATTCAAGAGTATTTTAATGGAGAATCTATAGATAAATTAAATAAGTTCGGTGTGTTTGATCTTGAAGAATTTTTATTAATTTCTATTCAAATTTGTAGTGCATTAAAAAAAATTCATGCTAAAAATATTATTCATGGAGCTATTAATCCGTCTAATGTTTTATATAATAGACAAACAGGAGAAGTAAAAATCATTAATTTTAGTAATGCAGTGCACTTATCAAATAAAAATTATATATTAGCAGATATTAATATTTTCGAGGGTTCATTAAATTACATTTCACCAGAACAAACAGGAAGAATGAATAGAACTGCGGATTATAGAAGTGATTTTTATTCGTTGGGAATAACTTTTTATGAAATGTTGGCGGGAAAGGTACCTTTTCCATCAAAAGATTTAATTGAGCTGATTTATAGTCATGTAGCAAAAGAACCAGAAGGTATTAATAAAATTAATTCAGCTATACCTAAAGTTGTATCTGATATTATACTAAAATTAATTGCAAAAAATCCAGAAGATAGATATAAGTCTGCTTTTGGATTAAAGAAGGACTTTGAAAGATGCCTTATGAATGTGGAAAACAATTTTAGTAAGAGTTTTAAATTAGGGAAGTATGATTTTTCTGGGCAATTTTTTATACCGCAAAAATTATATGGACGTGATAAGGAATTTCAAATATTGATGGAATCCTTTGATAGAGTCAGAGAAGGTGCGTCGGAATTATTTATAATATGGGGAGCACCAGGAATGGGAAAGTCTGCTATAGTTCATGAATTTTGCAGTTATATTAAGAAAAAACATGGATACTTTACTTTTGGTAAGTTTGAACAATTTCAAAATGATATTCCATATAGTGCGATTATTCAATCCTTGGATAATTTTATTAATCAGCTTCTTATGGAATCTTCAAATAAATTGGAGGGATGGAAGCAAAGTATCTTGAAAGCAGTTGGGAATAATGGTCAAGTTATTATAGATGTAATTCCAGCTTTAGAATTAATTATAGGAAAGCAGCCTGCGGTTTCTCAATTAGGTGCTGTTGAGAACCAGAACAGGTTTAATTTTGTATTCAAAAATTTTATACAAATTATAGCCACAGCGATACATCCATTTGTTATATTTATCGATGATTTGCAATGGGCAGATTCTTCGAGTTTGAATTTCTTAAAAATGATAATCACGAATAAATCAAATAAGCATTTATTGGTGGTGGGGGCATATCGAGATAACGACACTAGTTTCCTTTATCCAATTACATCATGGGTAGCTGAGATGATTCAGGACAAAACCATTACTAATACAATTAATTTGAAGGAACTTCAAAAGAAAGATGTGCAGCTGCTTCTAGAAGATACATTAGTAAGTTTGGATCAAGATTTGATGGAGTTCCAAGAATTGGCCGATTGTATATGGAATAAAACACAGGGTAATCCATTTTTTGTTAAGCAATTTTTAAGATCTTTATATGATTTTGGATACTTATGGTTTGATTATAGGTTAAGTACATGGCGCTTTAATACTGAAGAGATTAAAAAAATGAACATAACAGAAAATGTAATAGATCTGTTAAATAGCAAAATTAAAACACTAAATCCGAAGGCAATACTGTGGCTTAAATATGCAGCATGCATTGGAAATCAATTTGATTTGCAGACACTAGCTTTGGTTGGTGATAATCCCGCTGAAATCATATTACATTCGTTAGAAGAAGCAGTTGAAATTGGTATGATCTATGTTGATAAAAGTGAATTTCAGCAGCAGGTACAGGGATATATTAAATTTAAGTTTGTTCATGACCGTATCCAGCAGGCAGTATATTCCATGATATCAGAAGATGAAAAATGTGTCATACATTTACAGCTAGGGCAACTTTATTTGAAAAACTGTAGTGATTTAAATAATTCAGAGCAATTGTTTGAAATAGTTAGGCAACTTAATGCTGGAAGCGCAATAATCATTGATGAAGCAAAAAAGGTTAAATTGGCAGAATTATATTTGAAGGCAGGTATAATGGCAAAAAAATCTTCTGCATATTCTTCTGCATATAATTATTTTAGTGAAGGAATTAAATTATTAAGTAGTAATGCGTGGGAAGAGAATTATGATTTGACTTTGCAATTGTATTCAGATATTACAGAGGCAGCGCATTTAATAAATGAGTATAATGAAATGGATAAGTTTGGAGGAATTGTATTAAGTAATGGAAAAACATTACTAGATAAAATTAAAGTTTATAAAATTAAAATAGAAGCTTATCAAGCTGAGTTAAATTTAAAGGAAGCAATGGAGACAAGTGCAACAGTTCTTAAACATCTTGGAATTTATATTCCAAGGGAACCTAATCAATACGATTTTGAAGTAGCTTTTAAAAATACATGGAAGACCATATCAGTAATGCAAGTAGAAAAGTTAACTGAGTTACCGCAACTGAAAGATCCTGTAAAGCTTGCAGCAATGCAGATTTTGCTGAGTAGCACGCCAGTCGCATTTCAATTAGATTCTATACTTGGAAATATAGTAATATGTAAGATGGTAGAGTTAACTGTAAAATTTGGTAATACTCCGTTTGCTCCAGTAGTTTATTCATTTTATGCAAATACTCTTTGTTCGCACATAAACAATATAGAGCTAGGAGATAAATTAGAGGAATATATAGAACTTGCATATAAATTAGAAAAAATGAGCGATAAACTTGTAGAAAGTCAAAATATGAAGCAATATAAGTCATTAGTAATGGATGCAAATAATACTTTTACGAAGCATTGGAAAGAACATATAAGAGAAACATTTAAGCCATATATTGAAGGGTATTGGTCTGGAGTAGAAAATGGTAACTTTGAATATGCAGGATATTGTGCATCTATGTACAGTAAGAATTCACTTTACGCTGGTCAGATTCTTGAGGTAGCAGGAAAAGAAATAGATATTAATATAAAAAGATTACAGAAAATGCAACAGGGTTTAAGTATTATTTGGATAAATATTTTTGGACAAACCATCCAGAATTTGCAAGGAAGATGTCAAAATGTTTTGGAGTTTAATGGTGATTATTTTGATGAAGATAGGATGTTGCCCATTATTCAAGGCATTGGAGATATACAGGGAATGCAGTATCTCTATTTAGCTAAAATGATGTTAAGTTATTACTTCAAAAATTACTCTGGAGCTATTGAATGTGGACAGAAAATAGAAGAAAACATAAATGGATTTGGAGGAATGATAGATATTGCTATTTTCTATTTTTATGATTCTCTTATAAGACTAGCTCTACATTTCACTTTGACAAAGGAAGAGCAAAATCTGAATTTAGTAAGAGTTAACAACAATCAAGCAAAGATGCTAATGTGGTCAAAACTAGCACCAATGAATTTTCTACATAAATTTTATTTAGTTCAAGCTGAGTTATGCAAAGTAAGTGGAAATTATAGTGAAGCTAAAGAATACTATGATAAATCCATCAATTTAGCTAAGGAAAATGAATATTTAAATGAAGAAGCTTTAGCCTATGAATTAGCAGGAAAATTCTATTTGAATGAATGTAAATTGGACACTGCAAAAGTATACCTTATGGAAGCTAGAAATAAGTATCAGCATTGGGGAGCTGCAGCTAAAGTGGAAAATTTGGATGATACATATCCAAATTTATTTTCAGGCAGTAATGAAAAGATAGATTCTCATCAAAATATTGATTTGTTCTCCATCATGAAAGCATCGCAGGCAATTTCTAGTGAAATCAATCTTGAAGGACTGCTTAGTCGTCTTATGACTGTTATGATAGAAAATGTGGGAGCTCAAAGGGGATTCTTTATACTAAAGAGAGGAGATAAGCTTATGATTGAAGCTTATTTAGGTGAAGCAGAAAATAAGAAGCAAATATTAACATCACTACCTCTTGATGAATGTGAAGAACTTCCAAAAACAGTTATTAGATATACAGGAAGAACAGGGGAAGATGTTATATTTCCTGAAAAAATAGATAAATCTTTCTTTAATAATGATACTTATATTATTAACCAAAAACCAAAATCATTCATCTCAAAAGCAGTAAAACTTAAAAATGAGATAAAAGGTATTTTATACCTTGAAAATAATTTGATTGAAGGTGCATTTAGACCTGATAGAGTAAAAATTATAGAGATCTTATCGGCTCAGGCAGCTATTTCACTTGAAAATGCTATGCTTTATAATACTTTGGAACAAAATATGAAAGATAAGCTTCGAGATAGTGAAATTAAATTGAATATTACAGCTAGTAGTGCAGGGGTAGGGCTTTGGGATTGGAACATAGAAACTGGAGAAAATATAATTAATGAAGAATGGGGAAAAATGTTAGGGTATACTGTAGAGGAATTAATGCCTGCTAATATTGATACATGGATAAAATTAATCCATCCTGAGGATACTTCTAGAGTGATGGAATGTATAGAACAATGTTTTTCAAAAAAAATATATTGGTATGAATGTGAGCTGAGATTAAAACATAAAAGTGGAGATTGGGTATGGATAAAAGATAGAGGCAGGGTAATTGAGTGGGACGAACACGATAAACCAATCCGAATGTCTGGAATTCATATGAATATATCTGAAAGAAAAAAATCTGAAGATGAGCTAAAAATAGCAAAGCAGACAATAGAGGAAGTAAATATTTTAAAAAATCAGTTTCTTGTTAATACATCTAGTGAAGAGTCGGCTTTGATGAGTAAAATTGGTGAAACTAGTAATCTAATAGTTAATACTGATAAAGCTAAGGAGCTTGAGAGAACGAACCTTATCCTCCAGGAGGTAAATGGGATTCTTGAAGGAGAAATAGAGCGATACAGTAAGACTGAACTAGAACTTAAAAATGCAAAGGCAGAAGCTGACAATGCAAATATAGCGAAGAGTAATTTTATTGCAAATATAAGCCATGAACTTAGAACTCCTATTGCCGTTATTTTAAGTGGAATACAGTTAATTGAAGTTAACATTAATAGTAATGAATCTGAAAATAAACAAAATCTATCTAATCATATTAGGACAATTAAGCAGAATTGCTATCGATTGCTAAGACTCGTTAATAATATTATTGATGTAACAAAATTTGATGCTGGTTTTAGAAAACTTGACCTTAAAAATCTTAATATTGTAAGTTTAGTTGAGGATATAACAATTTCTGTAGTAGAGTATGCTAAATTAAAGGGAATAACGATAATATTTGATACAGATGAGGAAGAGAAAATTATAGCTGTAGATCCGGATAAGATTGAAAGAATATTACTAAACTTACTTTCTAATGCAATAAAGTTTACACCAAAGAAGGGATGCATATTTGTAAAAATTTTAAATAAAACCGATAGTGTTATAGTTTCTATCGAAGATACAGGGATTGGAGTACCTGCAGAAAAGAAAGAAATGATTTTTGAAAAATTTCAGCAAATTGATAACACATTTACAAGAAAAAATGAAGGAACTGGTATAGGACTTTCTATTGTAAAATCATTTGTTGAATTGCATGATGGGAAAATTTCATTAACTAGTGAACTTGGAAAGGGCAGCAAATTCATTATCGAGTTCCCAGTGAAAAAGCTACATGAAAATCAACTTCAAAAGCCACAGAATCAAACTGAAAATTCTAGCAGCTTAGTAGATACTCTTAATATAGAATTTTCAGATATCTACTTTGATTAAGGTTATATATACTTTTAAGATATACTTATTTTCATGTGCCTTAATTAAGGCAAAGTTATGATATAATAAACACGAAAATTGGTAAAGGTAAGATATATAAATTAAAAGAAATTTTCATTATTAAAAAGTTAGTGTATAGTGATAAAATATACCTAACACTAATATAGAAAAAAGCTTATAGTGAAATTAGAAGGTTAGGATGAATATAATGGATTTAAAAAAACTAAATGATGAAGATATTATTAATGTGTATAATAACCATATGCGAAGGGATTTTCCAATTGAAGAATTAAAGCCAGTTGATGTAATACAAAAGCTTGTAAAGAAGGAAAATTATATATGTTATGGCTTGTATGATAATGGACAATTGTTAGCTTATGCATTTTTAGTATCTTCAAAATCATATATATTGATTGACTATTATTCAGTGTGTGAAGAATATAGAAATAAGGGAATAGGAAGTAAATTTTTAAATATTTTAAAAGAAAAATGCAAAGATTATCATGGAATCATGGTGGAAGTAGAAAAAATTGAATGTGCTCCTGATGAAACTGAAAAATCTATACGTAAAAGAAGAATAGATTTTTATAAAAGGAATGGAATGATAATGACAAACATTTCATGCGAGTTATTTGGTGTAAACTTTTCTATTATGTGTTTATGTAACATGAAGATAGAAGACTTAGATGTATTCGAAGCATTACAGGCTATCTATAAGGATATAACCCCAAGTATGCTTTACACAAAGTACGTGAAAATAAGTCGAATGGATACCAAGAACGAAATCTAGGATTAAGGCACAATCAAAAAGTATATAACTCACCGAAATAAGAAACATCTTATTTCGGTGAGTGTTATTAAATCTAGGATTGCTGTTTTGTATTTATCATGAAATAATCATTTATTTTTTTGTCTTAGTATCAGAGATGGCATTTGATTGTTTGGTTAATTCGGGTTCTTTAGCAGAAATATTATCTTCTTGACTAGTTGCTGATGATTGATTTGAATTGGTCATATTAATTACAGATTCTTTAGAATTAACCATATTTGCAAGAACCATGCTCAAAATACCTTCCATTGCATTAGGTGCGTTTCCATCAGCACCACTCATAATTACAGTTTGTGGCACAAGTGGAGATTTACTTATCTTTAGCGCCTCAGCAAAAGCTGTCAAGACACTTTGTTGTACTTGTAATTCAGGCCCACCATAAGCATCAACTAAGGCTTTAGCAGCAGTACCTTTTGCAAGACCAACTTTTGTTTCTTGTTCAGCGGTAGCTTCTGCAACTGCTTTAATATTTAAGGCTTGTGCTGCACCGACTTTTTCAAGTTTGAAGGCTTCAGCGCCAGCTTGTAACTCTACTTGCTTAGCATTAGCCTGCGCATTAAGTTCAGTGGCTTTTGCATTAGCAGCAGCTTCAGCTTCCTTTGTATATCTTGAAGCATCTGCTTCTTGAGTTCTTTTATATTTGTCAGCTTCAGCAAGCTTTTGGGTTTTTAATGCTAACTGTTCAGCTAATTTTAATTCGGATTTACCCTTGTTATCTGCAACTTCTATATCAATACTTGATTGAGTAAGAGCTGCTTGAGCCGCACTTTTTGCAATCGCTTCATTTAGCTCTCTTTGCTTTTCAGCTGATTTTTGTTTAGCTTCATTAGTTTTAATCTCTTCTAAAGCAACCTGCCTGTCCCTTAATTGTGCGAGTATAAGGTCAATTCTCTTATCAGTTGAAGAAGCAGCAGGGGTACCAATCAATACTTCTTGCAATTCTAAGTCATATAACTTAAATTTTTCTTTCATTTCACTTGATGCTTGTTCTTGAATAGAGCTTCTGTCTTGAACCAATTCAATAAGGGTTTTAGTTTGTCCAATATTTTTGAAATAACCAGCAATCATAGGATCAAGTGATTGTTCAATAAGTATTTTAATATCACCAAATCTTTGAATTACTGAAGAAGCTTTTCTATAATCAATATTAAATACCACAGTAAGAGGTAAATTTGGTTCGAAAGCATCTTTAGTTATAAGGCTTATTTCTTTTAAATTATCATCTAATTTATGATCACCTGCCTGACCACTGATCCATTTCAATATAACATTTGTAGTAGGTACTGGAATAATCTTACCAGCATAAGTATTGAAAGGATATTTACCTGGCATCATACACTCTCTCCAAATACCTTTTTTACCTTGTTCTACAAGTTCTCCATGAGAGTAGTTTGATCCAGATACATCTTCACCTTTGTCACCAAAGTAACTTACAACTACACCAACATATCCAATATCTATGATACTCTTTGGAACTATATCGACATTTGCAAACAACCTATTAATAAAGTAAATACCATCGGTTAATACTTGCATTTGCTTACCTTTTCTACCATTGGCAGCTAGGAATTTTTCTGGTTCTTGGAAATTGTTATGATAAAACTCATTTGCGATACCTTCACCAACTATAGGAGCAATAATAGCTCCATTATCTGGAGTAGGACCTTCATTAACAGTAACAATTCCAATTGTGTCCTTATTTTTTAGGGTATTGCCAAACTCATCTTCCTCAAGATTTTTTGAGCTTGATATAACTACAGGAAGAAAGCCATTAACCCTAAGTAAATCACTTCTCATTGTTTCTATCTGTGCTGATTCATCTTTTGATGTAAATATGGAATGAACTTTATCTTTTGTAATTATGATGAACTGGGCTAAGTTAAAGGCGTAAGTACCTTCACGAAGAATTTGTCTTTGAGGACCTTTTTGTCCACCATTATTTAAAAAGGAAACCACATCTTGATAAGATTTGCACTCCCTAACGACTCTTCCTAAAGTTTGTCCATCAGCAAGACTTTCGCCAGATCTTGCAAAAACATAACCTATTTGACCTTGCGGTATAGTTACAAGCCTTACCTTTTTAACTTTATACTTAAAAGGAGTTTTAAAATGTACACCAGCTCTAAGTACATGTGGTTGATAACCAGCTTCACCTTTTAATGCAATAAGACCATCTGAAGGTACAGAACCTTTTAAACTCCACCATTTTTCAACTATACCTACTTCATCTGTTCCAATACTTGTGAATCCTACTCCGTAGAGTAGTAATAATAAGGCTGCAAGTCCTAAACCTGCGAAAATTAAAATTGATATTGTAGTTGAATTCATAAATTTCCCTCCGAAATTCGTTTTGTTAAATATCAAAAGCACTGTTTGCTTTTGTATAGATAGTAGTGTAGTACTTTTACGATTAAAAGTAAATATTGTTATAAACAAATATTATTACAAATTTCTACAATATATACCAAGTGACTTGTAAATAAAATGACACTTTTTGAATATTAGTATCAGATATTATGCAGAGGATTATTTGTTAAGTAATGGGAAATAATAAAGAGTAAATTTATGGCTGCAAAGATTTGGTATCAAAAGTAAAAAACAGTTACTTAATATAATTTGTGCTTATCAATAAATGCGTTATGGTATAATATACATATTGTAACAAGTGGAATTTAGAAAATTAGAGCCAGATAACGAAAGTTTATAAAGTAAATATAATTAGGCACATGAAAGATGGATTTGTTATTTTTATGATTGTGCCTTATATGGAGAATGGAAATGAAAGAATTATTAAATATATATAATGAAGACTTAAAAGAAATAGGAATTATGTCAAGAGAAGAAATTCATAAAAAGGGATTAAAACATAAAGTAGTTCATTGTTGGATAATAGAAAGAGATAAAAATGATACACTAATATATTTCCAACAAAGATCCGATAATAAGGCAGATTTTCCAGGTATGTACGACATAGCTTGTGCAGGGCATATTGATGCTGGAGAAGAAACAAAAAATGCAATGATACGTGAACTAAAAGAAGAAATTGGATTAAACGTAAGTAGAAATGATTTAAAATATATAGGAAGAAAATTTGAGACTTTAGAAAAGAATGGATTTTGGGATAATGAAATATGCGAGATGTATATTTTAGAAGTAAATAAAAATACTATTTTTACTTTAGGAGAAGAAGTTGAGAATATAGTGAAAGTACCTTTTAAGGATTATGAAAGATGGATTAATGGAGAATTAAAAATATTAATCGCAACATCCATAAATTATAATAGAAAAGTTGAAATTCATGATGAAAACATATGCCCTCATATTAAAGAATATAATGAACAAATATTTCAGTTGTGATTAGAACACGAAATTCTATTACTCAACAATATGTGTACCCATACAATTGCCACGGTATTTTTCAAGTGATATAATAATCACAGTATTTTCATATATAAACAAAAATTACTAAGGGGGCAAATTATATGGAAAATAAAAATTCAAGGATTTTAAAATTGATACAAACAGGAGTCCTTGCCGCATTATGCTTTGTATCATTTACTTTTCTTTCAATAAAAATACCTGTAGGTGGAGATGCAGTTTCTTTGCATATTGGAAATGCTTTTTGTGTATTAGCTGCTTTACTTCTTGGTGGATGGTATGGAGGACTTTCTGGGGCTATAGGTATGACAATATCAGATTTACTTGATCCAACATATGCTATAGGAGCACCAAAAACTTTTGTATTAAAATTATGCATTGGTTTAATAACTGGATTAATTGCTCACAAGTTTGCAAAAATAGATGAAAGTAATGATAAAAAATATGTAGCTAAATGGACTATTATTGCTTCAATTGGTGGATTAGCATTTAATGTTGTCTTTGATCCTCTTGGTGGATATTTTTATAATCAATTCATTCTTGGACAACCTCAACAAATGGCATCTCTCCTAGCAAAAGTAAGTGTGTTTGCTACTTCTATTAATGCTGTGGTATCTGTAATATTAGTAAGCCTTATTTATAATGCAATAAAACCAATATTAAAGAAATCAGGATTATTATTACCAGTAGGAAAAATGACTCACAATTAATTATAATTTTAAATGATCCATCAAAAAATGAAATAATGAAATTACCAAACCATTAAGATCTAATTGTTGATTTTAATGGTTATTTTTATGTAAAAGTTATAGATTTATGCTAGTGACTAATTTACAACAATAAAAGTAAAGATAGTTGAGCTTTACTATGAAATTAGCAATTGATATAATTAATGTATGGAAAGAAAATCCAAGAAAATCATTGATATTATTTAGTCCTAAACGTATATTTCTCATAAGCTATCTGGAAGTTTTAAATTTAGAACTGGGAAAGGGGATAAGTATGAAAATAGAGCCTCAAAAAGAAAATATAAATGAAAACAATAATAAATCAATGGCGGGCAAAAAGAATACCAATATGCTATTGGCAGCTTTTATGATTTTTATTTTCCCAATAACTTCCATATTTCTGGGAGTATTCGTAGGAGGATATATTGGGACATATATTGAAGTTTCTATTATAATTTCGAGAATTATTGGAGGAATCGTAGGTTTTGCAGTGTCAGCAGTAATAATAAAATTATTTGACAAATCCGCAAAAAAAGATGAAAATGCTGAGAAAATTCATTGGGATGATTTATAGTAAATTAGTTAACGAATACCATGAAAAGTCTCATGTACTATTTATTTAATACATGAGAAAATTGTTTTTTGGACCATTGTTCAATAATTTTTAAGGCAGGAACTAATTCTTGCCCTTTCTCAGTTAACAAGTATTCAACTTTTGGAGGTATTTCTGCATATATATGTTTAGTTATTATTTCGTCATTTTCAAGTTGTTTTAAAGATTCACTTAATACTTTTTGACTTACACCACAAGTAATTCGCTGTAATTCCAAAAATCTCTTTGGACTATCAGATAAATGGCATAGTATTACAGCTTTCCATTTTCCTCTTATGATTTCAAAGCCCAAATCCAAAGCGCATATGTATGATTTGCCATTATATTCTATCAAAATATCATCTCCACATTAAAATATATTTTATAAATCATTATATTATAAAAATGAAAAATTTAAAATGGAAGATGTAAGCATTGCAAAAATTAATTTTAATGTATTCTTAAAAATATAAAGCAAATCACAATTCCTACTTTAAAGTAACCTATCTAACTTTAAAGTGCGTACTTGTTACAGGAGTTTGTGTACATTATACTCTATTTTGTGCTAAGGAATAACGGCATACATCATATGAATTATTTAAAAAACTAAAATTAGAGGTGAAATAAATGAAAGTAGTTGCGTTTAACGGTAGTCCTAAAAAAGAAGGGAATACATTTCATGGAATAAAAATGGTTGCAGAGGAGTTAGAAAAGGAAGGGATAGAAGTTGAAATTATTCATGTAGGCAATAAGAGCATAAGAGGATGCCTTGCTTGTAACGGTTGCGTAAGAAATCAAAATGAAAAATGTGTTATTCAAGATGAAGTTAATGAATGGATTCAAAAAATGAAGGAGGCAGATGGTATAATATTAGGCTCTCCAGTTCATTATGCATCACTAGGAGCTACTATGAAAGCATTCTTGGATAGGGCGTTTTATGTGACAAGCGTAAATAAGTCTATGTTAAGACATAAGGTAGGAGCTTCAGTTGTTGCAGTGAGACGTTCTGGTGGTGTACCTACTTTTGAACAATTAAATAATTATCTTAATTATTCGGAAATGCTTATGCCAACTTCAAACTATTGGAATGTAATACATGGGACAGCGCCAGGTGAAGCTAAAGAGGATGAAGAGGGAAGACAAATCATGCGAGTTCTTGGTAAAAATATGGCCTGGCTTATGAAGCTAATTGAATTTGGAAAAGGGAAAATTCAAGAACCTGAAGGTGAAGGTAAAATATTTACAAATTTTATTCGTTAAAATTTGCAGTAGTTTAAGTGTAAGGAATAAGTTAGAATAAAAAGATTGCTCAAAATTAAGTTATGTTTTGAGCAATCTTTTTATTACTGATATATTCCAGCGGCTATAAGTCTCTTTCTAATTTGCGGTCCAATAAGTGATGTTATTACCATTTTTGCTAGGTCCCCTGGAATAAATGGAATAACGCCAGCATATAGTGCTGCATTAAATGTCATCTTTGTTTCATATGCAAGCCATGCTGTTCCGAGCATATATGTTACTATTGTACCTAGTACCATTCCTAAGAAACACATATAAATTTTACTTGAAAATTTATCAATGAAAATACCACTGATAAATGCCATGAAGGCAAATCCAATCAAGTATCCACCTGTTGGCCCAATTAATTTTGTAAAACCTCCAGAAAATCCTGAAAATACTGGTAGTCCCACAAGACCTATGAAAAGATAAACAATATAACTTAGAGTTCCTCTTTTTCCACCTAATGCATATATTGCAAAATAAATTGCTAGATTAGTTAATGAAATTGGTACTATTCCAATAGGAAGTGATAGTGGTCCTAAGATGCATGTAACAGCTGTCATTACTGCTATTAATGTTAATTGACGAGTACTAATTTTTTGTGTATTTTCCATAATATAATTCTCCTTTTAATATATCGTATGATTTTATTACATGAATTTATTTTAGAATATTAAAACCAAGCTTAGTAAGCATAATTTTATCTTGCTCAGTGTTATTGCCTACAGTAGTTAGCATATCACCGGTAATTGTTGCATTGGCGCCAGATAAGAAAATTTGTGTACCCCCATCTGAAAAATAAGTTCTTCCAGCAGCCATACGAATATAAGCAGTTGGATTTAAATAACGAAAAATTGCGATTGTTCTTAAAATATCTTCATCAGAAATTCTTTCTAAATTGCCAAGTGGAGTGCCTTTTATTGGCATTAATACATTGATAGGGATTGACATAACTTCAAGTTCAGATAAACTAATGGCCATATCAATTCTATCTTCCCATGTTTCTCCCATTCCTATAATTCCACCTGAGCAAACATTTAATCCTACTTTTTGAGCAAGTTTAATTATTTTGATTTTGTCCTCATATGAATGTGTAGTGCATATGTTAGGAAAGTTGTTTTTTGAAGTTTCAATATTTGCATGATACATTGTTACGCCAACTTCCTTTAAGCGTATAAATTCTTCTTTGCTCAAAAGACCATGTGATGCGCATAAGTTTACTGAACATTCTTCATGCATGATTTTATAGGCTTGTACTGCTTTATCAAAATCAGCACCGGTTAATGATCTTCCAGCTGTAACAATAGAATAACGATGTACGCCATTTACTTCATTTCTTTTACAATCCCTTAGTATTATATTTGGATCTAAGAAATCATATTGCTTAACGTTTGTATTATGATGACCTGATTGGGCACAGAATTTACAGTTTTCACTGCATTTTCCGCTTCGACCATTGATAATTGTGCAAAGGTCCACTTTTTCGCCACATAGTTCTTGGCGAATTTTATTAGCTCCGTTGCAAAGTTCTTCTAAATTTGTAGTTAATAGAAATTTTAAATTATCATTTCTGGTTAATCGTCTTCCACCTATAATTTCTTCAGTTAAATTTTCCATATTAGTTCACGCCCCCATAAGATTGCCAAAATAAATTTAAATTTAGTATATTATTTATTTTATATATTGTCAACCTTAAGATAATCGGTGGTTAACAAATTTTAAAGTCAGAAGTTAGAGTTAAATTTCCATATATAACTTAGAGACATTTATCAAAAGAAATCATACTATGAAGTAATTAATTTCTTTGTGAAGGGATGAAAAACATGTATCGATTTGAAGATATTGATAATTATAGTTTAAGGGATTATTATGGCATTAAAGGCGGCAAGAAACTCAAAATTTTTGGAAAGGGAACAGTAAATGCAAAACCCGATGTAGCAGAGGTGGTAATTGGAGTTATAACAGAAAATGTACAATTAGAGGCAGCTCAAGAAGAAAATGCAAAGATAACACAACAAGTTATAAATAGTATAATAGAAATAGGAGTATTGCCTGAATATATACAAACTCAAAATTATAATGTCAGAGCAGATTATGATTACATTAATGGAAAACAAGTTTTTAAAGGCTATGAGGTAAGCAATAATTTAAAAGTTACTATTACTGAAATTAATTCTGCAGGTGAAATAATCGATACGGCTGTAAGAAATGGTGCAAATTCTGTAAGTGGTATTAATTTTATTGTTTCAGATGTAACAAGGTATTATTACGAAGCGTTAAGTTTAGCTATTACAGATGCTCAAAATAAGGCTAGCGTTATGGCTAATAAACTTAAAGTAGACTTAAATATTACTCCAATACAAATTACTGAGCAGGATAGGGGAACAATAGCTCCATTAACGACAATGGCATTTAAATCGGCAGTTGGAGCTACTCCTATTGAAGCAGGAGAAAATAAGATAACTGCAAGTATTGAAGCTATATTTATATATGCTGATTAGTAAATTTTTTTATAGTGAAATTTAGGAACATGAAAGAAAATAATAGACCAAATAGGCAAGCATACTGGTCTGTTATTTTATTGATTGTACATTAACCTTAGTAAGGAAAAAAGCCAATGCTTAATTAAAATAAGCATTGGCTTAAAATTTACAAATATTATATCCAAAATACCGGTACTCCAATTTTGACACCTATCTCCCGATAGGTGGGTGTCCTCACAGAGGTTTCAATCGCCTTCAAAGCCGTTAAAGGACTCACATGAAAGTACATTTCTTCATCTAAATATTGAACTCCCGTAATTAATATGTAGGTTCAAAATAAGAGCTTAACGAATATTCCAGAAAGTATATTCTATATAAATCATACATACTTGTCCATAAGTGAAGTTTCTACATACTGACTTTAGTTAATTAAGTAAGTAATTCTATCACATAATTAGTTCAGCGCAATTACCTAAAATAAGTAATTTATTCTGTGCTGCGAAATTATAATAACATATTTAAGGTTCATACACAAGGAAATTATACATGGAAATTTAAAGCAATAATTTATAGCCGCTTAAGAGTGAGAAAATCTGTGATATTTTTCATATGCAATTTAATTTTGTTACAGGAATTTTTATTAAAGAAGCAGCACTTTTAAAATAATATTTTACATATAATCCATTAGGAGTTTTATGAATCGATCGATTGTGGAGGAAATTACATATAAGTAGAGTGTTACTAATAATACTAAAGAGATTATTATGAGGTAGTGCTTTGTATGATTATTGAAAGGTAGGATTTGGAGGAAGGTTTGCCAGTATGATAATACTATGATAGTATATAACCTGTATAAGTGATTGACTATATATTTTTTAATTTCAAGTTCTTTATGGCTATTATTATAGTTATAATAACAAATTATAGAGTAATTTCTAATATATTAAAATTAACAATAACAAATGGAGGAAATGAAATTATGTTAAGTTTACCAAGTTGTCCAAAATGTAATTCAGAATATACTTATGAAGATGGAAATATATTGATTTGTCCAGAATGCAGTCATGAGTGGACTTTAGAATCAGAAAACTCAAATACTGAAGATACAAAGATTGTTAAAGATGCAAACGGAAATGTATTAAATGATGGTGATACAGTAACTGTAATCAAAGACCTTAAGGTAAAAGGAAGCTCATCATCAATAAAAATAGGGACAAAAGTAAAAAATATACGTTTAGTTGATGGGGATCATAATATTGATTGTAAAATTGACGGTTTTGGAGCTATGAAATTAAAATCTGAATTTGTTAAGAAGGCATAAAAGCTTGTATATATGAACAAAAGAAAATTATAAATCTCCATTAAATTCGTATAATTATCTCACTGAAACCATAAGAAATGCAGGATACTTTGTAGTAAGTGAACCCCGTTATACTGGGGATGGATACTATGAGAGTTGCATTTTAGATCCTGATGAAAATCGAATATAGATAACAGCGTAAAGCTCATATTTGACAATAAAATGATCACATCATGAAAATAATATTCATGGTGTGTTTTTTATTGATCAGAGTGTTTTTAAGAATAAATTATTAAAACTTATCAAATACTATAAATGGTAATATTTTTTTACCAAAATTGAAGTTATATATGATACAAATCACTCAAATTTAAGCAAATTTTGGACTTATAAAGTAATAGTTGAGGTTAAAATTATGTGAATGATATTTATTTAACTTAGATAAGGAGTATTAGTTATGGATATTAAGAATGTTCAGCGCGAAGAAATAGAAAAAATTTATGGAAAGATTAGTCCCTTTGAATTCAAAAATAAATTAATAAATCTTGCAAAAGGGCAAAGAGAAAAAAGTGCTCATACACTATTAGATGCGGGGAGAGGTAACCCCAATTGGACGGCAGCAACCCCTAGAGAGGCTTTTTTTATGTTTGGTATATTTGCGGTGGAGGAAACAAGAAGAGTTTGGAATGATGGTGATTTGGCTGGTATGCCAAGAAAAGAAGGCATTGCAGAAAGATTATATTCATACTTGAAGGATCATAAGGAAATGCCAGGAGCTGCCCTTTTAGAAAATATAATTGATTATGGAATTAAGCGCCAGGGTTTTGATGCCGATAAATGGGTATTTGAATTAGCTGATGCAATTATAGGTGATAATTATCCGGTACCAGATAGAATGCTGATTCATATAGAGAACATTGTTCATGAATATCTTGTTCAAGAGCTTTGCTACAACAAACCCCCTAAAGGTAAATTTAATATTTTTGCTGTAGAAGGCGCTACTGCTGCAATGTGCTATATATTTGACAGTCTTATAGCTAATGAATTGCTGGCAAGAGGAGATAAAATAGCACTAATGGTTCCGGTTTTTACACCTTATCTTGAAATACCGCATTTGCCTCGTTATAATTTTGAGGTTGTACATATTAATGCATCAGAGGTAACCAAGGATGGAACTCACACTTGGCAATATCCTGAGTCAGAACTTAATAAGCTTAAGGATTCAAGCATAAAGGCTCTGTTTGTTGTAAATCCAAGCAATCCGCCTTCTGTTGCAATTAAGCTAGAAAGTGTTAATCAACTAGTGAATATTGTAAAGAATTATAACTCAAAATTAATGATTATTTCTGATGATGTATATAGTACTTTTGTTGATAATTTCCGTTCACTTATGGCTGATTTGTCCTATAATACGATAGGAGTTTATTCATTTTCAAAATATTTTGGAGTGACTGGCTGGAGACTTGGAACAATTGCACTTTATGAAGATAATATTTTCGATAAATTATTGAAGGAACTGCCAGAAGATAAAAAAGTTGAGTTAAGGCAGCGCTATGGAGCACTTTCTACTAAGCCAGATGATATAAAATTTATAGATAGAATAGTAGCAGATAGCCGTCAGGTTGCACTTAATCATACAGCTGGCTTATCAACTCCTCAACAGGTTCAAATGGCTTTCTTCTGTGCATTTGCGTTACTTGACAAGGAAAATAAATACAAGAATCAAACAAAGGAAATTTGTAAACGCAGGCAAAAGCTTTTATTTGAAGGATTAGGCTTAGATTTAAGGAAGGATCCTTATGATGCTGCTTACTACACAGAATTTGATTTGTTAGAATGGGCTGTCTGTAATTATGGAAATGAGTTCGGAGAGTATTTGAAAAATAACTATAAGCCAGTAGATATTTTATATCAACTAGCTGAAGAATCCTCCATAGTACTGTTAAGTGGTGGAGGTTTTCATGGTCCTGAATGGTCTATTAGAATATCTCTAGCAAACCTTAATGATGAAGCTTATTCTAAAATTGGGGAAGCTCTTCATAAAATATTAGAAACATATTTAGAGTCTTGGAAATCTAAGTATCAGAAATAATAAAGATTTATAACGAAGGCTTATTTCAGAGAGATTCTCTAAATTCCAAATAAAATAAGGCACATGAAAGAAAATAATAGACCAAATATACGAGCATACTGGTCTATTATTTTCTTGATTGTGCCTAAAAGCGCTTAAAGTAATATTTCCTTTAAACGCTTTATTTATAATTTAATAAAAATGAAATATTAGGTTGTATACTTTCTTATTAAACGAATTATAGAACGGAAGTATTTATTTTTTTGATTGTGCCTTAAATCATTAAATTTCCGTCGTATGATGTAATAATCTTATATAAATCAGGACGGCGATCTCTGAATATGCCCCATTCAATACGTTGAGTTTCTAATTGATCTAGATCCAATTCAGCAACAAGTACTGTTTCTTCTGTGCGGTTAGCTTCAACGATTTTATTTCCTTGTGGTCCCGCTATAAAGGAAGAACCATAGAATGTTATTTTTGAGTCTTCATCTTCTTCAGCGCCAACACGATTTGATGCAATTACAGGAATTAAATTAGCAGCAGCATGGCCTAACATGCAAGCTTGCCAATGATCTTTTGAATCAATTGATCCATCTTGTGGTTCAGAACCAATAGCTGTAGGGTAGAAGATCATTTCAGCTCCCATTAAAGTCATACATCTAGCAGCTTCAGGGTACCATTGATCCCAGCAGATACCTACACCAATTTTACCATAGCGCGTATTCCATACCTTAAAACCAGTATCACCAGGATTAAAGTAGAATTTTTCTTCATAGCCAGGCCCATCAGGAATGTGGCTCTTTCTATAGGTTCCAAGTACTTCACCAGTAGCATCTATTATTGCTATGGAATTATATCTAGCGTAGTTTTTCTTTTCATAAAAACTAATTGGTAGTACAACCTTAAGTTCTTGAGCAATTTTCTTAAAATGATTGATTGCTTTGTTTTGTTCTACTTCTGAAGCATATATGTAATAATCAGATTTTTCCTTTTGACAGAAATATGGTGTTTCAAATAACTCTTGAAGAAGAATAATTTGGGCACCTTTATTTGCAGCTTCTCTTACAAATTTTTCGGCTTTAAAAATATTTTTATCAATATTAGAAGAGCAACTCATTTGGGTAGCGGCTACTTTAACTTTTCTCATGATTAATCACCTCATTTTATTATTAACATTTCGCGGAGTTCTTAGAAGCAGGCATTTGTTGAGTAGTACAGTGTACATTGCCTCCTTCTTTAATAACAGTCATTCCATCTACTGTTCTAACTTTTCTATTAGGAAAAGTTTCACTTAATACTTTTTTAGCCATTTTATCAGATTCTTCAGCAGTACCACCAAAGATAGGTAAGATAATTCCTCCATTTACAAAATAGAAGTTTAAATAACTTAATGTAAGTCTTTGACCTTCATACTCAGCTCTAGGTGGCTGACCAATAGGAATAATTTCGAAATTTCTTCCTCTTGCATCTGTTGAATTTTTTAGTATTTCAAGATTTTCTAAAGTGATTCTATAATTTTCATCATCAGCATCATCACAAGTTTGGATAATAATTTTACCAGGTGCAGCAAAACATGCAATGTTATCAACGTGTCCATCAGTTTCATCGCCATCTAAGCCATTCTTTAGCCAGATAACTTTTTCTATGTTCAAGTATTGCTTTAAATAATCTTCAAGTTGTTCTTTAGTAAGGTTAGGATTTCTATTAGGATTTAATAAGCATTCTTCAGTTGTGATTAAGGTTCCTTCGCCATCAATATGAATAGAGCCTCCTTCTAAAATAAAAGGTGCATCAAATTTCTTAATATTAAAGTGTTGCAGGATTTTAGGAGCTACTTTATCATCTAAATCCCAGGGTGCATATTTTCCTCCCCAAGCATTGAAGTGCCAATTAACACCAGCTAAATTATCTTTTTCATCCTTTATAAATGTTGGACCATTATCTCTAAGCCATGCATCACTATGATCAATAGGAAGAAACTCTATGTTAGAAGCTTGAAAAAGCTTTTGTACATGATTTAAATCCTTAGGATTTACAATAACTGTTACTGGCTCAAATTCAGAAATTGCATTAATATATTCAGCATAACCAAGGCAGACGCTTTCATGGTTTTCAGGAAAGCACATAGATTCTCTGACAGGCCATGAAATGAACGTACGTTCATGAGTAGTCCATTCTGCAGGCATTTTATAATTTAAATCTTTTGGATACATATAAATACCCCATTTCTTTATGATTATATTTTAAGATTGTTTTTATACACTTTATAGTATCTATCATATAATAACTGCGCCTTACTTCAATGTCAAGATTCAAGGAATTCATCATATTAATTTTAAAATTAAATTAACAATCAAGAAAAATTAAGTTAGGCAGATGGACTTGTTATTTTTTGAATGTGCCTTATATATGAAAAAAGTCATAATTTGCACATCCAAACGTTATCATAAGTATATTATGAAGTATTACACGTTTTTATAAGTTTAACATATATAATAATATGATAAAATTATAGTATGAACAAATTAATCGACGTTAGATTATATAAGTTCCGAGGTCGTTGAGTTATTTGTATGATGTTAATATATAGTCTGGAGTGATCATTTATGAGTTATATTCAAAAAGGCACACGTGAATTTAAGTTAACAAGTATTGCCTTGTTTGCAGGTGGTTTTAATACATTTGCAATTTTATACAGTACACAACCTTTAATGCCTTATTTATCCAAGGAATTTGGAATTTCACCTGCAATGGCTAGCTTGTCATTATCGGTGACAACTTGTACTTTAGCAGTTAGTATGTTACTTTTTGGTTCAATATCAGAAGTATTAGGAAGAAAACCAATCATGTGCTTTTCTCTTTTTGCTACATCAATTTTAGCAGTATTAACAGCTTTTGCTCCAAATTTTCATATTCTATTGTTATTACGGTGCTTACAAGGGTTTGTTTTAGCAGGACTGCCTGCAATTGCAATGGCTTATATTAGTGAGGAAGTAGATAGGTCAAGCCTAGGAATGGTAATGGGATTGTATATTAGTGGAAATTCTATAGGTGGAATGAGTGGCCGTATTATAATAGGGATCATTACAGATTTTTTTAATTGGAGACTGGCATTAGGTTGCATAGGTTTTTTAGGTGTTATGGCAAGCTTATTATTTTGGTCAAAGTTACCCCCCTCAAAACATTTTAAAGCACGAAAATTTGAAGTTAAGCAGTTGATGCAATCAAGTATGAATCATTTGAAAAATCCCAAATTGCTTTGTTTATATTGTATTGGTTTTTTAATTATGGGAAGTTTTGTTTCGTTATATAACTTTATTGGATATCAACTAATTGCCCCTCCATATAATTTAAGCCAAACTTTAGTAAGTTTTATTTTTATAATTTATATTGTTGGAACCTTTAGTTCCACATTTATGGGACGTTTAGCTGATAGACATGGTCAGCATAAAATGCTTTGTATTTCCATATTTATAATGTTAATTGGGGTAGGGATAACCTTAAATTTAAATCTATTTTTAAAGATTACTGGAATAGCACTCTTAACCTTCGGTTTTTTTGCAAGTCATTCAATTGTCAGCAGTTGGATTGGAAAAGTCTCAACCCATGATAATGCCCAAGCTTCATCTTTATATTTGTTATTTTACTATGTAGGTTCAAGTATAGGTGGAACATCTGGTGGAGTATTTTGGTCCACATATGGATGGAGCGGAGTTGTTGGTATGATTTCGATTTTTCTAATATGTGCATTATTTATTTTAACTGCTCTAACATCAATTTTAAAACTTGCTAAGGTATAAGTTTGCTTATGCAACAACGAATGAGCATCACCTTTAGGAAGCATATCTAAGCTAATTTAGATATGTTTCTTTTTATTATATGCTTTAGCGCTAAAAGAAAACCACCTGCTAAGCGGGTGGTGGGCAGTTGGTTATACCGTTAAAAAACTATGAGTATTTTTAAAAAATATTTTTACCACAAACTTCGTATTACCACAAAACTAATACTGGTAATACAAGAGTATAAGGTACTAAAAAATTTAAGGTTCACAATTACATTTTAAATAAGGAATAACCACACAATAAAAAATATATAGCAAGTCTAACAGGGAGAAAAGACTGTCCTATATATTTTTTAGCCTTATAGGCGCAGAGCAAGCCACCAGTTCGACTGGTGGTCCTGACTTTATTTTAATGTTTAATTAAGGTTATATGTACATAAATTTAACAATTTAGTTGTATGATAAGTATAAATAGAAAGAAGGTGATGTATATGGGAAATATAATTAAAATTAATCTGTATGTTAGAATGAAAAGAGAAAAGAATAATAAATTAATGCTAAAAACAATTGAAGAAGTTATTTTAGAATATAATAGTTGGTTAAGGAAGACTAACAAGGAGGATAGAATAGAAACTTATGAGGAATTTTTACATGCTCAATAATTATTTTTGAAGAGTAGTAGACAGTAGAAATATTGTTTGCTACTCATTTTTTATTAAGGCATATTCAATTCTTTTATTTGCATAAAAACATAAAAAAAATATAAGATATATTTAGGAATAATAGTTGCAGCATAGTGAAAAAATACATCTAAATTAATCAACTAAATGAGGAGGTATATTTGATGAAGATAGAAGGTTACTTTAGTGGAATTAAAGCTGCAAATGAAGTTGTAGATACATTAAAAAGAGCAGGAATTAAAGATGCTGTTGCAGATATAAATGAACATTATACTGGAAATACCAATCCTGGGAAAAATATTCCGGGTACTGCCAGTAGCACAAATAGTTTAGCTAATTATGTGCTCACAAGTGATAGTCCTTTAGGTGATCCAATGCTTGGATCATTGGCAGCTGCAAGTCCCATGGTGAGTGGTTATGGCAGATTTGAAGAAATTGCAGATGTAAATTATAGGGTTATTGTAAATGCAGATGATCAAAATGCAGAGAAGGCAAAACAAATCATTGCCAAAATGGGTGGAGAATTAGATGATCCTAATTTTAAAATACCAAAAGGATTAGAAAACACATCAATAGAAGATTTGGTTACTGATATGATAAATAATATGGATAAGAGTTAGATTTGATATATATAACTTAAGTAATGCTGCCAGAGACTAATTATTGGAAAGTGACTTTTAGGATATCTATGTTTTTTTGATGAAATGTAGTATGATTTATGTATAAAAAGTATAGAAAATAGATGTTAACTTTAAAACTGTTTTTTAAAATAAAAAAAGATCTAAATAAGTGTTTTAATAAATGAATTTATTTAGATCTTTCATGTGCCTAATTAGCATTTTAGAAGACAATAATAATATTAATGAAAGGTATAGATTATCATGGGGGATTTTTTAAAGAGACGAGAAAAGAAGTTCACAAATAAAAGAAAATTAGGTATAAGTGTTACGCTGCTAATAATTAGTGCAGCTCTATTTTTTGCTTCAAAATACATGTATGGATTTGCGAATTTTTACTATAAATATATATATTTATCATTAGTTAACACTGTTTCAAGAGTATTTTCTTTAATTCCATTTTCAATATATGAGATGATAGTAACTGGATTTATCATATTTATTTTTCTCAAGATAATCATGTATATATTTTTAGGTTGGACTAAAAAACTCTCATTGAAAGAGATAGCTGCAAGGTCTACTGCTAATATAATTTTGTGCATATCAATATTTATATTTTTAAATATGGTGACTTTAGGGGTCAATGCATTTAGACCAAGCTTTGTCACACTAACAGGTTTAAAAATTCAAGATAGTTCTGAAGAAAAGCTAATTAAGCTTTGTGATTATCTTAAGGAAAAACTAAATGGATTGGATGGAAAGGTGAATAAGAATGAAGATGGGCTTTTAAAATTAGATGAGAATGTAAAAGAAGAAGGCGTAGAAAACATGGATAGTTTAGGGGAAATTTATCCATGTCTAAAAGGATTTTATCCACGTCCTAAACCATATATTTTTTCTAAAGTAATGTCTTATCAATTATTGGAGGGTGAGACTGACTTTACAATGGAAGCTAATTATAATAATGATATGCCAAAATGGAATGTTCCAAGTACCATTTGTCACGAATTAAGCCATGTAAGAGGATTTAATAATGAAGATGAAGCAAATTATATAAGCTTTTTAGCATGTATTAATTCTAAAAATTATGAATATCAATATAGCGGACTGCTAATGGCCTATTCATATTGCATGAATGATTTGTATAATTTTGATTTAGATGCTTTTAAAAAAATAAATAGTGAACTTTCTGATAATATTAAAATAGAATTAAAAAATGATTCATTATACTGGAATAAATATAGAGGGGGAATATCAAAGTTACACAATGATGCATATGATCAGTTGCTAAAAATGAGTGGTCAAGAAAATGGGATTAAGAGCTATAATGCTGTTGTGAAATTGTTGATTTCAGGATATGAAATTCAGTTTTAATGTAGTGAATTTAACTAAGGCACATGGACTTGTTATTTTTTTGCATGTGCCTTATCGCAAGTTAAGTCTTTCAATTAAAAAAGAAATGAAATATAATTAAAAAGTTGTTTGTAATTTTAAATCAAAATAATAATGATATTTTATAAGTAGAAAAGGTGGAATTAAAAATGTTAAAAAATGATTTTGGGAATAATGAATTAAATAGTATTTATAATGCTATTCCATATATTGAGGCTTTTTTTGATAATGATATAGAAATTATGCTAACTGATAGGGAAAAAGTATTATATTATAGAGGAAGCAAGGAGATAGAGTTTAATATTAAAGAAGGGGATGCTGTTGGAGATTTTGTGAAAGAAGCTATGAAGCATGGAAAAACTGTAGTTGAAGTAATCCCAAAAGAATTCTTAGGTGTAGCTTTTAAATCATATATTATTCCAATGAAAGATGAAACTGGTGTAATAGGTTCAATAGCAATAGGAAAAAGTTTAACTAAAAAAATTTCAGTAACTGATATTACAGAAAATCTAATTCAATCAATGTCTCAAATATCATCAGGAATAAATGATATTTCTGCTAGTTTTCAGGAGTTAGCAAGCATGAATTCAGAAATAGTTGTTAAAACAAATATTGCTAATGAAATGGCTTCTAATACTGATGAAATAGTTGGATTCATAAAAGGTATCTCATCTCAAACAAATCTTTTGGGATTAAATGCAGCTATTGAGGCAGCAAGAGCGGGAGAGCAAGGGAAAGGTTTTAATGTTGTTGCAAAAGAGATTAGAAAATTATCTAATGAATCTCGTAAATCTATAGGGACAATAGAAACAGTTATAAAAGATATATCAGAAGCAATAAGTAAGATAAATGAGAAAGTATCAGATGTTGATAGAGTATCAGATAAACAATTAACAGCATTAGAAAAAATAACAGAATCAATTGAAAATTTAAATTCTACTGCAAAGTTACTTGGGCAATTGTCAGAAGAGCTATGATTAATTTCTATTAGGAAAGATTAAAATGTTAAAGAGGCTGAAAACATAAAGGCTTCTTTTTTTATAGTGCCTTAATAAATATATAAGTATGGTATAAAATTATCTTATATAATTCTGCGTGAATTATCAGAAAATATATTGTTTTCTGATAATTTAAATGTTATAATAGTTACAAGGAAGGAGGACATCACTTAATAGTCCTAACCCTATTAAAAAATAAAATAAATTACCAAATCAATTTTGAAATTAATATATTATAGCAAACATTGAATAGATATAACCAATACCTATTTGAGGTGTTTGATTAGTAATTAAGGACAAGCTTATTAAAATATATATTGTAACTATAAACAACAGATTATCGAAGGGGGGATTAGTAATTATTCTAGCTATTAAAGTGCATGGTTGTTATATTACTGAGAAAGAATAAGCTATTTAATGGAATATATCTATTGATGTTAGCAAAAAAATTTAAATTATACATTAAACAATTTAAGTATTTCTAGAGATATCTAGTGTGTTAAAAAGATAATTGTAGCGTTTGAAAAAACAATCATACAAAAAAAGGGTGATGATAATTCAAGTAGAACCGTTTCACTGTAGAAGAGGGTTAGGATTTGATTAACCACCAATTAGTTAATATATTTTAGCTAATTGGTGGTTTTTAATTTGTTATTAAATTACCAACCAGTTACTTCGTTTATTTTGCTAATTAGTTGCTTTGACATTTTATCATGAGTTTTTAAGCTTGGATGCCAATCGGATCCGATGCCATCGGTTTCTAACTGAACATCAAAACGCATTGTGTGTATTTTGAGATCGTGAGTCTCATTTTTAAAGGCTAGTACAGCTTCTTCAACAGATGGACACAAATTTTGTCCCATAGCACCTAATGAACAGATTATTTCTGCATTTGGATTGCAATGTCTGACTTGTTTTAAGAGTTTATGGTAACCATCTGTAAATTCATCTAGTCTTTCTTTAATATTTTTTGTATAACTTGCATCATTTGTACCTAAATTAATAACAATTACCTGAGGTATAAATAAATTATTATTCCAAAGCTCATATTCTGTTTTCTTGAAATCTTGATCTATTCCAGCATCAGTATATTTATAAAGCATTGGCATAAGCCATTCAGTATTTGGAGTATCTACTTCTGTCCATGATGATATGATGCCTATTCCACTCCATGAAACGCAATTGAAATCAGCATTAAAATAACGTGCTGTTTTAGCTGCATATGCTTCCCAAGGATTTTCTTGAGCTGTATTAAAGGTATCAACTTCCCAAACGCCTTCATTTCCATATCCACAGGTTATTGAATCACCTATAAATTCAATGGAACGATTTTTACTTTCAGTAGGTTGTACATCTTTTCCATTTAATATTATTTCTTTAATGCCTACTTTTGCAAAAGCTGCTTCTGACATTTTCATTAATTTTATTTTAACAGTACGTGGTTCAGTAGATTCGAATAAGTTATAAACTTTTTCATCACAATCTAAAAGAAATCTCTTGCTAGGTACTAATTCATCATCTATGAAAACCGCAACCCATGCTTTTAACATTTCATCCCATTTTGAACCGTCAGTACACAAAAGTACACTAGCCTCTGTTCCTGTAAATACAAATTCTATTCCAGAACAAGAATAGTTAATATACCTTATATCATCGATAATTTTTGTTCTTCCTAATATTCTAACGTTTTCATTGTTTGCTTTAATATTTAATTTCATATGTTTCCTCCGTTTTGAATCAAAATAAGATATAGATAAACCAAATTCTTATAATCTAGACTTATGTGGTAACTTACCGAAATTATAAATATTTTTATTTCGAAGGACTATGAAAATATCGCTGAAGGTTCTAAGTTGCAAGTTGCACCCAATTCAGCATGCTCCCGCTTTCAGCGTGACAAGCTAAATTGGATAATTTAAAAGGAAACTCGACTCACATTCGTTCGCTGAGTAAGTGATTCACACCAAATCATAGATTTGGGCTCACTACTTAAGAACCTTTAACAGCTCATTTTCAAATGCCTTCTGCACAAAAATATTTATTATTTCTGGTGAAGATATCCCTATTAAGAGTTAGAAAATATGTAAACATGGTCATCTAATAAGTCAAACTACTAATTCGGATATATATATTAGCAATCGGGTGATTTTTATATAAATGATTATACTATACAAAGAATGTTATGTGAATATAAAAAAAATAACATATCAAATATTATAAAAAATACATTTTTTAATTACCACATAAAAAGTAATTATGGTAAATTATAAATTAGAATTGACAAAAGCATAAGAAATAAATTACACTTATAGTATACTTTGTATACTGTAAGTGTAATTTATTTAAGGAGAATACAATATGGAAGACATAAGTAAAAAGGAAAAGAGAAAAAATATGAATAAAAGTGAAATAATAGATGCGGCGGAAAAGTTATTCTTTAGCAAAGGATACAGCAATTCTACAATGGATGAAATAGCAAAAGAAGCTGGATTTACGAAAAGGACATTGTATAGTTATTTTACGAGCAAAGAAGAAATGTATGAAAAAATTGTGGAGCGAGGTTATATAATTTTAAATAAATTATTTTTAGAAGTTTTGAACAAAAAGAAAAATTCTTCTGAGATTTTTAAAATTCGAGCATTAGGATATTCATTTCTTGAGTTTGAAGCAGAAAATAGAGGGTATTTTAAAGCAATTTTTGAAAGTGAATATTCATATGTAGGAAGTGAAGAGCTAGAGCAAACAATTATAGAGCTTTTACAAAACTGTATTAGGGAAGGAATTAGAAAAGGAGAAATCATAGATACAGTTGATGAGGCAAGTATTTCTTTAATACTTTGGTCAACACTTATGGGGTTTGTTACTACATTCATAAGAAAGGAAGCATATATAAAAGATCATTTTAAAAAGGAGGTTAAGGATGTAATTGAAAATGGTTTGGATTTTATTTTAAATTCAATCAAAGCCCATGGAAAATAATTATAAATTTGATAGTGTGAAGTAAGCTGAGAAAAAATAGAGAGAAAGAGTTATCTGTAGTATAAAGGAAAAGTGCTTAATTTTTAAATTAATTTGGGAGGGATATGAAAAATGAAAAAATACATTATTGTTGCAGTAATAGTTATAGTAGTGGCTGCCTGCATATTAGGAATTAAATATTTAAAGAGTGTACATGATTATAAAGAAAAGGTAAAGAACATAGTTATTAATGACGTGAATTTAGAAAATAAAGAAGATGGGGAATACTTTGGGGAATTTGATGTGGATTTTATTGCTGCAAAGGTAGAGGTAGATATTAAGGACAAAAAAATAAGTAATATAAAACTAATAGAACATAAAAATGAAAGAGGTGCCAAAGCAGAAGTGATTCCGGAAAGGGTAGTAAAGGCACAAAGCTTAAAGGTAGATGCAGTTTCAGGGGCAACAAATAGTAGCAAAGTTATCCTAAAAGCAATACAAAATGCATTGGATAAATAACTTAAAAATGCCCTAAAATAAAGTGAAAAAAATTTATTAGAAAAAACTATAGCAAAATAAAAAATAATATTTGAAGTAAAAAGTCTTAACTTAAGAGTTGAGGCTTTTTTGTGCAAATTAAACCATAGTTAACTATAATTTCTACATTTTTTTCAAAATTACATTGAAAGATATGGAATGTTTTGCTATAATTTGGACATGGTAGTAAAAGGTAATATGAGAAAAGTTTTGAACAAACATTGTAAAAAACAATATACACTTTTAGTTTTTTATTCCTAGTGATCAAGAAAAAGTTATAATTCACATCCCTAATAAAAGTTTTTAGAATATGAGATTATTTTTTGCTATCAAAAAACAAATAATTTTTGAGGTGATTTTTATGTTAATTAAAAGAGTATTTGGAAAATTATTATTTAAACTTTCAGGTGGTATGATTAAATATTGCACAGCATCATTTGGAACAACTGGTGTAGAAGATATGCCAGAATCAATGAAAAAATTAAGATAAAAGCAAACCCATAAATATAGAGGGATGTGAATTAGAATGAATTACATAGACATTATTATGACAATAATTCAAAGTGTGTTTTTTGTTTATTTTGTAAATTATTGCTTGGGATATCAAAAAAGAATTACTAGTAAATTAGTATTATGCGGAATATTATTATCGTGTGATGCATATTTTATTCCTAATATATTTGGAAATGTTTCTCTAAACGTATTTATTACACATGTTTTAGCTATGCTTGTAGTTAGTCTATTTTTTTATAAGAAAATAACAGAAGCATTGATAGCATTTAATTTAGTATATTCAGTATTACTTGTTTGGATTACAATAGTTGGAAATATTTTAAGCGGGATATTAGAAAAAATTATTATTAAGGATCATATGGAAATATTAAATATAATATTTCTTTATATTTTACAAGTGATATTATGCATTTTTGTCATAAAAAAGGTGAAGACATTTGAGCGAGTTTATAAAATATTATTATCTCAGAATTTATCCATTTATCATATTGCTTTAGCAGGATTAATTCCGGATTTTTTAGTCTCTTTTTATTCCATCACATACAAGAAAGAATCGTCATTTCTTGTATATAGTTTAATCATACTGTTAGTAATGTTTATGATAACTAGCATAATTTCCTTTATAAAAATAAAGGAAAGAGCAGATAAAATATTTAAATTAAATAGAGCACTAGAAATTAAAAATAGTGAGCTAAGAAAAATAAAAAATTCTTATGAAACGCAAATGTTAGCATTATATCAATTGTGTATGATGGGTCAATATAAGGATTTATCAAATTTACTAAAAAGTATTATAAATGAAGCTACTAACGCAAATTTAAGTGTAAATAATAAAAATCAACAATCCATGTTATTATATGCAACTAGACATATTAAATCAAAGGATATAAAGATAATAGTGAATGATAACACTAATTTAGCGTTATTAGCAATATCTGAAATAGAAATATATCGAATAGTTGTAAACATAGTTAATAACGCTGTAAAAGCCATGAAGGATAAGGGTACTTTGACTATTTCTTCTTATTATAAATATGAAAATATAATTATTGAAGTAGAAAATGATGGAGAAATGATACCAAAGGAACATATTGATAAGATTTTTCAGTCGGGATTTACTACTAAAAAAGATAATGATAAAAATCATGGATATGGATTAAGTATAGTTAAAGAACTAATAGAAAGTTATGATGGGAAAATATTTGTTGAAAGTAATGAAATTAGAACTAAATTTATTATTGATTTTCCTATAGAAAAATTTGAAAATTTAGCTGTTATTAATTAAATAAAGACTGAAGGATATTTTTCATTAAGTATTAACTCTTGACTAATTTTAGTACCGAAATTTTAAAGTTTATTTGTATTATAAATTAGAAGGAGGTGGAATTAATGGGAAATATAATTAAAATAAATATGTACGCAGAAATGAAAAAGGAGAAAAGTAGAGAAATTAAACTTAAGTCTCTAGAAAAAACTATTTTAAAATATAATAATTGGTTAAAACAAACCAATAGAGAGGATAAAATAGAGAATTATGAAGAGTTTTTGCGAGCATAACAATATGCAATGAAGGTAGGTTAAACAAAGTGGTTTAATCTACCTTTTTTAATTTGTTAAAAAATAATTAAATACCTAAACTCATTTAAACGTATAGGTCAAGTCCAAAATATCTTTTATTATTACTATCAATAAATTTAAAAGGGCCATTGTAAATAACTGTACCTGCATATTTTCCTTGAGTTATGACAAGATAATGATTTAAATTGCAATCTGTTGATTGTAATCTTAGATTAAGAGTTTTTAGTTTTTCTTTTAAAGTATCTTTATCTAATCTCATGACTTTAAGTTCTAATATTTCGTCATTGGATATTTTTTCATCCATGTTTGTGTCTGCGATACTTATTAATGCAGTAGTTAAATCAGGTGTAATTTCCTTTGAATTCATTGCTTGCCCATCAGAGCCAAAACTATTTATTGATGGATCGCCCATAGTTTTTCTCTCATTTTCAATAAAAAGAACTGTTTCACTAAGCTTGGTAATATCTGATTTGAAATTTGAGACATAAATGATGTTGCTGTTAGCATTGTTTAAAATCTCCATGAAATCACTAATGATTGAAAAAGAAATAGTTATCAATAAAGAGATTAATAAACCTATAAATAGATGTGATTTCTTTATTGATTTGAAATTTAAATTGTAAACACAAACCTCTAAATTTTTAGTCTGCATTTTGCACCATCCTTCTAATATAATAGTTATATTATTAAAATATCATACAATTATTAACTTCAATTTATGAATGAGTAAAGAGGGAGTTAAAAGAAAATACTAAGATTATATTTAAGCAATTGTTGATTTATAAAAGAGGAATAAGTAAAATAGTTATGTAATTATTTTTTGATTTTGCCTTAATTAGGCAAAACATTGTTTTTGAGAACTATAGTAATAAAGAAGGAGAAAAAATTATGAAAGCTTATGAACGTTTGTTAAAATATGTAAAGGTGCATACTAAGTCAGATGAAGATTCAAGTACTCATCCTACAACAAAAAGGCAATTTGATTTAGCCAATATATTAGTTGAAGAGATGAAGGAAATTGGACTTCAAGAATGCAGAGTTGATGAACATTGTTATGTATATGGAGTTATACCTGCAACTAAAGGCTATGAAAATAAACCAAGTATAGGACTTATAGCTCATATAGATACTGCTCCAGCAGCTTGTGGAGAAAATGTTAATCCACAAATTATTGAGAATTATGATGGTGGAGATGTTATTTTAAAAGGTAATAATAGTGTATTATCACCTAAAAAATTCCCACATCTAAAGGAGCTAAAGGGCAGAACCCTTATTACTACTGATGGAACTACACTTTTAGGCGCTGATGATAAGGCTGGTATTGCTGAAATATTAACAGCTTGTGAAACTATCATAAAAGAAAATATTCCTCATGGTAAGATTTGTATTGGATTTACGCCAGATGAAGAAGTAGGTCTTGGAGCTCATTTATTTGATGTAAAAAACTTTGGTGCAGATTTTGCTTATACAATTGACGGTGGAATTGAAGGGGAAATTTGTTATGAAAACTTCAATGCTGCAGCTGCTGAAGTAGTAATTCATGGTGTATCTGTTCATCCAGGTTCTGCAAAAAATACAATGATTAATGCAGCAAATATAGGAATTGAATTTAACTCAATGTTACCTGCATGTGAAAGACCAGAACATACAGAGGGATATGAAGGGTTTTATTACTTAGACAGCTTTAATGGAAATACAGAACATGCAACATTAAAATATATTTTAAGAGATCACAATAGTGATAAATTTGAAAATAAGAAGTCTACAATGCTATTAATAGAAAAATTATTAAATGAAAAATATGGTGATGGAACAGTACGAGTTAATTTAAGAGATCAATATAAGAATATGCTTGAAAATATTAAGCCTTGTATGCATTTAATTGATAATGCAATAGATGCCATGAAAGCTTTAAATGTTACACCAGTAGTAGAACCAATTCGTGGCGGTACTGATGGAGCAACCTTAAGTTATATGGGATTACCATGTCCTAACCTTGGAACAGGTGGATTTGCATATCATGGAGAATTTGAACATATAACAGTTGAAGGCATGGATATTTGTACAAATATTATTATTGAAATAATAAAGAGATATGCAAAATAATAAAATAGGATTAGATTAAGTTTAACCCATGATTTGTGAATCGTGGGTTAAACTATTTTAATTTTTATCGGAAACTGTGAAATATTGAGAAATTAAAACTAGACATAAATAAAAGTCAATTTATTAGTTTATGTCGAAACAATAATAAAATATTCGTTAAATTACAGGATTTTATCATTATATGTAGAATTATTATATAAAAGGGTGCTTTAGTAAATTAAGTATATATAAAGGAGGTATGCTTTTTAAGCAATAATTTGTTATTAAGAATATATTAAAAGCTTATGTATGCTAAGGAGGGGATATAAGGATAATTAATAATTTTGGACTAGCTTAAATTAGGAATTTCAATTAAATATTATAGTGTATTAAATTATAAATAAATTTTGGGGGAATGAAATTAATGAATAAAGGCTTAAAATTAAATAGTATAAGAGCTAAATTAATTATCTCATTGATAGCAATTTGTATAATTCCATTAAATATACTTGGATTTGGTTCATATATTCAATCAAAGCTAATTCTTAATAATAAATTAACAGTTACAAGTTCGCAAACGGTTGCTGAAGTAAATAGCGGATTGAACGACTACTTTAAAGAGTTTATTACGATGACTACTATGGCATCAAATAATTATGATGCGGTAAATGCTGATGATGGAAATAATTTTGGTTATGTACCGGATTTAATAAAGAATATTAAAGAAAGTGATAAAGATATTCTTGATGTTTATTATGGAACAGAATCAGGGAAGTTTTGCATGTATCCAGAGACTAAATTACCCGATGGATATGATGCAAGGCAAAGAGGATGGTATAAATTAGCGTTACAGCATAAAGGACAAGTTGTGGTAACTGAACCATATCAAGATGCAGGAACAGGAAGTATGGTTGTTGGAATTGCAAAGGCAGTAGAGAGAAATGGTCAAGTTGTAGGTGTTATAGGATTAGATTGTTCACTACAAACTCTTGCAGAAAAAGTGGGCTCAAAGAAAATTGGCAATACAGGATACATATTTATTTCAGAACCATCAGGAAATATTATCGCTCATCCTGATAAAGATGTTTTAAATACTGATGGAGCAGCTAAATTGCCAATTTGGGATAAGGTAAAATCTGAAGATAAAGGTTTTATGTCTTATGATTATAATGGAGCTAAGAAGTTTGGTGTATATGAAACAAATAAATTAACAGGTTGGAAATTAGTAGCTATCCTAGATGAGAGCGAAATATCCAACGATACAAAATCTATATTATTAACTACGCTTGGAATAATAACGGTTATAGCATTGATTTCTTTTGGAATGTCAATATTATTAAGCAGGGGAATATCTCGTAATATTAAAATGTTAAAAGAAGTATTTACTAAGGCATCAAATGGAGATTTAACGGTAACAGTTCAAGCTACTACTAAAGATGAATTTCACGATTTAGCATTATCATTTAATTCGATGATGGAAAATATATTAGCGCTTATGAAAAGTGTAACAGAATCATCTGAGACAGTGATTGAAACATCAACAAGCCTTTCTAGTATGTCTGAAGAGATTACAGCATCAATAAGTGAAGTAGCAAAAGCAATTGAGGATGTCTCATCAGGTGCAACAGAACAAGTAGAAAATGCCCAAAATGGTGTAACTCAAATGGAAGATCTGTCAAAAAAATTAGATAAAATTAGTTCTAATTCTATGGAAATGAATAAAATTTCAACCGAAACAAAAGATTTAAGCTCAAAAGGATTATATATGATAGATAGTTTAAGTGAAAAATCTAATGAAACTAAATTAGCTGCAACAGAAGTTAGCCATATAGTTCATAATATGAATGAAAGTACTAAGCAAATAAATGCTATTTCCGAGACTATAGCAAGTATAACTGAGCAAACAAATCTTTTATCATTAAATGCAAGTATAGAATCCGCACGTGCAGGTGAAGCAGGAAAAGGATTTGCAGTAGTTGCAGAAGAAATAAGAAAGCTTGCTGAAGAGTCAAAAACTTCAACAGGAGAAATAAAGATAATTATAGAAAGTATACAAGAAAAATCAGTTATAGCAGCAAAAGCAATTAAATCAACTGAAAATGCAGTAACTGAACAAGAGCTAGTAGTAAATGAAGCTAAGCAGATATTTGGTGAAATATTAAAGTCTATTGAACTTATGATTAATAAAGTTAATGAGATAAAAGTATCCGTTAGTGATATGGATAAGAAAAAGGAAGCTACAGTATCAAAAATTAGCAATATTTCATTTGTATCAGAGCAAACAGCATCAGCTTCAGAAGAAGTAACTGCTTCAGTAGAAGAAATAAACGCCACCATGGAGGAACTTACTAAGCACTCAATTAATCTTAATGTGTTAGCTGAGCAATTAGATACTCAAATATCTAAATTTAAACTTAAATAATATATAGATAAAGAACATAATATTCTAGACTTATGCTGTAACTAACCGAAATGGAGTGAGCTCTGTTGTTTCGGTTGCTATAGAATAGGCACATATAAAAAAAGTGCGATAGCACAATTAAGAACTTTTGACTATGTAGTAAAAAAGGAAACTCGACTCACATTCGTTCGCTGAGTAAGTTCGAGGAACCAAATACAAGATTTGGACTCTCACTTAACATTAGAAGTTGCACCCATTTCAGCTTGTTCCCAAGACAAGCTTGTGACAAGCAAAAATGGAACAACTTCTAATGAAGAAATACCTACACCCCCATTCTAAATGCAACACTGCACAAAAGAGCTCACTCCATTTCTAGTGTGGTATTATTTCAAAGTATAAATCTAATTCATAAATTGTTTATCTACATAGATATCTAAATTATAAGTTTGATTCATAATTAGAATGTGTTTCCATACTAGAAATTCCATACATTTTTGTGAAACAGGCATTTGAAATTGAACTGTGAAGGTTCTTAGCTCAAGGTTGTACCATTTACTGCTTGTCAAAATTTCATATTTGGAACATGCAGAAATGGGCACAACCTTGTGCTTAGAACCTTCCAGTGAAAATTTCATAGCCCTGTGGAACAAAAATGTATGGAATTTCGGTAGGCTACCACATAAGTATAAGTTCAAATTTTGATATCTACAATAATTAAAAGGATGAAAATTGTGCCGCATTATTCAATAAAATGAATTTGCGGTATTTTTTATTAAAGAATGTCAAAAAAATTTTTCCAGTGGTGTTATATAAATGGTAGGAGGTGATAATTATTTTTGGGATCCCGAAACACAAAAATAAAAAGAAACAATTCGAAGAAATTTACATGAAATATTATCCTATTGTATGGAAGCAGATAAGTTATCTTCTTGGAAACCAGATGCTTGCAGAGGACTTAGCACAAGAAATTTTTATAAAATATTATGATTTAGAAAGTCAAGAAATAGAATTTTTAGGAGCTTGGTTTTCTAAAGTGGCTACTAATATAGCACTTAATCATATACGTGGTGAAAATAGAAGAATTCAAAGAGAGGAAAATGTTTATAAAGAAATAGAGGAGATATTCATTATGGAAGATGATTTTATAAGGAATGAAGAAATTAAAAGAGTAAGAAAAACTCTGTCTATTTTAAATGAAAATCAAAAAATCTGTTTACTTCTTAAGTTTTCAGGATATTCTTATGATGAGATTCACCAAATTACAAATATCCCTAAGAATAATATAGGTCAATATATTGCAAGAGGAAAAGAGAAGTTTAAGGAAATCTATAAAAAAGAAGGTGAAAAATATGTGTTATGATGAGGGCGTTTTTCAGCAAATTATCGATGGGGAGTATGAGGGTAACGTAGATAAAGTAAAAGAGCATATAGCAAATTGTGAAAAGTGTAAAAGAAAATTTGAAGAATTGCAAAGCTCAGAAATATTTGTGAGTGAAAAACTAAATGAAGAGTTTAAAATATCTGAAATGAGAAAAGTCGATTTGGAATATCAATTATTTAAATTTTATAAAAAGAAGAAGGGAAGAAGGAATATGAATTCAAAAGCAAGAAAATTAGCAGCTGCAGCAGCTGCATTAGCAATTGTGGTAGGAACTATGAGTTATGAACCAATAAGAGTAAAGGCAGCAGAGCTTTTAAATATATTTAGAGTAAATAATGTAACAGGTATTTCTATTACTGAAAACAATATTAATAAAATAGAGCAGGCAATTGAAAAAGGTGAAGGTAATGTGGAGTTAAAAGATTTTATATCTGCTGATGTAAAATCAGAGGAGAAACCTATAAATTTATCACAAGGAGAAATTTCAAAAGAAGCCGTGAAAAAGTATAAAGAAGACGCAGAGCTTATTCCAGTTAATGATTCTTTAGCATATAATTATATGACTATTACTCCAGAATCAGATTTGACTTTAAAATTTAATGTTCCAAAGGTAAATGACTTTCTAGAGTATTTAGGAGAAAGTGTAAAGCTTCCTAAAGAAATAGATCAAAAAGATTTTGTGATTCACTGTGGTAAATCTATTTCCTATGGAATTAATTCTAAAAATGATGAAAACGGAAATAAGTATATTAATGTTACACAGGTTGGTACACCTACACTTACACTTCCAGAGGGGGTGAACCAAAAACAGATGATAGATATACTTCTATCTTTAAATTTATTACCGCAAAATGTAAAAGAGCAATTAGCCAATATGGGGGATTTATCCACAACTTTGCCAGTTCCTTATTTAGAAGAGAAAAATACAAAAACAGATATTACAATTAAAGGGGAAAAAGCTATTTTAATTGAATCTAAAGATAAAGAAGATAAAGATTCTACTGTTGTATTTAAAAAAGGAGATTCTTTGTTCATTATCACAGCACATGGATATTCTTTACAAAAATTAACTACATTATTGGAAAGTATGGAGTAAGCAGATTATGATTGAAACTTCTCATTTTACTAAACAATTTAATGGAAGAGGGGGATTTATAGACATTTCCCTTTCTATAAAGGAGGGAGAGGTGTTTAGCTTCCTTGGAAAAAATGGAGCAGGAAAAAGTACTTTTATAAAAACATTATTAGGACTTTTAAAGCCTACAGATGGAAAAGCAGAGCTTTTGGGAAGACCTATAGGAGATGTTGAAGCAAGAAAAAAGATAGGGTATCTTCCAGAATTATTTCAATATCATTCCTGGCTTACAGGATATGAGCTTTTGAATTTTCATGGTAAGCTTTATAAAATGTCACCATTAGAAATTAAAAAGAGAATTCCTGAAGTTCTTCAAATTATAGGACTTACAGGCCATGAAAATAAAAAAATAAAAGAATATAGTAAAGGGATGCAGCAGCGAATAGGACTGGGATGTGCTATTATATCGGATCCATCACTGTTGTTTTTAGATGAGCCTACAAGTGCATTAGATCCTGTAGGTCGTAAACAAGTAAGAGATATTATTTTGAATTTGAAGAAACAAGGGAAAACTATTTTTTTAAATACACACTTGTTAAGTGAAGTTGAATTGATATCTGATAGAGTAGCAATTTTAGATAAAGGAAGAATACAAAAAATAGGTACAATGAAAGAATTATTACATTCTCCTCTTTTGATAACTGTTAATAATATTAATGAGGAATTGGTTAAGGCATTAGCAGCTTTTGATCCAAACCTAAAGAGAACTTCTAACGGTTTTGAAATTAGCATAGAAGATGAAATCATACCTGACATTGCAGAAAAAATCATACAAAATAAAGGACGACTATATGAATTAAAAAGAAAAGAAAATGCATTAGAAAGTTTATTCATTGATGTTGTTGGGGAGGATGATGTACGATGAATGCGATTATAAGACTTACTTTTTTAGAAATGTTTAAGAAGAAGATTATCTATATTTGTACTGCTATGACAATTGGCTTTTTAGCCCTTTATGGAATAGCACTGCATTATGTATATGAATCTTTGGGAGAAGTGGATGTTATGATGAGAGCCGTGATGTCTAGCCAGTTTCTTTCTCTTGGAATGTATGTAGCTGGATTTATAATTGCATTTTTATCTGTTTTTGCAAGTGTAGGTTCAATTTCTTCTGAAATTGAGCAAGGAAACTATTTAGCAGTACTTTCAAAACCTATTCATCGCTTTGAGATGGTCTTGGGGAGATGGATAGGAATAGTACTTATGTTACTTTTATATGTAACAATATTCTTTAGCTGTATTATAGGCTTAAATGTAATTATGGGAAAAGGATTTACTGTTCACTTTACATTTTTATCTCTTATAAAATCTTTACTTATGTTATATCTTTTACCATTAACTTTATCATCAGTGGGAATTTTCTTCAGTACATGCATGTCTACTGTAGGATCTGGAATATTTCTGACTATATTATATTTTTGTGGCATGATAGGTGGGATTATAGAACAAGTAGGAAAAGTGATTGAAGTTTCAAATGTAAAAGAAATACTTACTAACATAGGGATTTTGACAAGTTTGGTTATGCCAACGGATACAGTATATAGAAAAGCATCTTCATTGTTATTTACTACTTCTTCAGGTTTAAATTTAAACTTAGAAATGGCATTAGGAGGATCAGTAGAACCAAGTAATACTATGATATTTTACATTGTGGTATATATTTTTATTTTTCTTTTCATGGCAATTAGAAAATTTAATAAAAGAGACTTATAAATTGAAAAAGTCTGAGGGTTCCTAAACTATAATGTTTAAGAATCTCTCAGACTATTTTTTTCTATTTGATAAGTAATTTTTGTGTATAGCATTAAAGAAAAAATTAGTAATTTCTTCATTAATCTTATCACTAGACTTTGAATCATTTTTTTGTTGTATATTATTGGAATAAGGGGTATTTCTGTTTTCTTTTACTTTATTTATAGAATCAAAGGGTATTATTTTTGAATTATTCATTATAATGTTTTCGCCTTCCTTTATAATAGAATGTCTTTGTCCATTAACATATTTTACATACATTATTTCCATAAAGTACACCGCCTTATACATGTTTTCTATTTATTTAGTGACAAAATTGGTTAATCTTAATTTCTATATGTCTAAGTATATGAAGTTGAATTTTCGAATATTACATAATTAATTTTTGTATTTTTTATTTAGCAGCATAAGAGTATGGTATAATTTTCATGTAATTATATAAAATAATAGATAGATTTAATTACATTTTGATTCTCACTTTTAGAGTATCGCCTTATACCTTTTAATTTCTTGGAAATCCTGAACGGGTTTCGTAACTAACTGTTAATTGTTAAGTCATAACTGTTAACTGACCAAAGAATGGAGTGGGATAAATGAAGAATAATGCAGCACTAAGAGAATTTAAAAAATACAAAAGTCAAATAAATCAAATATCAGAAATAGTGGAACATTCAAAGCCAGGAGCCCTTATAGAACATGAGAGTGCAATAAGAAAGAAAATTAAAAAACTTAAAGAATTAGAAGATCAAAGCTTAAAGGGCTACGAAGAAGTATATGAGAGATATGAAGAATTATTGGAAGATGTCTCTAAGAAAATGCTTGATTATTATAATAAAAAAAATAATACGGATTTTGATTTTTATGAAGTAGTTCGTGGAAATTATAATAGTTATTTAAATCAAGGGTTAATGACAATACTTACAAAATTACACATACCAAAGCTAGTTGCAAAAGAATTTGAAGAAAACTTTCCAAAGAACCCAAAAGATGAATATCTTAAAGCTAGGAGCATGAGGAGAAAATTCTACATTCATTTAGGTGATACTAATACTGGTAAAACTTATAATGCATTAGAACGTTTAAAAACTGCCCAAAAAGGTGTGTATTTATCTCCACTTAGAATTTTAGCTTTAGAAAATTTTGAGAAATTAAACAAAGAGGGAGTTATCTGTGATCTTTTAACTGGAGAAGAAGAAATAATGACGGAAGGTGCAACGCATACTTCGTGTACCATTGAAAAAGTGAACTTGAAGGAACATTATGATATTGCTGTAATTGATGAAATTCAAATGATTAGTGATCCTTTCCGGGGAATGGCATGGAGTAAAGCGGTACTTGGACTTCAATGTGATGAAATACACATATGCGGAGCAGCTAATGCAAAATTTGTATTGGAAACAATACTAAAGGACTGCAAAGATGAATATGAAATAAAGGAATATAAAAGAGCAATACCATTGGAAGTTGAAGATAAAAATTTCAGCTATGATAATGTTCAAGAAGGCGATGCAATTGTGGTTTTTTCTAAAAAGAGAGTACTAGAGATAGCTGAAGAGTATTCAAGCAGAAATATTAAAGCAAGCGTCATATATGGTGACTTACCTCCAGAAGTAAGAAAAATGCAATATGAACAGTTTGTTAATAAAGAAAACAAGATCCTTGTGACTACTGATGCAATAGGCATGGGAGTAAATTTACCTATTAGAAGAATAATATTTATGAGCATAAGAAAGTTTGATGGTGAGGAAGTAAGGGAATTAACTTCACAAGAAATAAAGCAAGTTGGTGGGCGTGCTGGAAGGATCGGAATTTATGATGTAGGATACATTGCTAGTGTTGGTGGTAATTCTAGTATAATTAAAGATAAACTAGAAGTAGAAGACCAGAGGATTCAACAAGCCGTTATTGGGCCATCAGAAGCAATTCTTAAGATTAGAAGTTTACCTTTAAGTGAAAAGCTTGCTCTTTGGAGTACCAGGGAAGAAAAATTAGATTATTATACTAAAATGGATGTTAGTGAGTATCTTTATATTTTGGATAGGCTAAAAAAATATACACTTATTGAAGAGGTTCAGTGGGATTTGTTAAAAGTTCCATTTGATGTAAAAAGTGATGAATTAATGGATACATTTTTAAATTATGTAGATGAGTTATTTGTAAATAAGCAAGATGAATTATTAAAGCCACAATGTTTTAAAGGCGGCTTAGATGATTTAGAAATATATTATCAAAAGATAAATATGTATTATTCTTTTTCTAAAATATTTAACTTAAAATTTGATTCAAAATGGGTATATGATGAAAGAATTAACGTAAGTGAAGAAATAAATGAGATATTAGTAAGAATTTAAGAGATTAGGCATATGAAAGAAAATAACAAGTCAAAGTTGCTATGTATATTTAGTGTTAGACGAAAAAGTGTGTTTCAATAATAGATGTTTGTGTTTGTTATTGGTGAACATACTGACGTCGTATAGCAGGAAATAAGCTAGCATACTGACTTGTTATTTTTTATATGTCCACTATTTTATTTAGGCACAATCAAAAAAATAACAAGTCCATCTGCCAAGCTTATTTTCCATCATACTGCGTCAGCAGATTGCCCTAATAGGCTCGCTATGAGACCAATCTACTTCCTTGTCTGATGAAAAATAATCAGGGCATTTTGGACTTGTTATTTTCTTTCATGTGCCTTAGATATATATAGAAAAATTAAATAATATAATTATATTGACTGATGAAAAAGTTTACATTGGATTATAGACTGCTTTATGGTAAAATAAAATTAAGAAAATACTACAAGTAAAACATAAAATTAGCAACCTAAGGGATCTTCAAAGTTAGTAACAAAATATTATTGTGTACAATAGTATGATATTGGAAACTTACAGTATAACATCACATGAATAAACTAATATTGATTTTTATTTTTGATGAGATGGGGAGGGGAGTTAATTGGAAAATAATATAATTGAAATGACTAATATTTCAAAAAGTTTTTTTGTAGGAAAACCAAATCAGCTAGATATCCTAAAAAACATTAATATTACTATAAAAAGAGGGGAATTTGTAGCAATTATCGGTGCATCAGGATCAGGCAAAAGTACATTAATGAACATTATAGGAGTTCTTGATAGGCAGACATCAGGACAATATATTCTAGATGATGTAGATATCAGTGCAATCAATGATAATAAGTTAGCTCAAATAAGAAATAACAAGATTGGGTTTGTATTTCAAACTTCTAATTTGATAGCTAGAACAAATTCATTAAAAAATGTTGAATTACCAATGCTGTATCATGGTACAGATAAAAATACAAGAATAAATAGAGCTAAAGAGCTATTAGAATTGGTTGGAATGGAAGATAGATTAACCCATATTCCAAGTGAGTTATCTGGAGGACAAAAGCAAAGAGTTGCAATTGCGCGTGCTCTTGCAAATGATCCTGATATTATACTTGCAGACGAGCCAACAGGTGCTCTTGACTCTCAAACTGGAAGAGTAGTTATGAACATATTTCATAAAATCCACGAAGAGCAAGGGAGAACTATAATATTAATAACTCATGATAAAGATTTGGCAAATGAGACACAACGAATAATTACTCTAAAGGATGGAGAAATAGTAGGAGATAAAAGTAACTACCATAAAATTTGAGATATGTAATTAGGCACATGAAAATAAATAACAAGTCCAAAGTTGCCATGAATATTTTTCATCAGGCAAGGAGGCGAATTGCCCTCATAGTGGGCCTATTAGGTCAATTCGCCGACGTAGGATGATGGAAAATAGTCTGGCAAATGGACTTGTTATTTATTTGATTGTGCCTTATATAATGATTGACTTAGATTAGATAGATGTTTATTTCGGAGAATTATGAAAATTTTACAAACATTTATCTAATTTTTCTGTTTGAATATATGCCTAATTGTGGTAATTTACAAATTAGAACTTTATTAAAACGTTTAAGTTAAAATATAGTATGAAAATTTATTGAAATTTATAATAAAATATTTATATATATGAAATTTTAGGTTATACTTAAATTGTTTGAGTTTTTTATAACAACGATAAGTACTATAAAATATTTAAAAAAAGGGGAACGCAAATGAGTGAATTAAATCATGAACTTGGAATTATAGCATTAGAAAGCTGCACGGAATTAGGAAATGCTATAGACAAGTATATCCAAAAAAGCAGAGAGTGTACTGAGTCTTTCTTAGTGCCAATTGAGGAAATTAGATTTTCTAACGGAGAAGGGAAGGTTAAAATTTCTGAAACTGTTAGAGGAAAGGACATTTACATTTTATGTGATGTTGGAAATTATAGCTGTACATATAAAATGTTTGGATTTGAAAATCATAAGGGACCAGATGAGCATTTCCAAGATATAAAGAGAACAGTTGCAGCAATTAGAGGTAAAGCTGCAAGAATAACTGTTATCATGCCGCTTCTATATGAATCAAGACAACACAGACGTAAAGGTAGAGAATCTTTGGACTGTGCTTTATCACTTCAAGAACTTGAAAGATTAGGTGTAGATGAAATTCTTACATTTGACGTACATGATCCAAATATTCAAAATGCTATTCCTTTAATGTCCTTTGAAAATATTTATCCAACATATGATATAGTAAAAGCACTTATATCAAAAGAAAAATCATTAGAACTTGATAAAGAAAAATTATTAGTAATCAGTCCTGATACTGGCGCTATGGATAGAGCAATTTATTATTCAAGTGTTTTAGGCGTTGATGTTGGGTTATTTTATAAAAGAAGAGATCATTCTACAGTAATCAATGGGAAAAATCCTATTGTTCAACATGAATATATGGGAAGATCTGTTGAAGACAAAGATGTTTTAATTGTTGATGATATGATAGCATCTGGAGAGTCTGTTCTTGATATTGCAAAAGAATTAAAAAAGAGAAATGTTAGAAATGTTTATGTTGCTGCAACATTTGCTTTCTTTACAGAAGGTCTCGAAAAATTCAATAAAGCTTATGAAGAAGGCGTAATTAAGAAGATTTATTCTACTAACTTAACATTTATACCACAAAATTTAGAAGATGCTGAATGGTTTGAACATGCTGATATGTCAGAATTTGTATCTAGAGTAATCAATAGATTAAATCATGGCAGATCTATAGCTAAATATATGGATGCAACAAGAATAATACAAAGTTTATTAAGTAAATAGTATTAAAGGTACATAAATTAGAAAAACAGCAAGAGTAAAAAGCAACTCTTGCTGTTTTTTAATAAAATATTAATAAATGACACGGAATTGAAAAGTTGTTTGTAGTATAATAATAAGTGACCGAGATTTCATACAGGAATTACATCTTACATACAGATATTATTTTAAAATCAAGATGGACATAAAAATTGTGTTTTTTTAATATATATATTTTAGTTTGAATTTTACGTGATAATTGAAATATATATAGTTAAGGCACAATCAAAAAAATAATAGACCAGTATGCTTGCCTATTTTGCACCATACTGCGTCGCATCTTTGATCTATTATTTTATTTCATGTGCCTAAATAGGGGAAATAATCGATTCTACTTTTGGAAAATGATATCTATAGGATAGTCACTAAAGGAGGATAAGATGAAAAGAAGTCATAAAATTGCTGTGGCAGCAACTTTACTATTTTTAATTACGTCAACAAGTAACACGTTGCCGGCATCCGCAGAACCTAATGAAGTATCACTTGAACAAGCAGTACAAAATATACAAGAGTGTGATAATAAAATCGAATATAATATGGACAAGTTAAATCAATTGAAAGAGCAAATTGTTCAAAAGGAAAATGATATAAAGGATAATGAAAAGAAACTTGAAGACGCACAAGTAGAGGTTAATGAAAGGGATAACCAATTATCAGAAAGATTAAAGGGAATTGAAATGAATGGCGGTCTTGAAGTTACACCGATGCAATATTTAGATGCAATATTTTCTTCGGGTGATATTTTAGATGCAATAAAAAAAGTATCCCTAATTACTCAAATTTGTACAAGCGATAAAAATCTTATATTAGAAGCAAAGCAATCAAAAGAACAACTTTTAGACATTAAAAACAATATAGAAAAAGAGAATGATGAATTGCAAAAAAACAAGGATGATGTTGAAAAACAAATTAATGATTTAGAAGATCAAAAAAATAATCTTTTAAAGTATGTACAAGAAAATAGCGTATTGTTAAATAGTGATACAGGAATTACTATTCCAGTAACATTGTCTTCTGATATTACAGGTCAAGCTAAAGCAGTAATAGAAGAATCGGAAAAATATTTGAAAGTTCCATACTTGTGGGGAGGGGAATCGCCAGAAGGTTTTGACTGTTCTGGTCTTATGCAATATATCTTCAAATCTCAAGGAATAGATATACCAAGAACATCACAAGAACAACAAAGCTTTGCGAAGCCTATCAATATGGCAGAAATTAAACCAGGAGATTTGGTATTTAACCAAATTTCAGATGCAACACACGTAGGGATGTATATAGGATACGATATGTATATTCAAGCGCCTCACACTGGGGATGTTGTTAAAATAAGCAAACTAAGTACCTCAGGTATGAAATACGCGGGAAGAGTTCTAAACTAATTGCAACTTAAGTTTATGTGAAATCAAGCGAAATTAGATATATGTGTGTCCCATAGGACTATGAAAATTTCGCTGAAAGCGCTAAATGAAAGGTTGCACCCACTTTAGCTTGCTCCAACTATTCAGTTAGACAAGCTAAAGTGGAACAACCTTTCATTAAGTGCTTTTAACAGCTTATTTTCAAATGCCTATTTCACACACATATATCTAATTTCTTTGTTTTGATATACGCTTGAATCTAGATATATTATAAATAGGTTAGCATGGTGTGTACTTATAGCTTAAAGTTATATCTCAACTAGAAATAAGGAGCATGTTTTGTGGAGTGTTTCATTAGGAATTTTGATGGTTATGATTCTTGATTAGAAGTTGTTCCAAAATGCTTGTTCAAAGCGTGTCTTTGAGGCTAGCATTTTGGGTACAACTTCTAATCTTAGAATCACCCATCAAAATTTCTTAGAAACCGGAATAAAACATGCTCCTTATTTCGGTAAGTTATATGCCTAAATTTAAGCTATTATCTATTTTGTATATTATAAAAAAGTTCTTTGAGAAGCTTTTAATTTTAAATTAGTAGTATCTCTAAAGTAATAATTGTCATTGCAAGGTTTACAGGTATCAGAAGCTTCATCATACACATAGCTTGTAGGAGTGAGCAGCCAATTTAAAATTGATTTAAATCCGTTGACAAAATTCTTTGAGAGATTTAATGGGTTTTTTAAAACTATATCATGGATGGTATACTTACGAAAATGATATTTTATCACGTTAGATTTAGAAGTTTTAAGAGTTCTAGAGTTCATAATAATCCCTCCTAATTTGAAAAGAGTTATAATACTTATTTCTATACTCTTAATATAATGCATAAATAAAAAAATTACATCTTGCCAAAAATGATAGTTTATTAAATTAATTTATAAATATTTCCATATATATATGAAGATTGTAGTAACTTTTGTATTAATAGTAATTAAGTACATAAATTACTTCAAGAATTATAAAAATGATAGAGTTTTTAGAAAAACCAATGTGAATATAAGCATTTTTATTACTTCATATGGCAAACTATTTTTAATCATATATATCAGAAAATTCTATGTTTATTCTTTGTATATTATTTTCTTTAGCTAAATTTTCATCTGAAATAGTATTTTCGCTTTCAGGCAAAATCGTGGCAGGCAATTCTATTATAAATTCACTGCCCTTGCCATCTTCACTTACAAGTTTAATTGTGCCATTGTGAAGTTCAACAAGAGATTTTACAAGTGAAAGACCTATACCACTTCCTTCTCTATTTCTTGAAAGCGATTTATCTACCTGAATAAATCTTTTGAAAATAGAGGCTTGATTATCAAGGGGAATCCCGACCCCATTATCTTTTACATATATTATTATAGTTGAATCTTTACCTGCAATGCTTACAAATATATTTCCTCCAACTGGAGTGAATTTTATTGCGTTTGAAAGAAGATTAAGTACAATCCTTTCGATCTTATCTGCATCACAAGCTATTATTCTTTCCTCAGTATCTGTATCAAAAATAATATTCAAACCTTTATTTTTAGCATAATCTGTTACTGATAAAGTTATATCCTCTACAATAGCTATAATATCTTCATTCTTTAAATTCAGTTTAAAATATTTAGCTTCAATTTTAGTAATATCAATTAAATTATTTACGAGTCTTAGTAATCTATAACAATTTTGTTTCATAATATGATAATATTTCTTTATTTTAGCCTTATTTTCCATAGGAGCTTCGTTTACTTCAATCACATTTAATAATTGCAATGAACTAAGCATTACATTTAATGGTGTTCTAAATTCGTGTGATAAATTTGCAAAAAACTCAGTTTTTAGCTTATCATATTCTGCGGCCTTATCTAATAATTCGCTTTGTTCTTGAATTTTTAATTTAAGATTTTCAGCTTTTTTTTCTTCTGTAATATCTCGAACAACGCTTAATATACACATATTTCCTTCATATTCAATAGCTTCAGAATATATATTTACAGTAATAATGTTTCCATCATATGTTATAAGCTTTTCTTCATGTATAGGCGCTGATACGTTATCCTTAATTACTTTCGTGAGCCTATTAAATACAATTTTACGATAATCATTATGAATAATATTAATATCAAATAAATTTTTTCCTAGAATGCTTTTTAAACTTTCAAGACATAATAGTCTTTCTACACCTCTATTTATAAAAAGTATTTTATAATTTGAATCTAGAATAAATACACCTTCATAAATACTATCTAAAATATATAAGAGTTGTCTTTTTTTGTTCTCAATAATTTTTTCTCTGGTCTTAAGTTCTTTATACTGACTATAAAAAGGCGTTTCTAGATTAATTAATTTTTCTTTAGTTTCACATTCTAATTTCCATTCTAATATAATTTTTTCTATAAACATGCGAAAAAAATCAAATCCTATAAAAATTGAATCATAAGGAAGGTTTAAATATTTTGCTAATTCCTGAAGTTTTTCTAAGGCTCCTTCATATATGCCCGTATCTAAAAGCCTAATTTTATTATATTCTTTAGTGAGGGTTAAGTAATTGGTATTATCTTTCAAGTTTTTAAGATAACCTGATGTAACAAGATATAATTTTTCATTAAGAAAATTAGAAATAATATGTTTGTTAACAAATAAATCAAAGTAGTTTTCGAGGTTACATATTTCATATTTTTTCCCGTTAGTAATAAATTCTGTTAAGTCTACATCATAGGAATTTTCTACAATAATTATAATTTTATCACATTTTGTTTCGCAACGTTTGATAGCTTCTATAATACTATCACTTAACCCATTTTTTAAACTTGTACACACTGAAGCAAAAGGTGAAATTATAACATTTCCCTCATTGATATCTTCCAGTATATATTTTATTTCTTCAATAAAATTCTCACATATTACTATACCTAAATTATTTTCCATGTTGTCCCATCCAATCTAAAAGAAAAATTATTTCATCAAAATTTATAAATGTAATTACATTGTAAACCATTTTTTTATTGGATTCCATAAATTTATCCATTTTTTTAGTTTTTTTAAGTATAGATTATAAGAGTTTTAAGAATATAGTCTATAAATAAGTAGAAATATTTTTTTTACATATACTATACTTAAAAATTATGTTTGATTTGGAGGAATATATGAGCACAAAGGAGAATTTTTTAAGTGATGTAAAAACTGGGGAAACTATTAAGATATCATTAATGGTAATGAAAATATTATATAAAGATCCTGGTAAAATTGTATGTATATTAGCAGATAAAAGTGGAGAAATAAAGGCTAATATGCCAAATAAAAAAGATGATATTACTGAAGGAAGAGTAATACAAATAGAAGGAATTAAAGATAATAATTTAGATATAAAATCATATGAGTTTATTTCAGATTATAATGTCTTAGATTATCTTCCAACAGTTAATAGGCCAATTGAAGATATAATGAAGGACATAGATTATTATACAAATAGATATATAATTTCAAGGGAAGCCAAAGCTTTAAATGACTATTTCTTTAAAGATGAAGAATTTTTAGATAAATTTAAAAGAGGTATAGGTGGAGTATCTATGCATCATAATTATATAGGAGGACTTGCAGAACATACATTAAATGTCATGGAACTCACTGCAATACTTTGTGAAAAGTATGATTGTAGAAGAACGGAAACAGCAGTCCTTGGAGCAAAACTGCATGACATTGGAAAGGTTTATGAATTGTATTTTGATGGACCATTTAAATATACTCTTAGAGGTCAAATGGAAGGTCATATTGTTATAGGTGTAGAGTTAATTGATAAGGCTATTAGAGAAAAAACTGAATTTTACTCCGAAGATTTTGCTGTGAGGATAAAAGGATGTATTGCTCAGCATCACGGAAAACTAGAATATGGTTCTCCTAGGGAAATGAATATGGAAGAATCATTTATAATAAATTATGCTGATTCAATAGATGCAACTATGAATAAAATCTCTCAAATAAAGAATAAAACAGAATCAGGCAGCTGGTCAGAATATGATAAAAGAATTGAAACAAAATTATATTTGTAATTAAGGAATGTGAAGAAAGATGATTATTTTATTTATTAGAGTAACATTAAGAGCGGAATGGGTACACTCGTTAAAAGAAAAAAGAATGGTTGTAAAAAGTATAGTTCAAAAGTTAAAAAATAAATTTAACATATCAGTATCAGAAGTAGAGGAGCAGGATATACATAAAACAATAGTTATAGGTATTGCAGGGATATGTGCAAATTCAGCTCAATGTGATTCAACAATGGAGCATATCCTAACTTTTATAGAAAGCAATACAGATGCTGAAATAATAGACATTGAAAAAGAAAATATCAGAAGGTAAATTTGTGATAAACTGACCGAAATAAAATACATTTTGGTTCCGCAGGACTATGAAAATTCCTGCTTCACCAAAATGTATTTTATTTCTAGTATAGATACAAAAATTATCAAGTACACTTATAGATATAGTAAATGGCAAATAAACATAATTTAAGTGAATTACCATATTACTGATTTCGGTTAGTTATGGCACACTTTATATGTTTATAAAAGTATGCCATGCATTTGTCTATTCTCATATGTAAATATATATTTGAAACCTACATTTTTTAATAGTTCATATGTATAATTTATTCCTTCACCAACTCTATTTGTAGTATGAGCATCGGAACCAACAGTTAAGATTTCACCGCTTAAATCTTTGTACATATGTAGTATTTCTAATTTTGGAAAAAGTAAATTATTGTTTAAACCTGAGGTATTAATTTCAATTCCTTTTCCTCTTGAAATTATTATTTTTAAAATATCATATATGTAATCTTTGTAATCTTCAAAGTTATAAATTCCGCCTTCATTAAAGGCATAACGCTGAACAATATCAAGATGCCCAAGCACGTCAAAATCACCTATTTGCACAAATTTTAAAAGTTCTTTAAAGTAAGTTTCATAAGTATAATTAACTCCATTTTCAGAAATATTTACTCTTAAGCCTTTTCCATTAAGATTATGTACTGATCCTATTACAAAATCTAAATTATTTTCTTGAAGGTACTTATCAAAATCTTCTTTGTAAAGATGGTATTCTCCAATTTCTAAGCCTTTTTTTATATTAATTCTTTTATAATATTTTTCTGAAAGTTTTCGTATTTCATTTTCATAATCATTGAAATTAAAAAAATTATAACTGCTATCCGTAGGATCAAAGCTGATATGTTCTGTTAAACATATTTCGTTTAATTCCATAGAAATAGCTTTTAATATGATTTCTTCAATAGTTTGATTAGAATCAAAAGAATATTTTGAATGTAAATGGTAATCACTTAAATATTTCATTTGTAATTTATCATCTCCGTTATTAAATATATAGCTGTAACTTACCGAAATAATAAATATTTTTATTACGAAAGACTATGAAAATATTTATTATTTCTAGTGAAGATATTCACTTTAATGTAACAAATATGTTTATATAATAAGTTTAATATAGAATATATTTATTAAAAAAATATATTAATGTGGTTTAAGAAGATATTAAAGAAAAGCCCGAAGGCTTTTCTTATATAACTATTAACTTCTAACTGATTTAAACTTGTTCTGCTATATAATAAAGTAGTTCTTCAGTAGCTTCCCAGCCTAGGCAAGGGTCAGTGATTGATTTACCATAAATATGTTCATCAACTTTTTGAGTACCTTCTTCTATGTAACTTTCTATCATAACACCTTTAACTAATTTTTTAAGGTCATTATTATAATTTCTGCTATAAAGTATTTCTTTTACTATACGAGGTTGCTCAGCAAATTTTTTCATTGAATTAGCATGATTTGCATCCACAATTATTGATGGATATGGGAAATCAAATTCACCATAAGCTTCTGCAACTCTCATTAAATCTTCATAATGATAGTTAGGAATATTATTACCATGCGTATTAACTGAACCACGCATAATAGCATGTGCATATGGATTACCAGTTGTATTTACTTCATTATGTCTATATAAGAAGTTATGTTTTGCATGAGCAGCTTGAATTGAATTAAACATTACTGATATGTCTCCACTTGTTGGATTCTTCATACCAACAGGAACATCAATTCCACTAGCTGTAAGTCTATGTTGTTGATTTTCAACACTTCTTGCACCAACTGCTACATAGCTTAATAAATCATCACAATACATGTAATTAGAAGGATAAAGCATTTCATCAGCAGGAGTAAGTCCTGATTCTTCTATTGCACGAATGAACATTTTTCTGATAGAAATTAATCCTTCAAGGATATTAGGTGATTTTTCAGGATCTGGTTGATGGAACATTCCTTTGTATCCTTCACCAGTAGTTCTAGGTTTATTTGTGTAAATTCTAGGTACAATAAAAAGCTTATCTTTTACCTTTTCATTTACCTTTGCTAATCTGCTAACATAGTCGCAAACTGAATTTTCATCATCTGCTGAGCAAGGTCCTATGATAACAACAAATTTGTTGCTATTTCCAGCAAAGATATCTCTAATCTCCGCATCTCTTTCTGCCTTAATCTTTTTTAGACTATCTGCTAGAGGAGTTAATTCCTTAATTTCCTCTGGTGATGGTATTTTTCTTACTGTTAAAAAACTCATTATAATGCCCCCTTGAAATAATATATAGATATCCTAATATTAATTAAAATTGGTTATATGCCTCAATAATATTACAATTTTAATTTTAGGTATTTATATAACTATATAATTATTGTAAAAGCTAGTCAAGTTTCAATATAATTATATAACTAAATTAACCATATAATTTCACACTATTTTACATATTCATAGTAAGGCAGGTGGATTACAATTCCTGTAGAATCAAATTTATAATTTGTACTATCAAGAGGATATTTTCCAGAAACCATATTCATTCCCACAGTATAAATAGCTTCAGCTGCAGCATGTGGGTCTTGAAGAACAGTTCCTGTCATAAATCCTTTTTTGATTAATTCTCTAGCTTCTGGTATTGCATCAACTCCAACAACTGGAATATAACTTGATTTATCGCCTTTGTTATAACCATATTTCTGAAGTGTTTCAATAGCACCTATTGCCATAGCATCATTATTTGAAATTATAGCTTCAATTTTATTACCATACTTTAATAATAGTGATTCAGTGTTAATTCTCGCACATTCCTGATCCCAATTACAATATACCAACGAAAGCTGATCTGTTTTTATACCAGCATCATTAATTGCTTGAATAGAATATTTTGTTCTTCCCATTGCTGTTGGATTATAAGTTTCACCATGTAACAATATGTACTGCAGTATGTTGTCGTTATTTTTATCTATATCTTTTTTATCAGTATTCCATACATTCACAATAATCTTTCCTTCCAAAATACCTGATTGTTGAATATCTGTACCGATAATAATAGTGTTATTATAAGATTTGACTAAATTTATTAAATCTGTAGTTGGATCTAAATATATGATTAATGGAATATTTTTCTCATTGATTTTATTAAAAATGTCTTCTACTGATTTTACAGCTGCATCAACTAAAACTACTACGAAAAGGTCAAAATCGTTTTTAAGTGCTTTATCAATACTTTCATTTTGGGTAGCTTGATTTCCATTTGCATTATAAAAAGTGAACTCAACGTTATTTTCATTTTCTTTTTGAATATCTTCTAAATTTTGCTTAACTAATGAAAGGTATGGATCGGTAAAGGAGGATATGAATACTCCCACTTTAACTGGTTGTTTTGAAGTAGCGTTTGGAATTGCATATACTCTATTTTTAGCACTATTTATAGAGGTAACAGTCATTATAATTGTAATCATGATAAGTGCTAATATTTTTTTGAATATTTTCATTATTACCCTCCCAGTGTTGCCTTAATTATAATTATTAATATTAGATTGTGTTTTAATAAATAATTTATTCAACGCAATATCTAGAGTTAGGTACTAATCTACCACATTGTTTATATTTTGAAGAAGTATTTTTTATATAAATCATTTCCTCAAATAGATATCTAGTTTGTCAGTCTGGATATATGCATAATTATGATAAAGTGTTTTTATATGGTGGTTGTATTTATGAAAAACTGAAAGTTAGTTGGAACTGATAATACAAATTTATATATTTTTATATAAATTATTGATAGAAAGACTATTTTAATAAACGAAGTATTAAGTGTAGGATAAAATAAATTAATATGCAAGCTTGCTTATGAAAGAAGGAAAATAGAGAGAAGGATCAAAATGAAAATTCAAGAAGATAATTTTATTCAGCAATTAAGAAAAAGAAATGAAAAAGCTTTAGATTATGTTATTGATACGTATGGATGGATTATTAAATCTATTGTAAAGAAGCATCTTTATAATTTAAGCAGTGTTCAGGATGAATGTATCAATGATATATTACTTGGAATTTGGAATAACATTGATAAGTTTGATGAAAGCAAAAGTGAATTTAAAAATTGGATAGCTGGAATATCTAAATTTAAATCTATTGATTATAAAAGAAAATATTTAAAAGGGCTAGAATATGAAAATATTGAAGATTTAAACATAATGGTACCAGATAATGCACATGAAGACATTATTAAAAAAGAGCTAGATGGTGAAGTCAGTGAAATGTTAAGCTGTTTAAAAGAACAGGATAGAGACTTGTTTTACAAGTTATATGTGGAGGAAAAAGAAGTTAAGGATGTTAGCAATGAGACAGGCCTTAAGAGAGATGTTATTTACAATAGATTAGCCAGAGGAAAGAAAAAAATACAAAAAATATTTAAAATTTCAGAAAGTAGAGGTTAGTGATATGGTAAATGATATATATAGCATGTTAAATGATGCGAATATAAATTTAGAAGCTTATGAAAAATTAGATTTTAATGATATTGAAAAGAAGAATATTAAAGCTAAGCTTAGAAAATCAATTTCAAAAAAGAAAACTCATAAAAGGAATGTTATAACAGCAGGAGTGGCTTTAGTATTAATTGCAACACTATTTGGAACAAATGTTGGAGCACAAGCATTAACAAAAGCATTGCAAATAGCTGGAGTAGAGGAAATTGGTAAGTTCATGGGGATACAAAAGAATTTAGATGATTATAAAACTGTAATTAATAAAGCTATAACCAATAATGGAGTAACAGTACAATTGAATGAAGTTATATTGGATGGGAATGAATTAACTGTTTCATATAATGTAACTTATGATAAAAAGCTAAGTGAAATTTATAATGAAAAACAAAGTGAAGTTGATGAAGTTTGGCATGGATTTAATGGTATTTCAATAAATGGGAAAGGATTAAACACTGGAAACGGAGGCGGTTCTAGGAATATCGATGAGTACACAATTCAATCAGTAATGACTTATGAATTAGGAAATATTGATTTAAGCGGAGACTTGGATATAAAACTTTCATGTTCTCCTGTAAAAGGAAGTAAAGAAAGTGATGATTGGGGCTTTGAATTTAAAACTAATGGAGATAAATTAAAAATAGATACTAAGGAAATAGTTATTAATAAGAAAGTTACACTTGAAAATGGTACAGAATATACTCTAGAAAAATATACAGATAATTCAATGGGACAAAAAATCTATGCGTCAATATCAAATTTTAATATGAATAAAATGGGCACTTTGTGTTTAAAAGGAACTGATGATTTAGGAAATAAAGTGGTATTTTATGCTTCGCATAGTAATGAAGAAAAAGCATTATTTAAAATAGAAAATATTGATGGGAATCTTAATGAAAAGGCAGCAAAATTAAATTTAACACCTTATGCAGAAGAAATTCCAGGTGATGTAGGTGAAGGTGAGAAGTATGAAGTAAAGTATAAACAAGTAGGTGAACCATTTACTATAGACTTAACAAAGTTAAAATGATGAATACTAATCTGTTTTTTGATTATAGATAAACATTTTCTATGTTGAACATATGGTTGGAGCATATACACATATACTGTACTTAAAAGAATATCTAAACAAAGAAATTAGCTACATGTGTGTGAAGAAGGCATTTGAAAATAAGCTGTTAAATGTTCTTAATAGGAGGTTGTTCCATTTTTACTTGTCTAAATGAATATTTGGAGCAAGTAGAAATGGGTGCAACCTCCTATTTAGAACATTTCAGCAAAATTTTCATAGTCCTTTGGAACACACATGTAGCTAATTTCGGTTGATTGCGATTAAGTCTAGGATACATGTTGGGTATCTACAGATTTTTATTCTATACATTTTTGGATTAATCTAATCATAGATTTTAGTATGTAGATATATTATAAGGGAGGCTCATGTCTATATATTTTGAATTTAAAACTATTAAAGAACTTATAGGAAAATACTATAGAGAACAAAAACAATTTACATTAAGTGAATTGGCTCAGTATGATGGTAGCTATGGTAGACCTGCTTATGTTGCAGTAAACGGTATTGTTTATGATATGAGCAAAGAAATAACTTGGAGTGGAGGTAAGCATTTTAATCTCATGGCTGGCAAAGATTTAACTGAAGAGTTTATGGCGTGCCATGGAATGCTGAAAATTCTTACTAAATTAAATAAAATTGGAATTTTATTACAAGATAATAAAAATATTATGGCGGGTGTGGCTAGAATTGAAGAAGATACTTATGATTTTAGCCCTGATGATTGGATTAATTATCTTACACCACTAATTGATAATGCTTTAGCAGAAGCTGATGAAGGTATTGATGATGAGCATTTATTTCAAAAATATATTTTAGCTGGTGTGCTTGTAGGGCAGGGGATGAGCCCAGAAGATGCTATTCAGCAAGTTAATGTATGGGAAAATACAGGTATAGCTCAATTGTTAGATGCTAGTATGAGAAAGAATTAGTAAAAAGTTAAATTATTAGGCAATTTTTTGTTAGATGAATCATACATTTTATAAGTAGAAATGTTTGAGAGGTAATTATGTCTTTATATTTTGATTTTGAAACTATTAATGAACTTGCAGGAAATAATTTTAATCGTCAAGAAAGAAAGTTTACAGTAAATGAATTAGCACAATACAATGGGAGGAATGGAAGCCGTGCCTATGTGGCAGTTGAAGGTATAGTTTATGATGTAAGTAATCTTGAAGACTGGTACAGGGAAACACCTTTTAATTTTGCAGCAGGAGAAGATTTAACAGATCAGTTTAATTCTTGTCAAGAAATGATTCAAATTCTTAATAATGCACCTAGGGTTGGAGTACTTAGGCAAGAAATTAATATGAATGATGGGTTTACTAGGTTTGAGAGTAGAGCTCCAAAAAGCACAACGAATTTTACTCCTGATGATTGGGTTAGGTATATTACTCCAATAATTAATTATGCAATAACTAAATCTCCAGCTGGAAGCAATATTGGCAATAATATGTATCAGAGAGTTGCTTTAATGGGCGTGTTAGTAGGACTAGGAAAAACTCCTAGGGAAGCTGTTGATCAGGTTCAAGAATGGGAAAATACAGGTAAACTTAATTTATTGCAGCCTACAACTACTGGGACAACAACAGGAACCACAGTATTACCTACAGGAACTCAAGGAGTAACCATAGGAACCACAGGAACTACAGGAACTACAGGAACCACAGGAACTACAATGGGAACTACGGGAACTCAAGGAGTAACTACAGGGACAACTGGTGGAATAGGGACATTTGGTGGATTATTTGGAACAGGTGGAGGAACTGGAATGCCTGGTGGAATAGGATTTGGAACACCACCAGGAACCGGAACAACAGGAGGAGCTGGAACAGGCTTTGGAACAGGAATCCCTGGAGGATTTGGATTTGGTGGAACACCAGGAACCACTGGAACTACTGGTACAACAGGAACTACTACGGGGACTACAGGGACAACTAGAGGTATAGATGATGATGATGAAACATGTGGAAAAACAAGCGATAGACTAATTATTGATTAAATTAAATAAAAACTATTAAAGGATGTGAGTGATATCATGTCCTTTTGTAGAATTAAAATTAATAAAAGATATTACTTAATGATTAATGCTATATGGAGGATGGAATTGAAAAGGAAGCAAGGATGTTTAATTAAAGAAGGCAAAATCAATACATCAAAGAGACTTGTGCAAGGAGCTATTGAGACAACAAAGAATCAAGGTACTAAAAAATTAAATGCAATTTGGCTTGAAGTAACGGGATGCTCAGGGAATATAATTTCTCTGCTTAATAGTGAAAATCCTGGGCTTTATGACATATTAACTGATATGGTGAATTTAACTTATAATAATACTCTTATGGGTTCAGAGGGACAGTATGCTTTTGAAAAGTTTATGGAAACCTTGGATACAGAATTTATATTACTTATAGATGGAGCAGTTTCTACAAAAGATGATGGAAAGTATAATATTGTAGCTAATTACAATGGACAAAATATTACGGCACTTCAGGCTGTACAATTAGCTGGAGGAAAAGCGAAATATGTGTTGGCAGTTGGAACTTGTGCTTCTTATGGAGGAATATCAGCTGCAAAGCCAAATCCTTCAGAATGTAAAAGTGTGCAGGAGGTTTTAAATCGTGAAGTTATAAAATTACCAGGTTGTCCGTGCCATCCTGATTGGGTAGTTGGAACTTTAGCTCATCTGATATACAATGGAATGCCAAAGCTAGATGAGCAGGGAAGACCGCTTCTTTTTTATGGAGTCACAATTCATGACACTTGTACAAGAAGAGGCTTTTTCGATAAAGGAATTTTTGCAAAAAAGTTTGGAGATGAAGGGTGTATGTTTTACATGGGCTGCAGAGGACCAGTCACTAAAACAGATTGTCCGAGGAGAAAGTGGAATGGATATGTGAATTGGCCTATTGGAGATAACACAAACTGCATTGGATGTGCACAAGAGCATTTTCCAGATGGAATGGAACCATTTGTGAAGTATTAGGAGGGGTTATGGCAAAGACATTTACTATTGATCCAATTACAAGGATTAGCGGCTTTTTAGAAATAAAGGCAGAAGTTGATAAAAATACAATTATAAATGCAAATTCTAGTGGACTGCTTTTTAGAGGTTTTGAAAAAATGTTGCTAGGAAGATCACCTTTAGATGCTATATATTTTACAGAAAGAATTTGTGGCATATGTTCAACAGCTCATGCTGCAGCATCAACTTTAGCTTTAGAGGATGCATTAAAGATTACACCTAGCTTAAATGATAATTATATTAGGGATATTATTCATGGTTTTGAATTTATACAAAATCATTTAAGGCATTTTTATTTATTATCTATGCCAAGTTATGCAAAAATAAATAGTATAAGATTAATTGAAGAAAGTCAATACAGTGATTATAGGCTTCCAGAAAAAATAAATAAGGATATAGAAGAGCATTATATTAAAAGTATTGAACTTAGCAGGCTTGCCCATGAAGGGCTAGCACTTTTAGGTGGCAAAGCGCCTCACAATCATGGGATTTTTGTTGGGGGAGTTACAGTGAGTATAGATGCATATAAATTGGAAAAAGTAAAAAGTATAATAAAAAGCATCAAGGCATTTGTAACAATTATAATGAAAGAAGATGCATTTGTAGTTGCTAAATATTATGATGATTACTTTAAGAAGGGACAATCTTATCCTAATTTTATGAGTTATGGAGTTTTTGATAAATATGATGAGCCTGATATTACTTATGTTAAGGCTGGAATAATGCAGAATGGAGTAAAACAGTCTCTAGATCCTAACAAAATAACAGAGCAGATTCATTATGCCTGGTATAAAAAAGACAATTCTTCAGAAGATGTGGATTTATCAAAATCCGACGCTTATACTTTTATAAAGGCTCCTCGTTATTCAAATTTGCCTATGGAAGTTGGCCCTCTAGCAAGAATGATTGTCAGCGGAGAATATACAAATGGTAACTCCTGCATGGATAGAACTATTGCAAGGGTATTGGAAACAGAAAAAATATTAAACATAATGGATAATTTATCTAAAAGAATAGAGTTAAAAGAAAATAATCAAAAGGTTTATGATATTCCAGAAAAGGCATATGGAGAAGGACTTGTTGATACCACAAGAGGTGCCCTTGGACATTGGATTGAAATAGAAAATAAAGTTATTAAACATTACAATATTATAACCCCTAGTGTATGGAATCTTTCACCTAAAGATGATCAGAATAACCCAGGAACTGCAGAGAAATCATTAATTGGATCAACTATAAATAATATTAAAGAACCTATAGAAATTGGACGTATAGTAAGATCCTTTGATCCTTGTGTATCTTGTGCTACTCATTTATTTAGAAATGGGGGAGAGAAAGAAGAGATAATAGAGGTTTTGATATGAGTATAAAGGTTATTGCTTTAGGAAATGTACTTATGAAAGATGATGGTGTGGCAATTGAAGTGGCAAGGAAAATAGAAAAAGAACTTTCAGAAAAAAACATTGAAGTTATTTTGGGAGAAACTGATGCGCAATATTGCATTTCAAAAATAAAAGAAGAGGATTATATATTTGTCATAGATGCAGCATGCTATGAAAAAGCTCCAGGTGAAATCACTTATATTTCGCTAGAGGATTTTGTGTCAAATAAAAAAGAAGGTTTTCAACATAGCTATAGTTTTTTAGATTTAATAAAGCTTTATTATCCCAATATTAAAGGAAAAATTTATGGAATTGAAGTCGAAGAAGTTGGGTTTGGATTGGGGTTAAGTTGTGCATTACAAAATAGGTCGGACAATATTTCCAAGGAAATATTAAATGATATGGAAAAAATATTTTTATATGAAAATTGAATAGTGAAGTATAAGATTTTACATAAGTAAAAATCATCAGAAAAGAATAACTTTATCGAATTTTGCCACATATAATATCAATTAGAATAAGAAATGTCAAAGGAAGATAATAATGCAATATCCTTATGATATACAAGAAATAGAAAAAACTAAAGATTCATCGGATAAGATAGAATTCACGGAAATTTCAGGACAGTATTCATGCAACGTGGCTAAAGCTATATCTGATGTTACAAGAATCACCATGAAATTAACAAAAGTAGATACCAATGTAGTTTATGGAGATTATGCTTATCTTATTGGTTATTATGATCCCAATACATCAACTTTAACAGGAACATGGAGGCCGTCATGGGATAGTTATTTATCTGATGAATGCCCTTGTGTACATGGAATATTTATATTTAATTTTTATAAAAGAAATGGGCAAATAGGATTTAATGGCACATTGAAAGCTGGCAATAACGAGAATAGAAATTACGATAATGTGGAGTATTGGGTGGGTATCAAAATACAAGATGTTTAAATTTTCTACACGTTAGACAAAGAAATTAAGAATTACGGAAGAAAATAGAGATGCAATTGTAAATATAGATAAAAGAAAAGCAATAACGAAACCCTAAAATTATAAAAAGCCGTACTATTCAGAGTGGTGCGGCATTTTAATTTGTTGAGTAATATGTAAAATACTTTTGGGCGTAATCTATCTATATAATAACTCATAGAAAAGAAACAGTCTATATTTTTTTCAATTTATCCATATAATTAATATTGTTGCAACAAATAAATAATTGAATTGGAGAAAGAATATGATAAAGAAGAAAATAGCAAATATCCCTTTTGGACCATTTATTACAGTTTTAGCAGGGGCCATGGTTAATGGAAAACCAAACTATGCCACAATAGGTGCATATGGTGTTGTAAGTGAGAAGCCTGTATTGTATATTTCATTGAAAAATTCCCACTATACAACTTCAGGCGTAGTGGAAAATGGATTCTTTAGTGTAAACATACCATCATCTGAATCTATTTATAAGACTGATCTTTGTGGGTGCGTCTCTGGTAATAAAGAAGATAAATCGAATGTTTTTGATTCGTTTTATGATGATGCAGGAAATGCACCAATGATAAAAGAATGTCCTGTAAATTATCTTTGTAAGGTAATACAGACAATTCCTATATTTGATTTTACGATGTTTATTGGAGAAATTGTTGCAGTATATGCGAATGAAGACTGTCTGGAAAATGGAACACCAAATGCCCTTGAGGTTAAACCAACAATTATGATGTATCCAGGGTACTATGATCTAAAGGATAAAGTTGGTACATTATTTAAAACATATAGTACCATGAGTACCGCTAATCCTAAATAATAAGTATTAATATAAGGATCATACAGAATTTGTTATCTTACGTCCTAACTTAAAATCGAATAATTAGATAAATATCCGTTAACGTGATTTTTGAAAAATAAACTGAATTAAAACACTTAACATATACAAAAAAGACATTTTTTAACCTGTGAATTAACCAACACAGAAATTATATAACAATAGTAAATTTGGAACTTTGCCAATATAAAAATGCAGATGGTAACCATGCTGTTAACCAGAAAGTAACCAAGGGGTCACCATCACCCAACCAACACCTAACCACTAACAAGAATGATAAGAATTATAAGAATGATAAGAAATATAAATATATAATTGCTGATAGGATATATTGAAAATTGAGAAAAAAACAATTCGTTAAGGATCAGCAGAGGATTAGAAAATAGATTATATGGCAGTAAGCAGGGATGAGTAACAAAGAAAAATTAGGTTTTGAGAAAAGTTATATAATCGTTTCGTTTTTTTTTGCTTGCCATTGTTATTATCATATTTTTTTTATAGATGTACATAATAGAAATGTAAACTATAATTAAGATAATTATTTGGAGGATTACAATGGGGATTTTCAAAAGAATAACCACTCTTGTTATACTTTTAGTTATAATGACATATGCATCAATAGGAGACAGGTCCACCAGTTCGACTCTTACTATGAGAAGACCAATTAGAGTAGGTGTATTACTTTCTAACGTTAATAATCCATATCTATCCTCAATTCAAAAATCTTTAGAAGATATTCAAAGAGAAAATATGGATAAAGTCCAATTTACATTTTATGACGCTAATGATAATCAAGCTACACAAGAAACTACTATTAACAACTTAATACAAGGTAACAATATAGATTTGTTATTGGCCAATTTAGTGAATAAGGAAGTGGATTCAGTAAGAAACATTATTGATAAAGCAAAACAAAATGAAATCCCAGTAATTTTTTTTAGTTCCGTGCAACCTGATACAATAGATATTATTAAAACGTATAATAAAGCTTTCGTTGTATCAAGAGATGAGAAAGAATCAGGAATTTTAGAGGGAAAGATAATTGTTGACGCATGGAATGCTGATAAATCAAGTTTAGATAAAAATAATGATAATGTATTACAATACATTATGTTACAAGCTTCAAATAATATGCCAATAGCAGTTACAAGAACAAAAAATGCTATTTCAACAATTAATAATGCAGGAATCAGAACAGAGGAACTTGCACTCGTGAATGCTAATTTTGATGAGGAATTAGCTAAAGAGGCTGTAAATTCATTATTTCTTAAGTATAATGGTAATATTGAAGCAATAATTTCAAATAATGACGCTATGGCAATAGGTGCTATTAAAGCATTACAAACATATGGCTATAACCAGGGGGATAAATCAAAAAATATCATTGTTGTTGGAATTGATAGAACACAAGAAGCTATAGATTTAATTGATAAGGGATTTATGACTGGTACTGTTGGTCATGAACCTCGTGCTCTTGCAGATGCTCTTTACACAGTAGGGATGAATTTAACTTCGGGTAAAAATCCTATTGAAGGTACAAATTATAAGATTGAGGATACTGGAATTGAAGTTCGTATACCTTCTAAAGAATATAAAAAAATCTTGTAAAGATATAAATGATTAACTAGAAGGTGGTTTTTCATTGGTAGAAGAAATAATATTGTGTTGATTTAACTATTTGGCTATGCTAAAATTCATATATATTTTATCTTATAAATCAAAAAATATATAGTTTAGTTTTCTAGGGTTCCGCAATTTATAATTGGCAGGTCCGAGAGAAAACGCACAGCTTACTGTGTACACGGAAGGATAAAAGCCTGGGAGATATTTTGATAATATTTCTATAGGCTTTTTTTATTTTTACTCATTTTAGAATTATGTAAAAAAATGGTTAGTGTATTACTTATAAAAAGAAAGGATGAAAATAAAAGATGGTAGAAAAAATATTAACAATGAAATTATTAAAAGAAAAATATGGAGTTTGCAGATTAAATAAAACTGAATTGATTCCTGAATGGGCAAAAAATAGTGATTTTTTTTCTATAACAAAAACATCAGATGAATTATCAATCGTATGCTTCGAAGATAATATTCCTAATGATATAAAATGCGAAAAGAACTGGAGAGCTTTAAAAATTGAAGGTCCGTTAGATTTTTCTCTAATAGGAATTCTTGCTTCAATTAGTACAATATTAGCAAAAAAAGGAATAAGTATATTTGCTATCTCCACCTATGATACAGATTACATACTTGTTAAAAATAAGGATATAGATAATGCTATAGATTCACTGATTAAAGAAAGATATGAAGTAATATAATAATATTAGACACTTGTTCGAGATCTCCTTCAATTATGTATGACTTAAACTCATCCTAGCATCAAGAAAAAGCAGCATACATAGGGGTAATATGAAGATTATTATCAATTTTATACGTTTATTATAATGTGTTAATGTGTCAGAATTGGGGCAGATTTAAATTAAAATGAACCATATGTAGCAAGTGCGCAGCAATTAATGAAAATAATGTTCTTTGAAAATTGAATAATGTGGCACTGGAAAGGTATGTTATAATACTTTCTATAAGATCAATAATAACTAAGATTGTAATGGGGTGGATATAATGAAAACATGGTTAATAAAATATAATGTGCATTCTTACACAAAATTCTATAATCGTATACGAATTAATGAATTTGACTTTTGGGAAAGTGAGAATAAAAGTTATGCACAAGGGAAAGTATGTGCAAATTCATTAGAAGAAGCTCGTGAGGTTTCTGATGAAAAATTAAAAAATATCCTAAGTGGAATGGAATTCAATTTAAATGAGAGATTCAATTTTGATTTTTGCGAAGCTCGTGCAAAAAGTTCTAATTTTCCTTTTGCATTTACAAGAGTTGCATCTGAAGAGTGGAATGCTACTATAAATGTATATAGTAACTTTACAGATGAAAATTATAATGGATTAGAAGAACATTTAAAACAAATAGAGTGTTCAGATAAAATAACAAGAATAGCCTACGAAAGCTATATTAAGGGAATTGAAGTTTATCAATGGAATAATGAGGCCTTTCTTAATTTCTTTAAAAGCATTGAAGTTATAGCTAATGAATATTTGGAAAAAGGAAAAGAGGAAAGACTTAAGAAAACTCAAAAAAAATATGACGATCTATTAGAAGAATTAAAAGAATCACTTAATAATGATGAATTAAACATTGAAAATGTAAAAAGCTTGTGTTCTGATGTACATAAGTTAGGTTATATTGAGCTTAAGGAAAAAATTAAATTGGCAATATGTGATTTAAGCTTGCATGAGTATATTAATCAAATAGGCAAGATTGTAAATGATAGAAATAAAATTGCTGCACATGGGAGTAGCAAAAAGAATATAACTGATGAGCAACTAGCATTATGTTGTAAAATAGCCAGAAATATGATTACGCGACGTTTAAAACAGAAAAATTCAACGGATAAATAAGTTATTCTAAATTTTATTATAAGTACCGCATTATTCAAAGAAAAATTGAATTTGAGGTGTTTTTTTATATTTAAAGTACTACGCAATTCTAAACACGGATGCAGATCTACATCCAACTATTAATATCTCTATTGATTAATTGTAATAGCTATTTCACCTTTACCAATTATTGCTATTCTATCATCGTCTAAGATAGTGCCTAAATTTATAGATTCATTTGCAGTATCAAATTTTTTATAAAAAACTTCATTACCATTTGGATCAATTATTATTAAACTTGCAATGGTGTTTGGGGTTGTAAGCATAGCTGTGGCCTTAACTTGGGGCAAACTTGTAATATCGTATACTCCTTCTCTATAGGTATTTGACTGCAAATATGTATTTGAATCAAAAATTGCGCTTGATGTTTCTGTAAAGGATATTGCAGAGATTAAAAGAATTATTAAAAATATTTTTAGTTTCATTCAGTATACCTCTCTCTAATGTTTTGTTTAGCTTTGTTGAAAATATATACATTAAATGATATTAAATGCTCAAGGTTGATGGATTCTTATACCTATATAAACCAGCAAAAAAGCCCCAATAAAGGGGCAAAAAACTAAAAGTTTTTTATAAAGAATGAGCATAGTTATTAATTCAATATTATTATGTTCAAAAATTAAATAATTATTCAAATTACTATTTGGCATAGTAGATATAGTATCATAGCAAAGCGGATCGAGGGCGGAATGATCTCCATTGATAATTCGATATAAGTACCCGAGGGTTTTAAACCTCCTTTCAAGATAGATGAATTTATAATTAAGAGGATTATATTAATGTCACAAGTTCACTTTTAATCATAAAAAAACTATTTGATAGTAATATATTTACATAATGTGATATAATAGCATTAAATTGAAAAATAAAGGTAAATGATTTTTATGGAGGGTGTTGTATGCTTGATATTATTACTTTAATAGGTATTGTTTTAGGAATTATTCTTATTACATATGCGTCTAAAAAACAAAATAAGATACTTAAGAAGATAGGGATATTTGTGATTATTATATGTTTAATTTATGTAGTTCCGAATGTTTTAAAAGGGGTTATAGATGGATTCATTGATGGGGCGAAGAGCTGCTCTTGGTATTAACAGTATTAGAGTTAAGGATATGTTATAATTGGAGGATTTTATGGTAGAGTCAAAAGAATGGGATTGGGAAATAGCAAATAAATCTATATGGACAACTCCTTGCGAAGAAAGTTATTATTATATGTATAAGTGGCAGGAGGAAGGTAGAAAATCAATACTTGATTTGGGGTGTGGCTTAGGTAGACACTCAATATTATTTGCAAAGAATGGATTTGAGGTTACAGCTGTAGATTTATCAGATTATGGTGTAAATTATCTAAAAGAATGGCAGATAAGAGAAAACGTAGATATTTTAACAAGAGTATGTGATATGAATAAATTACCTTTTCAAGATAATGCGTTTGATTGTATCTGGGCATATCATGTAATTTCTCATACAGATACAGAGGGGTTCATAAAAATATTAACTGAAATTGAAAGAGTATTAAAACCAAATGGATGTATTTATTTTACGTTATGTTCAAAAGAGACATGGTCATTTTCAGAACCCAAATTTGAACATATCGATAATAATACTGTTATAAAAACAGATGGGGCTGAGAAGGATGTTCCACATTACTTTGTGGATTTAAATGATATTGAGAGGCTTTTTAAGAACTTTACAATAAAACGGATTAGACATATTGATGATTGTTATTTTGATGGAAAAAAACAGAATAGTAAGCATTACTATGTTGAAGCAAGGCTAATATAAACTAATAAGGGGCTGTTGCAAAACTAACATAGTTAGTTTTGTAGCGGCTCATTTTTTATAGAAATAAAAAAATGTGAATTCCGAAGAACTCACATTCATTGTATAATTAACTTATGCTACTAAATAAATCATACATTAAAAATTATA
>JARLHR010000203.1 GCA_031292145.1 Clostridium sp. | reverse complement strand
TAATGATTTCTTTAAAACGAATTTAGTTTGTGGCATTGGACCTTCATAAGAGTCAACAACAAGTAAAACTGAATCAACCATTTTAAGTACACGTTCAACTTCTCCACCGAAGTCAGCATGTCCTGGTGTATCTACAATATTAATTTTAACACCATCATGTATTACTGCAGTATTCTTTGAAAGAATTGTGATTCCTCTTTCTTTTTCCAAGTCATTAGAATCCATTACTCTATCTTCGACTTTTTCATTGCTTCTAAATACATGACTTTGCTTAAATAAAGCATCCACCAAAGTTGTTTTACCATGGTCAACGTGGGCTATGATAGCAATATTTCTTATGTCTTCTCTTTTAATTAATTCCATCTTTATTCCTCCAACCAGTAATTACACTGTGAATTTTTCTTTTTATTAGTTTGTCTATAGTTAGTATATAAATTAGTAAAAATTTAAGTATGTAGTGTAGATTTTTTCCATAATCAAATATATATCTTTAAATATAGAAATTTAGCTAAAGCTACATAAGTTTTTATGTAAACCTATAACTTTTTTCTTCAAAAAGAAAATTGGACACATAAAGCATCCAATTTCCTACACAACTATTTTAAATTTTACTCTTTCCGCGAATAAAAGTCAAGTACATTACAAATTAATTATAAATAAACAACGCGAAATTTATGTGATAATCTACCGAAATCAGAAATTTCTTTAAAATTCCATAATTATTGGTAATATCATCGGTTTTCTCTTAGTCTTTTCATAAAGGAACTCTCTAAGTTCATCTCTCATTTTAGACTTTAATGTTGCCCAATCAGTAATTTGTCTTTCTTCGCAATTTCTCAATACAGACTTAACAAGCTCTCTGGCATCATCCATTAGTCCTTCTGATTCCCTTACATATACAAATCCTCTTGAAATTATGTCTGGTCCAGATACGACTTTACCTGTTTGTCTTTCTATTGTAACTACTATTGTTAATATACCATCTTGTGAAAGATGTTTTCTATCTCTTAAAACTATATTTCCAACATCTCCAACTCCAAGACCATCAACAAATACTTGACCTGATACAACAGTACCGATTTTTTTAATACTATTTCTAGCAACTTCAATCACGTCACCATTTTCAGGTATTAATAAATTCTTTTCTGGAAGTCCCATTTCCATTGCTAATTCACCATGTTTCTTTAAATGCCTGTATTCACCATGTACTGGTATAAAGTGCCTTGGCTTTATTAGTGACTGCATTAATTTTAATTCTTCTTGACAAGCATGACCTGAAACATGAATCTTTTCTTCAGAACCATATATAACTTGAGCACCTTTTTTAAATAACTGGTTAACCACCTTCGAAACAAACTTTTCATTTCCTGGTATTGGCGTTGCCGAAATTATAACTGTATCTCCAGGTACAATATTAATTTTCCTATGTTCTGAAGCCGCCATTCTTGCAAGGGCAGACATTGGTTCTCCTTGGCTGCCAGTTGTTATTATCACAACTTTATCATTAGGATATTTTGAAATTTGGTCTATTGGAACAAGTACCTCTTTTTCAAATTTTAGATATCCTAATTCCATTGCTACTTGCGCAATATTTTCCATACTTCGTCCAGACACAGCAACTTTTTTATCGTAAGCTTCCGCTGCAGTAATAATTTGCTGAATTCTATGAATATTAGATGCAAATGTAGCAACAATCAGCCTACCTTTTGCTTTACTAAATAGCTTTAAAAAAGTCTCACCAACAACTTTTTCTGTCATTGTATACCCTGGCTTTTCAACATTTGTTGAATCAGCCATCATTACTAAAACACCTTTTCTTCCTAATTCAGCAAGCCTTCCAAAATCCATTCTTTCTCCATCAATTGGCGTATAGTCAATCTTGAAATCACCTGTATGAAGCACTACCCCCAATGGTGTATGGATTGCAATTGCAACCGAATCTGCAATTGAATGGTTCGTTTTTATAAATTCTACCGAAACACTTTCAAGTTTAATTATATCCTTTGGCTTTACTTTTATTAATTCTGTTGAAGATAATAAGCCATGCTCCTTTAGTTTAGTCTCAACTATTCCAAGCGTAAGCTTAGTTCCATAAACAGGAACATTTAGTTGTCTTAATACATATGGCAATGCTCCTATATGATCTTCATGTCCATGAGTTAAAAATATTCCTTTGATTTTTTCTGAATTTTTAATTAGATACGAAACATCAGGTATTACAATATCTATACCGAACATATCATCATCTGGGAATTTTAAACCGCAGTCTATTACTATAATATCTTCCTTATATTCAATAGCTGTTATGTTCTTCCCAATTTCACTTATGCCACCAAGAGGAATTATTTTTATCTTCGCTCTTTCATTTTTCATACTTCCCCTCCTTTTTTATATATTATTTATAAACAAAGGTCTTTTTTAAAACCTTTTATTCATCATTTAATTTTTTTTGACATTCACAACATATACCATAAAATTTCACACTATGGTCTAAAATCCTAAACTTGTATTGCTTTTCAATCTCAGTTTCAAGTTCATCTAATAAATCATCTTGAACTTCAAAAACCTTATTGCACTTATTACAAACAAGATGATGATGTCTATGCGTTTCGTTTGAATGCATTATTTCATACCTACTACATCCATCATTTAAATCGAGCCTAGATATAACCCCTAGTTCTTCTAACAGAAGAATAGTTCTATATACTGTTGCAAGCCCAATTTCAGGACAACTTTTTTTAACTTTATCATATATTTCTTCTGCGGTTAAATGTTGACCTTCATTTTCAATTATCGTATCAACAATTGACCTTCTTTGCGGGGTTAATTTATAACCCTTCTTTTTTAAATCTTCTTTTAAGGCATTCATATCAATTAGATTTGATACATCCATACATAACACCTCACTTTTCGCATTATTCTTCAATCAACCCGTCTTCATCCATAAGGGTATTATAAGTTTCTAATACCATTTCAAATTCATCGTCTTCATCTTCTAATGCTATAAAAATATCGCTGCCATCTTCATCTTTAAAAATTTTAAAAGCATAAGCTTCATCTGTTTCCTCAAACGTAGGTGTTGCAATAATATATTGACCTTTTAATTTTTCTATTTCAAAGTATATAATAACCTCAAATTTAACATCATTTCCATTTTCATCAGGTATATATACATATTTTGCATCTTTATCCATAACTCGATTCCTTTCATCAAAAAATTTTATTTGCTTACAGCAACATTCGTGCCTTAAATTATAATATGTACTTTCAATCTATATTTTTCAATCATTATAAATATATTAACTTAAATTATAACTTCCTGTTCAATTATTAATATACATATTAATTATAAATAATTTTAACATTTACTTTGAAATCATGTCTAAATATCCTTGAAGTATATATGTTGATGCAACTTTATCTACTATCTTTTTTCTTTTATTTCTTGATAAATCTGCTTCAAGCATTGCTTTATGAGCTGCAACGGTAGTTAGTCGTTCATCCCAAAACTTCACTTCAACTTTAAGTTCCTCTTCTATTAACTTACCAAAAGACATAGCAATTTCCCCTGACGGTCCTATTGTTCCGTTCATATTTTTTGGTAATCCAATTAATATAACTTCAACATTATATTCATCACAAAATTTCTTTATTTCTTGTATATCCTGTTCTTTTTTAGTTCTTCTTATTGTGGTTAGCCCTTGAGCTGTAAACCCTAAAGGATCACTTATCGCCACTCCTATATTTTTTTGACCTAAATCTAATCCTAGTATCCTCAAATTAAAGCACCTCTTTAAAAAAAAGTGCCCGTTATAAAAACGGGCACTATCTACTTTATCTCTAAATAAGACTTTATAACCTCTTCTAGTATGTCATCTCTTTCGAGTTTTCTTACTAAAGCTCTTGCTCCGTTGTAATTAGTGATGTAAGTAGGGTCTCCTGAAAGCAAATATCCAACTAATTGGTTTATAGGATTATATCCTTTTTCTTTTAATGAAT
>JARLHR010000202.1 GCA_031292145.1 Clostridium sp. | reverse complement strand
TCCATTTGCACATTCTTTAATTTGTCTCTAATTAAATTTAGTTCCTCATTATTCATTCCAATTCCTGTATCTATAATTTCTATAAATAAATTATGTTCATCTTTAATTACATTAACATTGATACTTGCATTATAAGATACCTCCTCAATGCCATGAACACACGCATTTTCAACAAAAGCTAATATGGATAACTTTGGAATTTTTATATTTTTACATTCATCCATAATATAAAAGCTATAAGATAATTTATCACCAAAACGATATTTTTGAATTTGAAGATAATTTTCTACAAAAAGCAATTCATCTTCAATAGTAATATAATCTTCTCCCCAATTTATTGTTTTTCTTAACAATGTTGATAAATGCTCTATTATATCTGCAGTCTCCCCTTCACCTTTAATCAAACTCCGCATACGGATACTTTCAAGAGTGTTAAACATGAAATGTGGATTCACCTGGCTTTGTAAAGCTTTTAATTCTGCCTGTTTTTTAGCTAATTCTAACCTTTGCTTTTCTGCATCTCTCCTAAATACTACTTCTATTAGTTCCTTAATTCTTAAAACCATCAAGTTATAACTTCTAATTAAATTTCCTATTTCATCCTTTCCACCACTGTTTTCAATTGTATAGAATTCCTCATTTTCTACCTTACCTAAATATTTACTAAGTAATTTTACTCTATGTCCAATTGAATTAGAAACTAAAATAATAATAATTGTAGGCAATAGCAAATTAAATATTATTAATCCAAATAGTATATCTTTTTTCTCCAGAATTGTTGAAAAAGAATTAACCTGATTTGCCGTAATTATAATATTCCATTCTTCATTTGTGGCTTGAAATTTAAAGAAATCATTTAATTTGACTTCCTTTTCATCCATATTACTTATTGGTTCAAATTCATTTGAAATAGAATTTGGAGTTTTATTAGAAAATAAAATATAGTTTTTATTGCATACATATAAGTTATCATCCATTTTTTCATTCAAAATATCCTTAAGAATTACATTATAATCAACATCAATTTTTAAAATATTTTCATTCTTATTTTCGAAGTTGTCCAATTTACGAATGATACTTATGGTACGTCCTGCACCATCTGATGAAATATATTTTTTATTATCGTCATAATATACAGATATAGTCATATTTCTTTTATTATTACAAAATTCTTTGTACCACTTACTTTCCCTAATCTCTGGCGTTAACTTCATAAAATTACTGCTATTACTGATAGTATCATTGTCTGTATATACTGTAACTTGATAAACATGTTGTGAGTTATAATAATAACTAATCACATTGTTTTGTAATAAGTAGTTATATCTTTCATAATACGTGAGAAGGCTATCATACCGTTTACTAATAAACTCATTCAAGGTTACATCACTACGTAAATGGTTCGATACTAATACACAGTCATCTAAAACTGCTCCTAGATTATATTTAACTCTCTGTATGGACTCTGTCATATTCACTTTTTGCTCTCTTACCTCATTACTTTCTATAGTAATGTAAAATACTGAATTAGTGATAATTACAGGAATTAGAACACAGAAAAAATATATTATCGATAACTTTGATCTAATGCTGTAATTATTTAATACATTTAATCTCCTCACATTCTTACCCCTCTTACAAAAAATAACTTGATTTCATATTTTATCATATAATATTACTGGTAGTTAATCAATAATTTAGTATTTAAATAATATGTAATATTAGGCTACTAAGTTGCTATCTTCTTACATTAGGCACATGAAAATAATGTCTGGGAATCATTTACTTATTATTTTTTTCATATGCCTAAAACCAGCCACAAGTTCCTCCTTTGATTTCCTTGTGGCTGCATTTATTTTAACATAGAATATGGCTTAGTCTGTACAAAATGGGGATGCCGATCATTATATTCACCATTTCCCTTGAATATTTAATATTATTTCTTTTATAATAGACTTGATTTTTTATTGAATCCAAGCCCCATCAGCTCCTAAATTATATCCATCAACTGTTGTATCATAAAGCATTTCTCCGCTATCACTTAAGAAATACCACTTTCCATCAACATCCTGCATCCATCCTGTGTGCATTTCTCCGTTATCTTTTAAGAAGTACCAACTTCCATTAACATCTTGTACCCAGCCGGTTGCCATATCTCCGCTATCTTTTAAGAAGTACCATTTTCCCTTTGTATCTTGGTGCCATCCTGTTAGCATCTGTCCATTATTATCCATTAGATACCATTTATCATTAATAGCCTTCCAGCCAACAACCTTTTTTCCATCCTCTGTAAATGTCCACCTGCCAGTTCCATCAGTACTCCATCCATTCTGCACTGTTTGTTTATTTTTAGAGGCATCTGTATTTTGATTTGCACTTTCTTTAGAAGTATCAGTTGAATTTGAACTGCTTGAACTACTTGTACTTGAACTATGCTTATTACTTGTACTTGAACTGCTTGAATTAGTATTAGTATTAGTATTTGAACTGTTTGTATTGCCTGAAGTTGAGTTGCTTGAATTATTGCTTTCAGCACTTGTATCCACAAGCAGTAAATTACCAACATTACTCATAGTAGACCAAGTTTGACCAGTTGAATCACACCACGTATTAATTCCAACTCTTTTACCACCAACTGCGTCATTAACTTGATTATCAAAGCCCATAATTTGATTAACCACAGCTTCATTATGCAAAGGAATAGCCATTTCTACTATATATCCATTATCAGTTGTCTTAGTTGCTGATTTAAATTTATCAGTAATTCTGCTTCCTGCACCACTTTGATCATTAGCATAATTCACTCTATATTGAGCATCATCCCCATCATAAGCTGATGCTCTTGCATTATTTTCGTCTATAAATGTCTCAACAGAATCCTGCTCATATGCATTAGGGCTGCTTTTATCTAAATTACTATCAGTAACTTCATCTAATACATAAATATAATCTTTATCCCATAAAGTTCTGACTTTAGCTTTAGCTGTATTGCTTCCTTGTACGTTTACATCTGTGCTTATAACATTAGCATTATTCCATATTTCATCTATATTACCATCAATATTAGGAGTTCCTCTTTTAGCTTCTGTAAGCTTTGATTCCTGTCCAAGCACTAACACTCCACCATTTTCTGGTTTCAATGTATCCTCAGTATAATCATTCCAAACTACTGAAGAATTCATATTCCCATCAGAACCATAATCATTAATTCCCATATCAAATTTAATCTCAGATCCTAATTTAGCTTGTATATCACTCAATGGTAATTTAGCTTGGATTTCATATCCATCAGTCGTTTTATTAACTTTAACTGTATCAGTATTAGTATTTGGATTAATTGAATATTTTGTATATCCACCTTGACCATTGTCTAAATATATATCTACACTATCTTTATCGCTAGCAGTTTCATCCTTTACATCTGCAAGAATATATAAATTATTTGTATCCCACATAGTCTTTACTTTTGCTGTAGCTCCATTTATTCCTTTTACATATGAATTAACATCAAAAGATTTAATCATGGCCCATTTGGGATCCGCATCATTTCCAATTGTAGGTGTACCCTGTGATACATTTACTTTTTGTTTATATACAGAAACCTTTGATGGATCAACAATTGCCCAGTAAGCAGGTTTAGCCTGCAAATTTCTATCGAAAAGCATTGGAGCATTTAGTCTGTTTTTTACTGGAAAATTATCTAACCAGGTGTCATCATCTGAATTACCCCAAAGCATAACTAAACCTAAATTACCCTTCTTTGCTTCCTCTTTATAAACATCAAATATTTCTTTATATCTACTTGCCTGTTGCGCCAAAATATCATCTGTAACGGTCTTTTGAGCATCGCTATCACTATTATAAATAGACATATCCAATTCTGTAACTTGTACAGTAAAGTTTGGATTATATTTCTTTAAACTTGCAAACTTTTCAATACAATCTTTAATTTGATCAGCCGAAGGACTATACATAGAAATATGACTTTGAAGACCTATACCACCTACTGGAATACCTTTTTTGAGCATTCTCTCAACTAAATTATATAAATCATCTCTCTTTCTAGTGCTTCCTTCTGTGCCGTAATCGTTTATAATTAACGTTGCATCAGGATCAGCTTCATGGGCATATTTAAATGCTAATTCAATATAATCGTCATCATAACCATCACCATCAATATCTCCCATTATAGATTTCCACTTTGAGCCTTCACTATCTCCTTTTAATCCACTGACATCTGAGATAACTTCATTTACAACATCCCAATACTTTATCTTTCCTTTATATCGGCCAACTACAGTTTTTATATGATTTTCCATTCTGCTTCTTAATTGTTCACTTGTAGCAGGCTTAGTTGGATCATTAGGGTCTTGGAAGAACCAATCAGGTATTTGATTATGCCAAACCAAAGTATGTCCTCTCAATGTCATGCCATTTTTTTGGCCAAATTCTACATATTTATCTGCATCATCCCAATGGAAATTGCCTTCCGTTGGTTGTAGTGCATCAGGTTTCATAAAGTTACCTGGTACCAATGCATTATATTGGTATTTAATAAAGTCAGTATGAACATCACTACCATCAATCTGTTGTGGGCTTACACATGTTCCAACAGGGAAATAGTCCTTAAACACATTTTTCAATTCAGGTATATCTCTTTGGAAATCTTTTTTTGCTATCTGTGTTGGTGTAATAACTAAATTATCTAAGTAAAAATCTATTTTATCAGAATCAGTAACTTTATCATCTGATTTATAAGGCAATTCTATATATAATGAATATTGATCTGAATCAGCAGGTATTGTATAGTTACCTTCTATTTTAGTCCACTCACCTTTTTTAGCTGTTGCGCTTCCAGCAGTTTGATAACTTGCACTTGCTCCTGTCGTAACGTTTTCAAATTGTAAATTAAAAGCTTGACTATCAGCTCCTCTTTCATCATTATACATAACATATGCAGAAAAATGATAAGACTGGCCTTTTGTAAGTATATTAGTTAAATCCTTTATTGGTCCTTCCCAAGTCTTCGTTCTTCCTGATATTTTTAGAGAATTGCTTCCATCTTGATAATTTGATGAATCTTGTGAAACTGCTGCAGAACCTCTAGCTCCCCAACCATCTAATCCAGTTTCAAAGCTTTGAGAGTAAACTGCATCATTAGATGTATTTTCTGACCCTTGTGTTGTAATATTAAAATCATCAATATAAAAATCAGTTGTGGCATCATCGCACTCTACGTAAGGTTTAGCCTTAGTTACTGTCCCACTTAGTGCCAATGTACCAGTAATTTGCGTCCATGTGTTCGCTGGTACATCTACTTGTTCTGTCATTTGGTTATAACCTTGTGTTCCATCTATCATACTATCTAAAGTAACCTTGAACTTTTTTGTTTCTCCGTCTGTTCCATTAAATTTTACCCAAACAGAAGTTGTATATGTTTTACCACCTTCAATTTTACCTGTTAAATCCGTTTGAGGCCCCATGTAACCAGCAGTTCTTCCAGTTACCTCTAAACAGCTTGCTCCAGCTTGTGCTCCAGTAGTTACTTTTTGAATCTGTGCACTCCCTGTTCCCCACCAGCTAGTAGTATCATCACTTTCAAACGTGCTATTAACTACGCTCACCAATGATGTATTCCCAGTTTCAGCCATTGCTGGTATACTATTAGTGGATGTGTACATCCCACCAAGTAAAGAACCCATAACAATTAAACTCATTAATTTTAATCTTTTTTTCTCATTAAACACTCTAATATCTCTCCTTTTAATTATTTCCTTTATTTATAGAAATTCATAAAATTCCAGTAAACCCAAATATAAAGAATCATAAAATAATTGACAATTTACAATGAAGGATGAAAAGCCTGTAGGCTTTTCTTAATAAAATTATAATAAGAAATTACGAAGTAATTTCATCCTAAAATTGTTAATTATCAATTCTCCATTGTCAATTAAAAAGCTATGAGCCTAACAAATTTTCTTAATTATGATTTATACTCAAACCAGTGAAAATCAGCATAATTATTAGTCATTTCCCCATTGCTGCTTCCATACATTCCAATAGTACATCCTACAAAGCCACCAGCTACTTCTGTACTAAGATTTATAACGTGTACATCTTTTTTTAATAGCTTATAGTCATTTCCATCAGTTCCATAATAAAAATCCAGCCTTTGCCCTTTGCTTACTATTTTTAAATATAATCTGCTGGCATCTATTTCAATTTCACTAATTAAAATATCTTTACCTTCCATGCATTCAACAACTTGTAATACTTCTTTTCCATTTTTCTTAGTATATTCATACCTCATGTGATATTCATTACTTTGAACTATTGCAATTCCAGCACTTTCATTTTCATGATTTGGTTTAAATTCCATCATTGTAGTCGCAATATAATGATAGTCCTTCTGCCTGATTCCTATATAAGCAGGATTATCCAAATCCTTTAGTGATTGTTCTTTTAGATGTAAACGCAAGCAGCCTTCCTTTTCTGTAAGGGAATATAAGTTTTCACTTGGATTTCTTAAAAACATCCAACTATCATCCAACTCTTTTCCATAAAAATGATAACATGCCTCCTTAGGCTCTACTTGGTATTCCAAAAGTTCATGTTCCTGTTCTAATTCTAATATTCCAGAACCAGGATTTACTACTGGCCATCCTTCTTCCCATGTTACCTTTGCTAAAAAGGTTTCTCTACCAAGATTAGTAAATCCATCACACATTCTACTTGCTAACATAACAATAAACCACTTATCATCTTTTGTTTTCACCAAGTCTCCATGTCCAACATGTTTTATTGGATAAGTTTTTCCTAAATGTCTATGAGTAATAATAGGATTACGTGGACACCCTTCATATTTTCCATATATATCTGCACTTCGTGCAATAGTAATACAGTGGTCAGGACCTGTTCCTCCTTCTGCTATCATTAAATAATAATAACCATCTTTTTTATAAAGATGAGGACCTTCAGGCCAAATTACATCTCTCAGTGCACCTTTCCAGATTTTATGACTCTCACCTACAAGGCACATATTATTTAAATCTAATTCTTGAATCCAGACTTCCCAATCCCCATTATAACGTACACCTTCTGGATTTGGCCTTGTCCCTATATAATAGGCTTTTCCATCATCATCAAAAAATAAACTTGGATCAATACCTTCTGCTCCTTCTAGCCAATATGGATCAGACCAAGGTCCTTCTGGCTTTTCTGCTGTTACAATGAAATTGCCTCCATGACTAATATTTGTGGTTATCATATAGAACTTACCATTATGATAACGTAAGGTAGGTGCAAATATTCCCTCTGAATGACCTGCCATCTCTAAATTTAGTTGTGACTTTCTATCAAGTACATTCCCAATTTGATTCCAGTTAACTAAATCTTTACTATGAAAGATTGGAACTCCTGGAAAGTACGCAAAGGTAGATGTAACTAAATAAAAGTCTTCTCCTACCGCACATATTGATGGGTCTGGATAGAATCCAGATAAAATTGGATTTTTTATTTTATTCATTTTTACCTTCCTCTACTTCCAAATTTTATAATTTCCACTTAGTGCCAAGAAGGCAAATAAATATAAACAATTATCATAATACCTTCTTTCACCAGTTCTTAATGGTGTATTCCAAAATAAATCTACACATTCTTTTCTGTATTTACCTTTACTTGCTAACGAAGCCATTGCATTAGTTGCAATAATAGCTACTGGGTGCAATGCTTTTTCCTCTATAATAGTTCCATCTATTTCATACACTAAATCAGCTTTTCCCTTAACTGTCTCACAGAAAAAAGTTTGAATCTTATCTGCACATTCACTTTCCCATTCTGAAGCATGAAACCATTCATAAGATAACCCTAAGTTTGCAGCTACCCTATAAGAATCACTATAAAATCTTTCATGATAACCTCTAGCCCAAGGTGAATCACAAGGTACTCCATCATACTTCGAATATTCTGGTGCTAATCCTGTAACAGTGTGACAAGCTTTTTTTAGATATTCTCTACTACATTCAGCTGCTTCTTTCCAAAATTCACTATCTTCTTCATTGCACCAAAGAGAAAATAATTCATAAAAATGTGGCAAATGATAAGATGGATCAGTGAAATCAAGGCCAGGAACAAATTTAATAAGTTTATTTTTAGGCTCCCACATAGGATCTCCTGGTTCCTTTTCCCCCTTGTGGACACATTCATGAAGAAGTGTTTTAGCTTCTTTAGAATAATTAAAAATACCTTCTCCATCTCCCCATCGATTAGAAGCAAAGAATAATGCCATAGCAAAATATTCTTCACCATCTGGTGCCGGTCCATCTGAATTTTTTTCACCACTCAGCTTTACAGACCATGCAAAATATCCTTTATTTCTGCCTTCCTCCATAAACATATATGTCTTTGTCCATTTCCACAAACGGTCAAATTCTTCTTTCATATTTCTTTGAACACACATCATCATGGCATAGGACATACCTTCTGTCCTAGCATCATTGTTGCCTGTATCCACAAAGTAGGCCATATCATCCCCAACGGGATGATATAACCTTTCTACTTCATTTCCATAAAAAATAGTCTCGTAAATATTCTCTAATCTTTTGTTTATTTCCTCATCAGAATATCCGTATTCCTTAAAAACATTATGGTAATTATTTGTTTCATAAGCACTCATTATACTTTTACTCCTTGTGCAATGTAATCTGTTATTCTAAATTTCCCTTTGTCTTCTTGATTTTTTTATTCTTTTACGCCTCCAATAGTAAGTCCTGATACAAAATATCTTTGTAGGAACGGATATAAACAAACAATTGGTAAAGCTGTTACTATTGTAATAGCAGCACGAAGAGATTTTGGTGTAACCATATTAGCTGCATTCTTCACCATATCTACTGTACCTGAACTACCTTGTTGTGCTGAAGCAGACAATACTTTCATAAGTTCATATTGTAGTGTTGTTAAATTTGGACTTGCTGAATTATAAAGCATTGCATCGAACCATGCATTCCATTGATCTACCGCTACAAATAATGCGACAGTTGCAAGTACTGGTTTACATAAAGGTAATACAATTTGAAGAAAAATCCTAAAATCTCCTGCACCATCAATTTTCGCTGATTCAACTAAACTGTCTGGCAATCCATTCATAAAGGTTCTAATAACAATCATATTAAAAGCACTAATTAAACCTGGCAAAATATATACTAGAAAATTATTTGTTAAATGTAGATATTTCATTAATACATAAACTGGAATCATTCCCCCACCTACATACATTGTTAATACGTAGAAAAATGAGAGCTGCTTTTTAAATAAGTAATCTTTTCTACTAATGACATATGCAAGCATTGCTGTTAAAAATACTTGGAGCACTGTACCAATTATGGTTCTTGAAACTGATATAAATGCTGCTTGTGTTAAATTCTGATTATGAAATACTGTTTGGTAATTTTTTATGGTAAACATTCTTGGCCATAAATAAATACCTCCACGTACAGAATCAATTCCATCATTAAATGAAATAGCTAGTGTATTCAAAATTGGATATAATGTTACAATTACAAATGCTACCATGAATATTCCTATAAGACTGTCAAAAAAAATATCACTTTTACTTCTCCTTCTAAAACCTACCATTGATAATCCTCCTTTAGAATAACCTTTCTTCACCAGCTGATTTTGCAAAGCGATTTGCCATATATATTAACGTTATACTAATTACGCTCTTAAATATACCTGCCGCTGTAGCTAATGAATAGTTATTTAAACTAATACCATATTTCAATACAAAAATATCTATTGTTTGTGACACATCTTGAACAAGACCATTTCCAAGTAGGTATTGTACTTCAAAACCTGCGTTAACGATATTTCCAATGTTCATTATTAATAATATAAATATTGTTGATTTAATACCCGGTAATGTAACATGAAGCATCTTTTTAAATCTTCCTGCTCCATCTATTTCAGCTGCTTCATATAAATCTGGATTAATAGAAGTAATAGCTGCAAGGTAGATAATACTTCCCCAACCAACTTCTTTCCAAACATTAGTTAATCCTACAATTCCCCAAAAGTATTTTGTATCAGCAAAGAAATTTATGGGCTGGCTTATAATATGTAGTCCAACTAAAACTTGGTTAATGATACCTGCTTCTGGCGAAAGAACATCAGCAACTATTCCTGTTACAATTATCCATGAAAGAAAATGAGGTAAATAAGAGATCGTTTGTACAAATTTTTTTGCTATCATTAACCTCACTTCATTTAATAGTAAAGCAAAACCAATCGAACATATAAAACCTAATGTTAAGTTAATTAAACTCATACATAAAGTATTTCTTATAACTTTTATAAAATTTGGATCAGAAAATAATATCTTGAATTGATCAAAACCACACCATGTTTGATCAAATAAACTTTTTGCAGGTTTAAATTTCTGGAATGCCATAAGCCAGCCAACAAGAGGTGTATAGTTAAATATCAATGTATATATGACAAATGGAATAGACATTAAAATCAACGTTTTTTGTTTTTTCATATTTTTCATTAAATTATTTTTTATTTTTATTTCTTCATTTGGATTAATATTTTTCACTTCTAATTCCATGTTCAGCCTCCTTTTGTATCTTGTTAAAGAACTTTTAAGAATAGGGATCTAAAAAGATCCCTAATTCATATATATCTATTATTTATTACCAAATTTTTCTACTCTTCTCTTTACTTCTTTAGTAAGGGCATCTTCATAAGCCTTTACATCTGCCTGAGTTGTAAGTGTTGTTTGATATTGATTCCAAGTAGAATCAAATTGATCTTGTTTAACCATAATAACCTTAGGAAGCCATTGCTTTTTAATATCATCCATTTTTTGCATTGCCATTTGTTCTGGTTGATCTGCTGACCATGTACTACATGCTGAATAAATTGGATACCAAGGTTCATTTTGTTCTGGAACTTTATTAAGGAAATCTGTCCAATTCTTATAGCCATATGCATTTAAAACCTTTTTATCTACATCAGTTAATGTTTGTTCAAATTCAATCTGTTGTTGTTCTGGCAATATAGTATTAATTCCATCATCTAAGTAACCTGCACCGTATTGAGGCATATATGTGTACATACACATATTAGCGTTTACCCAATCTTGGTTTCTAAAATTTGCTCTTTGTTCTTCTGTTCTATAGAATGAACCTTTATCATCTACCTTGTAGTCTTTATCTTTTTCTCCCCAATATCTTAATGTTAATACATCTGGAGATAATAAATCATTCATAGCTTTTAACGCGCCATCTACATCTTTACAGTTTTTCGAAATTCCTATACCTCCACCTGCGTTAAATGCTGGTTTAGTTCTGTATTGTGCTTTTACATTAGGATCAATTGTTAAACCTAATGGCACCCAAGTTCTCTCATCTAAGTGCTGTTGCTTTAATGAATTTTCTGCTGTTAAGAACTCCCAATGTTGATCTACCATTCCAAGCACTCTGCCTGTAGAGAGTTTTGATGTATATTGATCATAAGATGCTGTGAATGTTTCTGGATCTATAACTCCTTTATTATATTCTTCATTTAATTTTTTAAAGTATTGTTGTGCTTCTGGAATTGAATTATAGCTCTTAGCTGTTAATGTAGCTTTATCTATAATTGCCTTTCCATCGTTAGGATACCCTGCTAAAAATTGAGGTGGATTTTCCAAACAGAAATATCTCCAGTCATCACTTAAAATATCAAATCCTATAGTTGGTTGTCCATTTATTTGTGGATTAGCAGCTTTATATTTTTCAATTAAGTCAAAATATTGATCAAGAGTTGTAATTTTAGGATAATTAGCCCATTCTAATACTGCTTTTTGAATCCAAAAGGCTTCATCACCATGCTGTACCGTTGTATCTTTATTTCTAATTTGTCCAAATTGTGGTATATAGTAAATATGTCCATCATCTTTTTTTAATTCTTCCCATTCAGTAGGTGTTAAAAAGTTTTTAATATTAGGGTACTTGTCAATTTTATCTTCCAATGGAATAAGCGCACCTGCATCTACAAGAGCTTGTGTTCCATCGCTTCCATCTATAAGGTCTGGATACTCACCGCCTGCAATCATTACACCGATTCTTTCTTTTGCAGTTTGACCTGTAAGCCATTGCTCATTTATTTTTGCTCCAATTTTTTCAGCTATAGCATTTTTAAGTCTGTTATCAGGCACTTCTTTTCCCGCTACTGCAAAGAATGCTGAAAATTCTTTAACTTTTCCATCCCCAGAAGCGGTGGTCTCCTTAGTTTGACTTCCACAACCTGCAAGAAGACTTAATGACACGACTCCTGTTAGAAGCATGCTAATAATCAGTTTTGTTTTTCTCATTAATTTTTCCCCCTATCTTATTATTTAATTATATATCTTTATATTTTATTAATTATGAGCTTTTTTCTGTAAACGTTTTTGTTTGCAATATAAAGTTTATCACTTGTGCATACATCCAACAACCTACCAAATTATATAAAAAACATTAAAAACTATAGATTGTAAAGTTATTACTAAAATTTAGGCACATGAAAGAAAATAGCAATTCCAAAATGCCATGATTATTTTTCATCAGGCAAAGAAACAGATTGGTCTCATAGTGGGCCTATTAGGGCAATCTGCTGACGCAGCATGATGGAAAATAGGCACATTAGAAAAGAGCAGCTATGCTGCAATACGGAACTTTTCTGGCAGATGGACTTGTTATTTTTTTGATTGTGCCTTAAACAAACAATGTGGAACTTATAGATAAACAAAGCAAGACTTAGACTTATGCGTTAACTCACCGAAATTGAATACATATTTGTTCCATAGGACTGCGAAAATTTCGCTGGAAGTTTCTAAATGGGAGGTTGCACCCATTTCCGCATGCTCCTGAGGCAAGCTCAGGACAAGCAAAAATGGAACAACCTCCCATTAAGAAACTT